>NZ_JBEYYR010000004.1:0-381633 GCF_040645635.1 Streptomyces sp. NPDC046727
GGCCTCCGTGTCGAAGAGGCGGACCGAGACCGTGTCGCCGTCGTCCACCAGCGCCGGGTACGCCTTCACCGGCTGCCCGGCCCGGCGCGTCTCGAGCCGCGCGCCCGCGGGCCGCCGCGGCCATGGGACTCGGCGTCGGCGGCTCGATGCGGCAGGAGGTGTACCGGGACGACCGGCCGCTCGGCGACTGGTCCGAGGAACCGGCCGGCCGGGTGTTCGTCCACCTGGTCACGCCCCCGGAGTGGCGCCGGATCACCGGCGAGGCGCCCCCGCCGTCACCGGTGGACCGGGCGGCGTACACGCGGGCGGGCCTGCCCTGGTACGACTACTACGACGAGGACGCCGAGGACCTGGCCCCGGCGGACACCCTGGAGGGCGTCAAGCCGGTCGGCGAGTGGCTCGGGGACGATCTGGACCCGTGGCAGGCGCCGTCCGCCGGCCAGGTGACTCCGCTGAAGGACGCGCCGGGCAAACCGGTCGAGGACGGGGAGTGGTGAGCCCGCTCGCTCCCGCCCCCGCGATTGCACCTTGCGCAACGCCCGTTGCCCGGCTTGCCCTTGGTGGTGTCCGCAGGCCAAGGTGACTGTCACGAGCGGGGTGACCGACGACCTGGGGTGCGGCATGGACACGGAGGCACGGACGGCGGGAGATGGATCTCCTCCGCCCCGGCGGAACCGGGAGCGCGGCGGCTGGACCAGACGCCGGTTCGTCGGGGCCGTGGCCGGTACGGCGGCCGTCGTGGCGGTGCCGGCCCCGGCGGCCCCGCCCGGGGACACGCCGGCCCCGGGCAGAGAGCCGAAGGCCGCCGTCCCGCCCCGGAAGCCGTCCGGGCCCCGCCCGCTGTACGTGGGGACCTACACCTCCGTCGAGGGCGGCGGCGCCGGCATCGGCCTGGCCTCGTACGATCCGGAGACGGGCCGGATCACCGGGTCCGGCACGCTCACCGGGGTCCCCGACCCGTCGTATCTCGCCGTGCACCCGGACGGCCGCACGCTGTACGCGGTGGACGAGCGGCAGGACGGCGCGGTGACGGCCGTACGCCTCGCGGACCGGCAGGTCCTCGGCACCCGGAGCACGGGCGGCGCGGGTCCCTGTCATCTGTCGGTGCATCCCACCGGACGCTGGCTGCTGAGCGCGAACTACGGCTCGGGCAGTGTCGCCGTGCACCCGATCGACGCCTCCGGCGCCCTGGGTGAGCGCACCGACCTGGTCACGCACACCTCCCCGGGGCCCGGACCCGGTCAGCAGGGCCCGCACGCCCACCAGTTCGTGACGAGCCCCGACGGCGGTCACGTCCTCGCCGTGGACCTCGGCACCGACACCGTCTACAGCTACCGCCTCGACCCGGGGAAGGGCACGCTCACGGAGGTGGCGCGGGCGCACACCCGGCCCGGCGCGGGACCGCGCCATCTGACCTTCCATCCGGGCGGGCGGTACGCCTACCTGGCCAACGAGGTGGACGACACCGTGGCCGTCTGCGTCTACGACCCGCGGTCCGGGCGGCTGGACATCGGCGAGCCGCAGCCGACGGGGTCGAGCGGCGGCACGAACTATCCGGCGCAGATCCTGGTGACGGCGAACGGCCGGTACGCGTTCCTCGCCAACCGGGGCCACAACAGCCTCGCGCGGTACGCCGTGGAAGCCGACGGGGCTCGGCTGCGGCTGCTCGGCACGGTGCCGGTGGGCGGGGACTTCCCGCGGCAGATCGCGTTCTCGCCCGACGGCCGGCTGCTGTTCGCGGCGAACCAGCGCTCCGGCACGGTCACCGTCTTCCACGTCGACGCGGACAGTGGCGAACTCCGCCGGGCCGGCGAGCCGTTCGAGTCACCCGTCGCCGTCTGCGCGCTGCCGCTGTAGCGCGCGGGGGCAGGTGGCGGCGGCCTGCGCCAGCAGGACGTGCATGCGCTCGGTGAGCTGGGAGACGTCATCGGCGGGGGCGTGGAAGGGCAGCCGTACGTCACCGTGGGCGCGGGTGCGCTCGATGCGCAGGGTGAGTCCGTGCCGGTCGACGGCGAGCGGTGCCACCCGGGTCGCGGCGTGCAGGCTCTCGGGCCGCACCAGGCGGGTGAGCCGCTCGACGGCGTCCGGGTGGGCGTCGGCGAGGTGGGTGAGCAGCCGGGACTCGGCACCGGCGAGGGGGTCGGGCCGGGCGGCGGTGAACTCGTCCAGGTCGACGACGACGGGCCCGGAGGACTGCCGGAGCACCACCCGGGTGGGCCGCAGGAGCAGGGTGCCCTCGGACGGGGCGAACCAGCCGGAGAGCCAGAGCCGGGCACGGACGCGGTTGCGCACGGGCACGGGGGCCACGTCGGCGAACTCCAGCAGGGCGGAGGGCTCCTGGCGCGGGGCGCACAGGGTGGCCGCGATCAGGCCGCTGTCGTCCGGCACGGTCAGCCGCACCGCGCCGTCCTCGGTCACGGTGTGCGCGCCGACGTACTCCTCGCGTACGCCGTCCGCGGTCACCGCGCACGACCACGCGGTGGCCAGCACCGAGCGTGCCCGTTCCGCCGCGCCGGGTGCGGCCGTCCAGTCCTGCGTGTCACCCATCCCGAGCCCTCCTTAGGTAAGCCTTGCCTAACCTATCGAAGATCGGGGCGCACGCCAACCACGCCCCACGGGCGGACAGGGTCAGGCGAGAACGCCGAGGAGGGCGCGGGCGCACAGGTCCCGCACCTGCTCCCGGCTCAGCTCCCCCTCGCCGCGCAGCCACTCCAGGCAGACGGCGGTGGTGAAGGCGAGCCAGCCGCGCACCGCCAGCCGCACCTGAGGAGCGGCCTCGACGACGGGCCCGAACTCGGGGTCGGCGGCGAGCGCGGCCAGGATCTGCTTCTCCTGCGCGGCCAGGGCCCGTTGGTAGACCCGGCGCACGGCCTGGTCGCCGGCCGCGTCGGCGCGGTGGAAGGCGCGGAAGCCGTGGGCGTGGGCCTCCACATAGCCCAGGTAGGTGTCGAGGCCGGCGGAGAGCTGCTCACGCGCCGGCACCCCGGGCACGGCCTCCGTCATGCGCAGCATGCGCTCGCTCTCCCGCTCCACGACGGCGGCGAAGAAGTCCCGCTTGGTCGGGAAGTAGTGGTACAGCAGCCCGCGCGACACCCCGGCGATCTCGGCGACCTGCTCGATCCACACGTCGTCGTAGGGGCTCTCCGAGAACAGCCGGGCGCCGACCGACAGCAGCTGCTCACGACGCTCTTCGGTGCTGAGTCTGCGCCGGGCGCGCTCCCCCTGGTTCGCGGGCATGCCGTCACTCTACTTGACGCCGGTTCAACAAGAGGACCACACTGGGACCACGCTATTGAATCCACGTACAACACGCGCGCGTCACAGCTTCAACCGTCCGCTGGATCAGGTTCGACCATCCGCTGGATCAAGGGAGATCGCGTCATGGCGGAGACGATGGAGACCGGGCTGCCGAAGGGTTTCCGCAGCGCCGAGCACGGCTGGCCCGAACTGCACCGCATCCCGCATCCGCCGCACCGGCTGCCACTGCTCGGCGATGTGCTCGGCGCCGACCGGCGCACGCCGATGCAGGACTCCGTGCGCTTCGCGCGCGAGCTGGGCCCGATCTTCCGGCGCCGGGCCTTCGGCAAGGAGTTCGTGTTCGTGTGGGGGGCGAAGCTGGTCGCCGACCTCGCGGACGAGTCGCGGTTCGCCAAGCACGTCGGGCTGGGGGTGGCCAATCTGCGGCCCCTGGCCGGGGACGGCCTGTTCACCGCCTACAACCACGAGCCCAACTGGCAGCTGGCGCACGACGTCCTGGCGCCCGGCTTCAGCCGGGAGGCCATGGAGGGCTACCACGGGATGATGCTGGACGTCGCCGAGCGGCTGACCGGCCACTGGGACCGGCAGCGGGCGGCCGGGCGCACGGTGGACGTGCCCGGTGACATGACCCGGCTGACCCTGGAGACGATCGCGCGGACCGGGTTCGGGCACGACTTCGGCTCCTTCGAGCGGGAGCGCCCGCACCCCTTCGTCACGGCCATGGTCGGCACGCTGACCTACGCGCAACGGCTGAACACCGTGCCCGGACCGCTGGTCCCGCTGCTGCTCCGCGCCGCCGCCCGGCGCAACGCGGCCGACATGGCCCGCCTCAACCGCACGGTCGACGGACTGGTCGCGGACCGGCGCCGGTCCGGCGGCGGCGAGGGAGACCTGCTGGACCGCATGCTGGCGACCGCGCACCCGGTGACCGGGGAGCGGCTGTCCGCGGAGAACGTCCGCAAGCAGGTGATCACCTTCCTGGTGGCGGGCCACGAGACCACCTCGGGCGCGCTCTCCTTCGCCCTGTACTACCTGGCCCGGCACCCCGAGGTCGCCGCCCGGGCCCGCGCCGAGGTGGACCGCGTCTGGGGCGGCACCGAGCGGCCCGGCTACGACCAGATCGCCAAGCTGCGCTACGTCCGCCGGGTGCTGGACGAGTCGCTGCGGCTGTGGCCGACCGCGCCCGCCTTCGCCCGCGAGGCCCGGCAGGACACGGTTCTCGCCGGGGAGCATCCGATGCGGCGGGGCGCGTGGGCGCTGGTGCTGACGCCGATGCTGCACCGGGAGCCGGAGGTGTGGGGCGAGGACGCCGAGCGGTTCGACCCGGACCGCTTCACCGCGGCGGCCGTGCGGGCCCGGCCGCCGCACACCTTCAAGCCGTTCGGCACCGGCGCGCGGGCCTGCATCGGCCGCCAGTTCGCCCTGCACGAGGCGACCCTGGTCCTCGGCCTGCTGCTGCGCCGCTACGACCTGCACACCGACCCCGGCTACCGGCTGACCGTCGCCGAGCGGCTGACGCTGATGCCGGAGGGGCTGCGGCTCCGGCTGGAACGCCGGCCCGCACCGGCCCCGGCGGTCGTACCGGTACCGGAGGAGGAGGCGGAACCGGCGGATCGCTGCCCCGCCCACGGCGAGACCGAACCGGTGACCGTCCCCGGACCGGCGCCCCGCTGTCCGGTGCACCGGGCGGGTGACTGACCGGGGCAGCCCGGTCCCCGGCTGCCGTCCGAGGGCGAGCGCGCCGAGCCGGCCGCCATCGGCGACGGCGCGGCTGCGCCCGCTGCCGCCCCGGGGCGGATCCGTCTCCTTCGGCACCGCCTCAGGCGAGCCGTTCGATCGTCTTGACCGCGAGGCCCGCCCCGTCCTCGCCGTCCATGTGCCGGGCTACCCGCGCGGCAGCCGCGGTGTATGTCTGCCGGCCGGTGACGAGGCCGAGTGCGGCGGCGAGCCGTTCGGCGGTGAGGTCGGGCAGCGGGAGCGGGTCGGGAGCGGCTCCGAGCGAGGCGAGCCGGGCGGCCCAGAACGGCTGGTCGGCGGTGACCGGTACCGCGACCGCGGGCACGCCCGCGCGCAGGGCGGCGGCCGTGGTGCCCGCCCCGGCGTGGTGGACGACGGCGGCCAGCCGCGGGAACAGCAGGGCGTGCGGCACCTCGCCGACGGTGAACACGTCGTCCCCGGCGGCGGCCAGCCCGGCGGCCCCGGACTGCAGGATGCCGCGCAGTCCGGCGCGCCGCAGCGCCTGTACGGCGATCTCGCTCAGGCGCTCGCCCTCTCCGGACGCCATGCTGCCGAAGCCGACGAGGACGGGCCGGGGCCCGGCCCCGAGGAAGTCCTCCAGGGCGGCGGGCAGCCGTGCGCCGGGGTCGACGTGGGGCCACAGCGTGCCGACGACGTCCAGGCCGGGCCGCCAGTCGGCGGGCCGGGGCACGAGCGCCGTGCTGAAGCCGTGCAGCACGGGCCAGTCCTCCCGCTCCCGGCGCCGGCGCATCGCGGCGGCGGACAGCGGGGGCAGCCCGAGCCTGCGGCGAAGTTCGGCGACCGCCGGTGCGTAGACGCGGTCGGCCATGCGCAGGGCGAACCGGCCCGCCGCCCGGTTGCCGGCCCGGCCCAGCGAGCGGGTGCCCATGACCACGGGCGGGAAGTCACCCGTCGGCGCGGTCGGCTGGAGGTACACGCCGATGCCCGGGACGCCGGTGGCCTCGGTGAGCTGCCAGCCGAGCGGGGCCGTCGTGGCCGACAGCAGGAGCAGGTCCGTACCGTCGTCGACGGCGTCGGCGAACCCCCGCCCGAGTTCCGTGACGAACGCGGCGGCCGTGCGCATCAGTTCCCGTCGGCCACCGGTGCCCCCGCGTGCCCTCGGGTCGGCGGGCAGCCGCCGGAAGCCCAGCCCGGCCTCGTGCGCGAGGGAGGCGAAGCCCTCGGTGGCGGCCAGCGTCACCTCGTGCCCGGCGCGGACCAGTTCGGCGCCCAGGCCGGTGTAGGGCGCGACGTCGCCGCGTGATCCGGCCGTGGCGATCAGGATTCTCATGGGTGCTCCTCGGGATCGGTGCGGGAGCCGTCACGGCGGGAGGCGTTGGCGTGGATCGCCTTGCTCACATAGGCGGCGAGGCCGGGGCGTTGCTGTGACGGCGGGACGAGGAGGGCGAAGGCGCGCGGGTCGGCGGCGAGGTCGTCCGCGATGCGCCGGTGCGCGTCCGGCGGGCAGGGGGTGAACCAGCGGATCAGGTGACGGCGGTGGTCCTCGGCGAGCTCCATGGCCCGCTCGCCGTCGGCGGGCTCGTCCGCGTCGAAGGCGGCGAGCAGCTCGGCCCGCCAGGCGGCGGCCTCGCTCATCAACTGCCGCCAGTCCTCCTTGGTATGGGCCCCGGCCCGTGCCATCGCCTCGCGGTACACGGCCGAGTCCTGCCATTTCAGCTGTGCCTCGGTGGCGTAGCTGAGGTCGAAGGAGATCTCGCCGAACACCTCGAAACGATCCTCCGGGGTGAGCGCCACCCCGGTCCGCTGCACCTCGATGGCCTGCTCGGCCACCTCCGCGAGGCGTTCCAGCCGGGCGATCTCCTCGCGCAACCGCCGCTGCCGGTCCCGGAGATGGTGCAGGGCGTTGGCCCCCGGGTCCCGCAGGATGACGGCGATCTCGTCGAGCGGGAAGCCCAGTTCGCGGTAGAAGAGGATCTGCTGCAGCCGGGCCAGGTCGGCGTCGCCGTAGAGGCGGTAGCCGGCGGGGCTGCGTTCGCCGGGCGAGAGCAGCCCCACCTTGTCGTAGTGGTGCAGCGTCCGCACGGTCACCCCGGCGAACCTCGCCACCTGCCCCACCGAGTAGCCCATCCGCTCGCCCTTTCGTCCGGTCACAGCCTCAAGCCTGACGCAAGGGGAGGGTCAACCCGGAGCGGGCGCCCGGCTACCGGCCGAACAGCTCGAAGGCCACCGCGGGTCTGCCGCCGAAGCGCTTGCCGGTGGCGGCGGTGGTCTCGGTCATGAAGTCCCGTACGTAGACCTCCGGGTCCTGGTCGGTCAACGCCTCTATGTAGGTGCGGTGTTCGAGCAGCGAGCGCACCGCCCGTTCCAGGCCGGGCGTGGCGTCGACGGCGTGGGTGGGGTTGCTGGAGCCGGCGACGGCCACCCAGCGGACGCCGTTCCACGGTTCGAGGCCCTGCTCGGTGAGTTCGGGGAAGATCCAGCGGTTGCCGGCGTCGGCCGCGGCGTCCAGGGTGGCGCGGCCGACGGCGACATGGTCGGGCGTGTTCCAGGCGACGCCGCCCCAGGTGTCGCGGTGGTTGAGGGTGATGACGAGTTCGGGGCGGTGGCGGCGGATCGCGGCGGCGATGTCGCGGCGCAGCGCGAGGCCGTACTCGATCACGCCGTCCCGGTGGTCGAGGAAGTCCACGCTGGTGACGCCGACGACGGCCGCGCTGGCCCGCTGCTCGCGCTCGCGCAGCGGGCCGCACACGGCGGGGTCGACGGTGTCGATGCCCGCCTCGCCGCGGGTGGCCAGCACATAGGCGACCTCGCGGCCGGTGTCGGTCCAGCCGGCGACGGCCGCCGAGCAGCCGTACTCCAGGTCGTCGGGGTGGGCCACCACGGCCAGGGCGCGCTGCCAGTCGTCGGGCAGGGGCTGGAGCTCGGTGATCTTCGCCTCGGTCATGGGCGGCAGACTAGCTGTTCCAACGCCCCGCAAGGAGCGCGGGGACCCGCGCGACCGGCCACGACGGACCCGCGGACGAACGACGGCTCACACCTCGTCGCGCACCAGCGCCAGCAGCCGGTCCAGGACGCGGGGCGCACCGGCGCGCAGGCCGTCGTGCTCGTACTCGTCGGTGACCCAGGTGCGCAGGCCGCGGATGGAGCGGGCGGTCTCCAGGGAGTGGGCGGTGTCGACGTACATGTCGTCGTGGTAGACGGCCGCGGCGACGGGGACCTCGTTGGCGGTGAGGCGGGCGGGGTCGTACAGCGGGCGCCAGTCGGTGCGGGTGGCGAGCAGCTCGGCCGTCTCGCGCAGGGGCCGCAGGGCCGGGTCGGCGTCGAACATCCAGGGGTGGACGGTCTCGCCGGTGAAGAGCACCGGGCCGTCGCCGGTGAGCGCCTTGGCCGCGTCGAACTGCGGGAACTCGGCGCGGACGCGCTCGGCGGCCCAGCCGGTGGGGCGGGCGTCCTGGCCGTAGATCGACTCGTGGACGAGCGCGTAGAGCGGGTGCGCGGCGTACGACAGCAGGGCCTGCGCCTGCTCCTGGAAGGCGTCGGAGAGGTCGAGGCCGCCGGGGGTGCGGACGAAGGCGTCCTCCAGCAGGTGGTGCAGGCGGTGGCTGCCGTCGCTCGCGCCGAGCATCAGGCCCAGGGACTGGAAGGCCTCCACCGTGAAGCGGTAGCCGTTCGGCAGGACCACGTCGTGGGTGAGGAGGTGGTCGGCGATCCGGCGGGCCCGCTCCACGTCCTGCGGGTAGCGGGCGTAGTGCGCGGTGACCTTGCGCTCGATGCGCGGGTAGGCGGCCCGGTAGACGTCGTCGGCGTGGGCGTGCAGGGAGGGCAGGCCGCCGGTGATGATCGCGGTGTGGACGCCCTCGGGGGCGAGGGAGAGGTACGACACCGTGCAGAAGCCGCCGAAGCTCTGGCCGAGCACGGTCCACGGGGCGCCGCCGGTGAGCTGGGGGCGGATGGCCTCGCAGTCACGGACGATGGCGTCGGCGCGGAAGCGGGTGAGGTAGTCGGCCTGGGCGGCGGGGCCGCCGCGCAGCGGGAGCGTCTGCCGGGTGGCGGGTGTGGAGCGGCCGGTGCCGCGCTGGTCGAGCAGCAGGACGCGGTACTCCTTCAGGGCCCGGTCGAGCCAGGCCTGACGTCCGACGAAACGATTCGCCCCGAATCCGGGACCGCCCTGCAGGTACACCAGCCAGGGCAGATCCTGCCCCGCCTTGTCGCTCGCCACCGCCTCGCGGGCGTACAGCTCGATGGTCTCGCCGCCCGGGTCGGCGTGGTCGAGGGGCACGGTGAAGTGGCGGTCGGTGAGGACGACGCCGGGCTGGCGGTAGCTGAGGCTCAACGAATCTCCCGGGACGGACGGTACGGACGCGTCCCAGTTCAGCACATGACCGGGCGCGGGCCGAGACCCGGGATCATGGATTGTTACTGAACTTCCGGTCAGCACGCGACCAGCTGGAGCGTCAGCGCGCGACCAGGCTGGAGCGGCGCACCACCAGCTCCGGCTGGAGCACCACCCGGCGGTGCTCGTGCGTCCGTCCGCCCTCGCCCTGCTCGGTCTCCTCCAGCAGCAGTTCGGCGGCGAGGGCGCCCATGGTCACGGCGGGCTGGCGTACGGAGGTGAGGGGGACGGCCGCCGCGGCGGCGAACTCGATGTCGTCGTAGCCGACGATCGCCAGCTCGTCCGGGACGGTCACGCCCGCCGCGTACATGGCCTGCAGCACGCCCAGGGCGAGCAGGTCGTTGGCGCAGAACACGGCGGTGGGGCGGTCGGTGAGGCCGAGCAGGCGGGCGCCCGCGTCCCGGCCGGCGGCCACGTCGAGCCGCTCGGTGGGCAGCTCGCGCAGCGCCTCGGGACCGAGCCCGGCCTCGGCGAGGGCGGTCAGCGCGCCGGTGCGCCGGTCACGGACCTGGTTGAGCCCGGGCGGCCCGCTGACGTAGGCGATCGAGCGGTGACCGGCGTCCACCAGATGCCGTACGGCGAGCGCGCCGCCCGCGACGTCGTCCACGGAGACCGAGCACTCGGTGGTGCCCTCGGCGACCCGGTCGACCAGCACGAACGGGATGCCGTGCCGGCGGAAGGCCTCGATGTTGCGGCCGGTGGCGTCGGCCGGGGTGAGCAGCACGCCCCGCACCCGCTGCTCGGCGAAGAGCGACAGGTACTCCGCCTCCTCGGCCGCGTTCTGCGCGCTGTTGCAGACCATCACGCCGAGCCGCGCCTCCCGGGCCGCGCGCTCGGCGCCGCGTGCCACGTCCACGAAGAACGGGTTGCCCATGTCGAGCACGAGCAGTCCCATGATCCGGCTGCGGCCGGCCCGCAGCTGGCGCGCCGACTCGCTGCGGACGTAGCCGAGCCGGTCGATCGCGGACAGCACCCGGGCCCGGGTCTCGCCGGCGACGGTGTCCGGGCGGTTGATGACGTTGGACACCGTGCCCACCGACACTCCGGCGGCGCGGGCGACATCCTTGATACCCACCGACTGGGCCATCGGGCTTCAGACCTCCAGGGAACGAGGGCGGCGGGACGACCTTCACATTACCGTCACGCAGGCAGGGCGAAGTCGGCCACGTGCAGCGCCGAGGGCGTCGTGCCGGTGGATTTCTGCTGGTACAGGAACGACAGGACGTTGTCCGCACGGACCCGGGTCTCGTCGACGACGACCTCGCCGAACGCGTTCAGCCCGCCGCCGTCGAACAGGAGCGTCCAGTCGGTGTACCCGGAGGTCTTCGACGCCGCGGCGATACGGCCGAACGGGAACACGGCGTAGGCGTTGTCGTACCGGTCCAGGACCAGCCTGGTGCGCTGGCTGGAGCCGAGCGGGACGGGGATCTCGGTCTTCTGCCAGCCGCCGGAGGCGTTCTTGCGCAGGTGGAAGGCGCGTCCGTGGGCGGTGCGGTCGGCGACGTAGTCGGTGGTGCACTGACCGAAGCGGCCGGGGACGTAGGAGATGATCGCGTGCGGCCGGCCGGCCGAGTCGGTGGACTGGCTCTCCTGGTTCATCAGGGAGTGGTCCGGGTTCAGCGGGTCGACCACGAGACCGCTGTCGCCGACGGAGACCTTGTCGGATCCGCCGGTGGTGCCGACGACGGCGCCCGCGTCGTTGCGCCAGGTCCGGCCGCGGTCGTCGGACCAGACGTAGCCGGTGTCGTGGTTGGTGATGCCGCCGCCGCTGCACATGACGGCCGCGTTCTGCTCCCGCCAGGTGAACAGGGCGTGCAGCCGGCCCCGGGTGTCGTAGTCGATGCCGTGCAGGTACATGTTCCGGGCGGTGCTGGAGCCGTGCTCGCTGGTGTACGTGCCGGTCGCGACGGTCCACTCCCCCAGCGCGGTCCAGCGCGCACCGTCGTACTCGGCGAGGGCGTTGCGGCCGTTGCCGGAGACGCCGGCGCGGTAGCTGAGCTGGAGCCGGCCCTCGGGTGTGGCGATGAACTGCGGGTAGGTGAACTGCGAGGCGAGCGCGAGTCCGTCGAGCGTCGTCCGTACGGCGCCGAAGACGGACGGGGTCCAGGCCGTGGTGGCGGGGTTGTCCAGGAGGCCGGCGACCGACTTGACGTAGAAGAAGCCGTCGCTGTGGGAGTCCATGTTCAGGTGCAGGCGGCCGTCCGTCGCGGAGACGCCCATGGAGATGACGTTGTGGGAGTCGTCGGCCTTGAGCCGGTGCGGCAGGGTGACCGTGGACCAGGTGGCGGAGCCCAGGGCCCGGCGGGCGACGACCGCGTCGCGGCTCGCCGTGTACCAGGCGGCGTACTGGTGGCCCTTGTGTGTCAGCAGGCCGTTCTTCTGGAAGGAGTTGTTGTTGACCAGGCCGTCGTAGGAGACGAAGTAGAGGGCCCTGGCGTCGAGTTGTGTGGTTCCTTCGCTGGCGACAGACGGGCCGGGGACGGCCGCCCGCGCGGTTCCGGCGGCCGGGACGGAGGCGGCGAGGGCGCCGGCCGGCACGGTGCGTCGTCTCATGTTCGGCTCCAGGGTCAGGCGAGGTGGAACACTTCGGTGAGCGGTTTCATGGCCTCGTCGGGGCGGGCGCCGTCCAGTGCTTCGAAGAACGGTGCCATCTCCTTCTGCCAACGGGCGTTGACGTCGGTGGCCTCCATGCCGGCCAGGGCGGCTTCGAAGTCCTCGGTCTCCAGGTAGCCGACGAGCAGGCCGTCCTCGCGCAGGAACAGCGAGTAGTTGCGCCAGCCGGTCGCTCTCAGGGCGTCGAGCATGTCCGGCCAGACGGCCGCGTGCCGCTCACGGTACTCGTCCAGCCGGTCCGCCCGGACCCTCAGCAGGAAACACACGCGTTGCATCAACGGCCCCCGTTGGCTCAGAAGTCGAACTGGTCGATGTTCTCGGCGTCGAACACGGTCGGCTTGCCGAGGTTGATCACGCCGTCCTTGCCGAGGGTGTACGTCGTGGCGCCGGCCTTGAAGGTCTCGCCCTCCTTGCCGCTGATCTGCCCCGAGGCCAGCGCGACCGCCGTCCGGGCCGCCAGGTCGCCGAGCTTGGCCGGGTCCCACAGCTCGAAGGCGTCGACGGTGCCGTTCTTGACGTACTTGCGCATGTCGTTGGGGGTGCCGAGGCCGGTCAGCCTGACCTTGCCCTTGTACTTGGAGCCGGACAGGTACTGGGCGGCGGCCTTGATGCCCACGGTGGTCGGGGAGATGATCCCCTTCAGGTCCGGGTGCTCCTGGAGCAGGCCCTGGGTCTGCTGGAAGGACTGCTGGGCATCGTCGTTGCCGTAGGCGATCTTGACGAGCTCGACGTCCTTGTACTTCGGATCCTTCAGCTCGTCCTTCATGTAGCCGATCCAGGTGTTCTGGTTGGTGGCGGTCTGCGCGGCCGAGAGGATCGCGATCTCGCCCTTGTAGCCGATCTGTTCGGCCAGCAGCCGCACCTCGGTACGGCCCAGGTCCTCGGCGGAGGCCTGCGAGACGAAGGCGTTGCGGCAGCCGGGGCTGGTGTCGGAGTCGTAGGTGACGACCTTGATGCCGTTGCTCATGGCCTGCTTCAGCGCGGTGCACAGGGCGCCGGGGTCCTGCGCGGAGACGGCGATGGCGTCCGCCTGCTGCTGGGTGAGCGTGTTGACGTAGCTCACCTGCCCGGCGGTGTCGGTGGCGCTGCTCGGCCCCACCTCCTTGTACGCCGAGCCGAGTTCGGCGAGCGCCTTCTCACCGCCCTTGTCGGCGCTGGTGAAGTAGGGGTTGTTGACCTGCTTGGGCAGGAAGCCGACGGTCAGCCCCTTCTTGGTGGCGGCGTTCGGATCGGCCTTCCCGGCGGAGGCGGCGGCGGAGTTGTCGTCCTTGACGTCGTTCCTGGTGGTGCCACCGCAGGCGGTGAGGGCGAGAGCGAGGGAGGTGACGGAGAGGAGGGTGACGCGCGACTTGCCCATGGCGGAGGGTTCCTTACAGGGAGGAGGAGTGGGGCGCCCCGTGAGGGGCGCGGGGGGAACTGCGCGACCAGCCACAGACGGCCGCACCTATGAAACGGACCGCTGCGAAACGGCGATCTGCCGGGCAACCCGAGGCCCGAGCACAGACACAACAAGCAGCACACCAGTCACCACAATCTGCGACTGGGCCGGAACATTCAGCAGACTCATCACGTTCTGCGACGCGCCGAGCAGGAAGACACCGGCGATGGCGCCGAAGATCGTGCCCTTGCCCCCGTCGAAGTCGATCCCGCCCAGCAACACCGCGGCGACGACCGAGAGTTCGAGCCCCGTCGCGTTGTCATAGCGAGCGCTGGCGTAGTGCAGGGCCCAGAAGACGCCCGTCAGCGCCGACATGAACCCGGTGGCCACGAACAGCACGAGCTTGGTCCGCCGCACCCGGATCCCGGCGAACCGCGCCGCCTCCTCCCCCGCTCCGATCGCGAACAGCGACCGCCCGAACGGCGTGGCGTGCAGCACGACGACGGCGATGGCCAGCAGGACCAGGAAGGGCAGGAATGCCTGCGGAAGGAAGGAGTCACCGACGCGACCGGCGGCGAAGTCCAGGTACTGCGAGGGGAAATCGGTCACCGCGTCGGAGCCCAGCACGATCTGCGCGATCCCGCGGTACGCGGCCAACGTGCCGATGGTGACCGCGAGCGACGGCAGCCCGAGCCGGGTCACCAGGAGGCCGTTGACCAGCCCGCACACCACGCCCAGCAGCAGGCACAGCGGGATGATCGTCTCGATGGCCATGCCCTCGTTCCACAGCTTGCCCAGCACCGCGCCGGACAGCCCGGCCGTGGACGCGACGGACAGGTCGATCTCGCCGGCGACGACGAGCAGGGTCATCGGCAGGGCGATCAGCGCGATCGGGAGCGTGTTGCCGAGGAGGAACGACAGGTTGAGCGCGTTGCCGAAGCCGTCGACGAAGCCGGACGACAGCAGCAACAGGACGATCAGCAGCGCGCCGACGACCGTGTCCCAGCGGACCGCGCGGGTGAGCGACTCAGGCACCGGCCTTCTCCTTCGCCATGGCGGTCCTCCTCGGGGCCGGCTTCTTCTTCAGGGCGGCGGCCACCCGCAGCGCGACGACCCGGTCGACGGCGATGGCGAGCAGCAGCAGGACGCCGTTGATGGCGAGCACCCACACGGAGCTGACGCCGAGGGCGGGCAGCACGCTGTTGATCGAGGTGAGCAGCAGGGCGCCGAGCGCGGCGCCGTAGACGCTGCCGGAGCCGCCGGTGAAGGCGATGCCGCCGACCACCACCGCGCTGACGACGGTGAGTTCGTAGCCGTTGCCGGTGCCGGAGTCGACGTTGCCGAACCGGGCCAGGTACATCGCTCCCGCGAGTCCGGCGAGCGCCCCGCAGCAGGTGTAGGCGGCCAGGATCCGCTTGCGCACCGGGATGCCGGCCAGCCGGGCCGCCTCGGGGTGGGAGCCGAGGGCGTACAGCTCCCGCCCGCTGCCGTAGTGCTTGAGGTAGTACGCCGTCGCCACCAGCACGGCCAGCGCGATCACCGCCAGCCACGGCACCGCGGAGATGCCGCCGGAGCCGAAGTCGACGAATCCGCCGGGGAGGTCGGCCGCGGTGATCTGGCGGGAGCCGACCCAGATGGAGTCGACGCCCCGGACGATGTACAGCGTGCCGAGGGTGACGACGAGGGCGGGGACCTGGCCGAGGCTGACCAGCAGGCCGTTGAGCAGTCCGGAGCCGATGCCCAGCAGGACGGCGAGGAGGACCGCGACGACCGCGTTGCCGCCGCCGTGCAGATAGGTGCCGGCGGCGAAGGCGCTGATGCCGAGCGTGGAGCCGACGGACAGGTCGACGTTGCGGGTGAGGACGACCAGTGACTGGCCGGTGGCGACCAGCACCAGGATCGTGGCGTTGAGCAGCAGGTCCTTGATGCCCTGCTCGGACAGGAACGCGCTGTTGCCGGCCTGGGTGACGGCGATCATCACCAGGAAGACGGCGAGGATGGCGAGTTCGCGCATCCTGAAGACGCGGTCGACCAGCCGGGTGCCGGCCGACCGGGGCACCCCGGCGACGGGGGGCTCGTCCGTGGTGGTCACCGTCATGCGGCGGCCCTCCCGGTGGCAGCGGCCATCACGGTCTCCTCGGTGGCGTCGGCGCGGGGGATCTCGGCGGTGATCCGGCCCTCGTGCATCACGAGGACGCGGTCGGCCATGCCGAGGATCTCCGGCAGATCGGACGAGATCATCAGGACGGCGACGCCGTCGGCGGCCAGCTCGCCGAGCAGCCGGTGCACCTCGGCCTTGGTGCCGACGTCGATGCCCCGGGTCGGCTCGTCCACGATCAGCACCTTCGGGCCGGTGGCGAGCCACTTGGCGAGGACGACCTTCTGCTGGTTGCCGCCGGACAGGGTGGCGACGGTGTCCGCGATCCGGGCGTACTTCACCTGGAGCTTCACCGCCCAGTCCAGGGACCGGCCGCGTTCGGCGCCCCGGTGCATCAGCCCGGCCCGGGCGGTCGTACGCAGGCCGGTCAGGCCGATGTTCCGCTCGATGGACAGGTCCATCACCAGGCCCTGGGCCCTCCGGTCCTCCGGTACGAGGGCCAGCCCCGCCGCCATCGCGGCGGACGGCGCTCCGCCGGTGAGCCGGCGCCCGGCGACCTCGACCTCGCCCGCGTCCCAGCGGTCGACGCCGAACACGGCCCGGGCGACCTCGGTGCGGCCTGCGCCGACCAGTCCGGCGAGGCCGACGATCTCACCGCGCCGCACCTCGAAGGAGACGTCCGTGAAGACGCCCTCGCGGGTCAGCCGCCGTACGCGGAGCGCGACCTCACCGGCCCGGACCTGCTGCTTCGGGTACAGCTCGGCCAGGTCACGGCCGACCATGCGGCGCACCAGGTCGTCCTCGGTCATCCCGGCGAGAGGCTCGCCGGCGATCCGGGCGCCGTCCCGCAGCGTGGTGACCTTCTGGCAGATCTGGAAGATCTCCTCCAGCCGGTGGGAGATGAACAGCACCGCCGCGCCCTGCTCGCGCAGGGTGCGGACGACACCGAAGAGCCGGGCGACCTCGCTGCCGGTGAGGGCCGCGGTCGGCTCGTCCATGATCAGGACGCGGGCGTCGAAGGACAGCGCCTTGGCGATCTCCACGATCTGCTGGTCGGCGATGGACAGCCCGCGGGCGGGCCGGTCGGGGTCCAGGCCGACGCCGAGCCGCCGCATCAGGGCCGCCGTCGCCGCGCGGGTGGCCTTGTGGTCGATCCGGCCGAACGCGCGCTTCGGTTGCCGGCCCATGAAGATGTTCTCGGCGATCGACAGGTCGGGGAAGAGGGTGGGTTCCTGGTAGATCACGGCGATGCCGGCGTCACGGGCGTCGCCGGGGCCGTGGAAGACGACGGGCTCGCCGTCGAGCAGCACCTGGCCGGCGTCCGGCCGGTGCACTCCGGCGAGGGTCTTGATCAGCGTCGACTTGCCCGCGCCGTTCTCCCCGGCGAGGGCGTGCACCTCGCCGGGCAGCAGCTCCAGGGAGACGTCCCTGAGGGCGCGTACGGCACCGAAGGACTTGGAGACGCCCTGCAGCGCCAGCACCGGGGCCGGTCCCGTGTCAGGCGGGTGGGTCATGGGGGCTCCTCGACGACACCGACGGAGCGGCCACGAGGACGCCACGGTGTCGTGAAAGGTTTCAACTGGATTGCCGGGACCGTAGGCACCGCAGCCATGTCACGTCAATGGGTCCGCGTCGAAAATGTTTCGATAGCCAAAGGCCACGGCGGATCACGGCGAACGGGGTCGGCCGGAGTTCTTGACACCCCTCTGGGTGACCCCTAGCTTGCCGTTCTGAATCGTTTCACATGCTCAGTCGTTCCGGCCGACATCACAGGAGCCCCGAAGTGACCGACCTCGCCGCGGTGAAGGCCGCGCTCAAGACCCAGGCCGTCGAGACGCCGTCGTGGGCGTACGGGAACTCCGGGACGCGCTTCAAGGTGTTCGCACAAGCCGGGGTGCCGCGCTCCCCCTGGGAGAAGGTGCAGGACGCCGCCCAGGTGCACGCCTTCACGGGGGCCGCCCCGACGGTCGCCCTCCACATCCCGTGGGACACGGTGGAGGACTACGCGGCGCTCGCGAAGTACGCCGAGGAGCGGGGCGTGCGGCTGGGCGCGGTCAACTCCAACACCTTCCAGGACGACGACTACAAGCTGGGCAGCATCTGCCATCCGGACGCGGCGGTGCGGCGCAAGGCCGTCGGCCACCTGCTGCGGTGCGTCGACATCATGGACGCCACCGGGTCGCGGGATCTCAAGCTGTGGTTCGCGGACGGTACGAACTACCCCGGGCAGGACGACGTCCACGCCCGGCAGGACCGGCTGGCGGAAGGCCTGGCCGAGGTGTACGCGCGGCTCGGGGACGGGCAGCGGATGCTGCTGGAGTACAAGTTCTTCGAGCCGGCGTTCTACACGACGGACGTCCCGGACTGGGGGACGGCGTACGCGCACTGTCTGAAGCTGGGGCCGAAGGCACAGGTGGTCGTGGACACCGGGCACCATGCGCCGGGCACCAACATCGAGTTCATCGTGGCGGTGCTGCTGCGGGAGGGGAAGCTCGGGGGGTTCGACTTCAACTCGCGGTTCTACGCGGACGACGACCTGATGGTGGGGGCCGCCGATCCCTTCCAGCTGTTCCGGATCATGTACGAGGTGGTGCGGGGCGGGGGGTTCACCTCCGAGGTCGCCTTCATGCTCGATCAGTGCCACAACATCGAGCCGAAGATTCCGGCGATCATCCGGTCGGTGATGAATGTGCAGGAGGCCACGGCGAAGGCTCTGCTGGTCGATCGGTCGGCGTTGGCCGAAGCTCAGGCTGCTGGGGATGTGCTCGGTGCCAACGCCGTGTTGATGGACGCGTACAACACCGATGTACGGGGGCTTCTTGCCGAGGTTCGGGAGGAGCTGGGGTTGGATTCCGATCCCATGGCGGCGTATGCCCGGTCCGGGTGGGCCGAGAAGATCGTCGCTGAGCGGGTTGGCGGGGAGCAGGCCGGGTGGGGGGCGTGAGCGTCCGCCTCTTGAGCGCCGTTGCGGGGTGCCGGTGCGTTGTGGCTTGTCGCGCCCACGCGGCGGAGCCGCAAATCGCTACAGCCCCGCGCCCCTTCGGATACTTCCCCCTTCTGACAAAGGAACCGTACTCATGACGACCCATCCCTCAGTCGCCGATCTTCTCGATCGCTGCCACCGACTCGGCTCCGATCCCCGAAACACCAACTACGCCGGCGGAAACGCGTCCGCGAAAGGCACCGGCACCGATCCCGTCACCGGCGGTGACGTCGAGCTGATGTGGGTGAAGGGGTCCGGGGGTGACCTCGGCACGCTCACCGAGTCGGGGCTGGCCGTGCTGCGGCTGGACCGGCTGCGGGCCCTCGTCGACGTCTACCCCGGTGTCGAGCGCGAGGACGAGATGGTCGCCGCGTTCGACTACTGCCTGCACGGCAAGGGCGGGGCCGTGCCCTCCATCGACACCGCCATGCACGGGCTGGTGGACGCCCCGCACGTGGACCATCTGCACCCGGACTCCGGTATCGCGCTCGCCTGCGCCGCCGACGGGGAGAAGCTGACCGCCGAGTGCTTCGGGGACCGCGTGGTGTGGGTGCCGTGGCGGCGGCCCGGGTTCCAGCTGGGGCTGGACATCGCCGCGATCAAGGAGGCCAACCCGGGGGCCATCGGGTGTGTCCTCGGCG
Organism: Streptomyces sp. NPDC046727; assembly: GCF_040645635.1. Lineage (NCBI taxonomy): Bacteria > Bacillati > Actinomycetota > Actinomycetes > Kitasatosporales > Streptomycetaceae > Streptomyces > Streptomyces sp. NPDC046727. The sequence continues at coordinate 19,063 of NZ_JBEYYR010000004.1, forward strand.
GCCACGGGATCACCGCCTGGGGATCGACGTCCGAAGAGTGCGAGCGGAACTCGCTGCACATCATCCGCACCGCCGAGGCGTTCCTCGCCGAGAGGGGCAGGGCGGAGCCGTTCGGACCGGTCGTCGCGGGGTACGAGGCGCTGTCCGAGGGCGAGCGGCGGGAGCGGGCCGCCGCTCTCGCGCCGTACGTCCGCGCGCTGGCCTCGCAGGACCGGCCGCAGGTCGGGCACTTCACCGACTCCGACGCCGTCCTGGACTTCCTCGCCCGCGCCGAGCACCCCCGGCTGGCCACCCTCGGCACCTCCTGCCCGGACCACTTCCTGCGCACCAAGGTACGGCCGCTCGTCCTGGACCTGCCGCCGGCCGCGCCCCTCGAGGACGCCGTCGCCCGGCTGAAGGAACTGCACGCCGCCTACCGCGAGGAGTACGCCGCCTACTACCGGCGGCACGCCCGGCCCGGCTCCCCCGCCATGCGCGGCGCCGATCCGGCCGTCGTGCTGGTCCCCGGGGTGGGCATGTTCTCGTTCGGCAAAGACAAGCAGACCGCCCGGGTGGCGGGCGAGTTCTACGTCAACGCCGTCAACGTCATGCGGGGCGCCGAGGCCGTCTCGTCGTACGCGCCGATCGAGGAGGCCGAGAAGTTCCGTATCGAGTACTGGGCGCTGGAGGAGGCCAAGCTCCGGCGGATGCCGGGGCCCAGGCCGCTCGCCACGCGCGTCGCGCTGGTCACGGGGGCCGGCAGCGGGATCGGGAGGGCGATCGCGCACCGGCTGGTCGCGGAGGGGGCGTGTGTCGTCGTCGCCGACCTGAACGCCGAGGGCGCGGCGCGGGTCGCCGAGGAGCTGGGCGGGCCGGACAAGGCCGTCGCGGTCGCCGTGGACGTCACGTCCGAGGAGCAGATCGCCGCCGCCTTCCGGGCGGCCGTGCTCGCGTTCGGCGGGGTCGACCTCGTCGTCAACAACGCCGGGATCTCCCTCTCCAAGCCGCTGCTGGAGACTTCGGTGCGGGACTGGGACCTGCAGCACGACATCATGGCCCGCGGGTCGTTCCTGGTGTCGCGGGAGGCGGCCCGGGTGATGATCGCGCAGGGGCTGGGCGGTGACATCGTGTACATCGCCTCGAAGAACGCCGTCTTCGCCGGGCCGAACAACATCGCCTACTCCGCCACCAAGGCCGACCAGGCCCATCAAGTACGGCTGCTCGCCGCCGAGCTGGGTGAGCACGGGATCCGGGTGAACGGGGTCAACCCGGACGGTGTGGTGCGCGGTTCCGGGATCTTCGCCGGGGGCTGGGGGGCGCAGCGCGCCGCGGTGTACGGGGTGCCGGAGGAGAAGCTCGGCGAGTTCTACGCGCAGCGGACGATCCTCAAACGGGAGGTGCTGCCCGAGCACGTGGCGAACGCGGTGTTCGCGCTCACCGGCGGCGACCTCACGCACACCACCGGGCTGCACATCCCGGTCGACGCGGGTGTGGCGTCCGCGTTCCTGCGATGAGCGCGGGCGTGAAGTCGTACGCCGCGGTCGACCTCGGTGCCTCCAGCGGGCGGGTGATGGTGGGCCGGGTGAGCCCGGACTCGGTCGAGCTGAGCGAGGCACACCGGTTCCCGAACCGTCCGGTGCGGGTGCCGGAGGGACTGCGCTGGGACATCCTCGCGCTGTACGACGGTGTCCTGGCCGGGCTGCGGGCGGCCGGTCGGGTCGACTCCGTGGGCGTCGACAGCTGGGCGGTGGACTACGGCCTGCTGGACGCCGACGGGGCCCTGCTCGGCAACCCGGTGCACTATCGCGACGCCCGCACCGAGGGGGTCGCGGAGAAGGTGTGGGCGACCGTGCCGGCGGCGGAGCTGTACGCGGCGACGGGCATCCAGTACGCGCCGTTCAACACCCTCTACCAGCTCACGGCCGCCCGGGCGTCCAGCCAGTTCGCCCGCGCCGAGCGGCTGTTGCTCGTCCCGGACCTGCTGACGTACTGGCTCACCGGCGAGCAGGGCACCGAGCTGACCAACGCCTCCACCACCCAGCTCGTCGATCCCCGGACCCGGACCTGGTCGTACGGGGTCGCCGAGCGGCTGGGCATCGACCTCGGCCTGTTCGCGCCGCTGCGGCAGCCGGGCGATCCGGCCGGGACGCTGCGCCCGGAGGTGCTGGCCGCGACCGGGCTCACCGGTCCGGTGCCGGTGACGGCCGTCGGCTCGCACGACACCGCGTCGGCGGTCGCCGCCGTCCCGGCGACCGGTGAGCGCTTCGCCTACATCTGCACCGGCACCTGGTCCCTGGCCGGCCTCGAACTGTCCGCTCCGGTGCTCACCGAGGAGAGCCGGGCCGCGAACTTCACCAACGAGCTGGGGCTCGACGGCACGGTCCGCTATCTGCGCAACATCATGGGGCTGTGGCTGCTCCAGGAGTGCGTACGGTCCTGGGGGGAGCCGGATCTGGGGCTGTTGCTGCGGGAGGCGGCGGGTGTGCCGACGCTGCGCTCGGTGGTGGACGCCGGGGACGAGGCGTTCCTGGCGCCGGGGCGGATGCCGGAGCGGATCGCCGAGGCGTGCCGGGCGTCGGGGCAGCCGGTGCCCGGCACGCGGGCCGAGGTCACCCGGTGCATCCTCGACTCGCTGGCCCTCGCCCACCGGCGGGCCGTGCTGGACGCGCAGCGGCTGGCCGACCACCCGGTCGACGTGGTGTACCTCGTCGGCGGCGGCACCCGCAACGCGCTGCTGTGCCAGCTGACGGCCGACGCCTGCGGGCTGCCGGTGGTGGCCGGTGCGACCGAGGCGACGGCCCTCGGCAACGTCCTCGTGCAGGCCCGCGCGCACGGACTCGTCGGCGACCTCGCCGATCTGCGCCGGCTGCTCACGCGGACCCAGCCGCTGACCCGGTACACGCCCCGCGGGGACGCCGGGCGGTGGCGGGCGGCCCAGGCCCGGCTCGCCGCGCGGTGAGCCGCGGTCTCCCGTCGGCGGGGGCCCGCCCACTACCCTGCACTCGTCCGATGACCCATACCGAGGAGCTGCGATGCGTGTCGCCCTGTTCCTGACCTGTGTCAACGACACGCTGTATCCGGACACCGGCCGTGCCGTGGTGAAGTTGCTGACCAGACTGGGTGTCGACGTCGATTTCCCGACGGCCCAGACGTGTTGCGGGCAGGCGCACTACAACACCGGCTACCGGCACGAGGCCGAGCCGCTGGCCCGGCATTTCTCCGATGTCTTCGGGGAGTACGAGGCGATCGTGACCCCGTCCGGATCCTGCGGGGCGATGGTGCGGGAGCTGTATCCGCGGATGGGCGAACGGGCCCGGGCGGAGGGGCGCGGGGACGCGCTCGCCCGGACGCTGGCACCGGTGGTGCCGAAGACGTACGAGCTGACGGAGTTCCTGGTGGACGTGCTCGGGGTGACGGACGTCGGCGCCTGCTACCCGCACAAGGTCACCTACCACCCGACCTGCCACGGGCTGCGCGGTCTCGGGCTCGGCGACCGGCCGCGCCGGCTGCTCCAGGCCGTCAAGGGGCTGGAGTTGGTGGAGCTGCCGGGCGCGGAGGAGTGCTGCGGGTTCGGCGGTACGTTCGCGCTGAAGAACGCGGACGTGTCGGCGGCGATGGGCACGGACAAGGTGCGCAACGCGGAGTCGACCGGTGCCGAGGTGCTGTGCGCGGCCGACAACTCCTGTCTGATGCACATCGGCGGGACCATGACCCGGCTCGGCACGGACATGCGGCCGGTGCACATCGCGGAGATCCTGGCGAGCACGGAGGAGGAACCGGCCGTATGAGCGGGACGTTCGTGGGAATGCCGGCCTTTCCGAAGGCCGCGCACGACGCCGTGGGCAACCGGACGCTGCGCGGGAATCTCCGCCACGCCACGCACACCATCCGCGCCAAGCGGGCCAGGGCCGTCGCCGAGGTGTCCGACTGGGCGGAGCTGCGTGAGGCGGGCCGGCGGATCAAGGACCACACCCTGCGCCATCTCGACCGGTACCTCGTGCAGTTGGAGGAGTCGGTCACGGCGGCGGGCGGTACGGTGCACTGGGCCGCCGACGCCGACGAGGCCAACCGGATCGTCGCCCGGCTCGTCAGGGAGACCGGCGAGTCGGAGGTCGTGAAGGTCAAGTCGATGGCCACGCAGGAGATCGGGCTCAACGAAGCCCTCGAAGCCGAGGGGATCCGCGCCTACGAGACCGATCTCGCCGAGCTGATCGTGCAGTTGGGCAAGGACCGCCCCTCGCACATCCTCGTTCCGGCCATCCACCGCAACCGGGGCGAGATCCGGGACATCTTCCGCACCGAGATGGGCGAGTGGGGCCGCCCGGCCCCGGAGGGCCTGACGGACGCGCCCGCCGAACTCGCCGAGGCGGCCCGGCTGCATCTGCGGGAGAAGTTCCTGCGCGCCAAGGTCGGCATCTCCGGCGCCAACTTCATGGTCGCCGAGACCGGCACGCTGGTCGTCGTGGAGTCCGAGGGCAACGGCCGGATGTGCCTGACCCTGCCCGAGACGCTGATCTCGGTCGTCGGCATCGAGAAGGTGGTGCCGGCCTGGCGGGACCTGGAGGTCTTCCTGCAGACCCTCCCCCGCTCCTCCACGGCCGAGCGGATGAACCCGTACACGAGCATGTGGACCGGCACCACCGACGAGGACGGGCCACGCGCCTTCCATCTGGTCCTGCTGGACAACGGCCGCACCGACACCCTCGCCGACCGGGTCGGCCGCCAGGCGCTGCGCTGCATCCGCTGCTCGGCCTGCCTGAACGTGTGCCCGGTGTACGAGCGGGCCGGCGGCCACGCGTACGGCTCGGTGTACCCGGGCCCGATCGGCGCCATCCTCAGCCCCCAGCTCCGCGGGACGGCGAGCGAGATCGACGCCTCGCTGCCGTACGCGTCGAGCCTGTGCGGGGCCTGCTACGAGGTGTGTCCGGTCGCCATCGACATCCCTGAGGTGCTGGTGCATCTGCGGGAGCGGGTGGTCGAGGGCGGCCCGGCGGTGCGGCAGGGCAACAGAGTGGTGCTCCGGCCGGCGAAGGGGCACGCGGCCGAGCGGGCGGCGATGCGGGCGGCGCGCTGGGCGTTCACCCACCCGGGCGCCCTGCGCGCGGGCCAGCGGCTGGCCTCCCGGACCCGCCGGCTGCACCCGCGCACCCTGCCGGGCCCGGGCAGGGCGTGGACCGGCACCCGGGATCTGCCGGCCGTGCCGGAGGAACCGTTCCGGGACTGGTGGCAGCGCACGCGCGGCGGAGAGGACGGCGGCAGGTGAGCAGCAGGGAGAGGATCCTCGGCCGGGTGCGGCGCGCGCTCGCGGACGTCACGCCGGACGAGAGGCCGTACGAGGAGGCCGTGCCCCGGGGCTATCTGCGCGAGCACGGGGAGCGGACCACCGAGCGGACGGTGGAGCTGCTGGCGGAGAACCTGGCGGACTACCGGGCGATCGTGCACCGCAGTACCGCCGAAGGCCTGCCGGGCCTTGTCATGCGGCTGCTGGCCGAGCGCGGCTCCCGGCAGGTGCTGGTGCCGCCCGGGCTGCCGCCACAGTGGCTGTCCGCCGCGGACCCCGAGCGGATCCAGGACCGGGCGGTGAGCACGCCGCGGGAGCTGGACCGGGTGGGCAGCGTGGTGACCGGCTGCGCCGTGGCGATCGCCGAGACCGGCACGATCGTTCTCGACGGCTCCCCCGACCAGGGCCGGCGCCGCATCTCGCTCGTCCCGGACCACCACATCTGTGTCGTCCGCGTCCCGGACCAGGTCGTCTCCTCCGTCCCGCAGGCCCTCGAACGCGTCGACCCCGCCCGCCCGTTGACCTGGATCTCGGGCCCGTCGGCCACCAGCGACATCGAGCTGGACCGGGTGGAGGGCGTACACGGCCCGCGCACGCTGGAGGTGATCCTGCTCGGGTGAGCCCCGGTGACGCGGTCACCGGGGGGCCACGGTGACCCGTTTCCCCTCACCGGCGGGCATGCCCCGGGTGGCGCCGTTAGCGTGAGGTGATGATCCGGTTCGAGCAGGTCACCAAGCGGTATCCGGACGGTACGACGGCCGTGGACGACCTCTCCTTCGAGGTGTCCGAGGGGGAACTGGTCACCCTCGTCGGGCCCTCCGGATGCGGCAAGACGACGACCATGATGATGGTGAACCGGCTCATCGAGCCGACCTCCGGAAGGATCTTCGTCGGCGGTGAGGACATCGCGGCCGTGGACCCGGTGCGGCTGCGCCGCCGCATCGGGTACGTCATCCAGCAGGTGGGCCTCTTCCCGCACCGCACCGTCCTGGACAACACCGCGACCGTGCCCGCGCTGCTCGGCTGGAAGCGGGCGAGGGCGCGGGCCCGGGCGGCCGAGCTGCTGGACCTGGTGGGACTCGATCCGAGGACGTACGGGCCGCGCTATCCGGAGCAGCTGTCCGGCGGGCAGCGGCAGCGGGTCGGCGTGGCGCGGGCGCTGGCCGCGGATCCGCCGGTGCTGCTGATGGACGAGCCGTTCGGGGCGGTCGACCCGGTGGTGCGCGAGCAGTTGCAGGACGAGTTCCTGCGGATGCAGGCGGCGGTGCGCAAGACGGTGCTGCTGGTCACGCACGACATCGAGGAGGCCGTCCGGCTCGGCGACCGTATCGCCGTGTACGGGCAGGGCCGCATCGAGCAGTTCGACACGCCCGGTGCGGTGCTCGGGGCGCCCGCGACCCCGTACGTGGCCTCCTTCGTGGGCGCCGACCGCGGGCTGAAGCGGCTGTCGGTCACCACGATCGAGCCGGACGACCTGGAGCAGCCGCCCGTGGCCCGGCTGGACGAGTCCGCCGAACGGGCCGTCGAGCGGCTGCGGGCCCAGCGTGCCCGGTGGGCCGTCGTCCTCGACGCGCACGGCGATCTGCACGGCTGGGCCGGCATCGACGAACTGGCGGCGGGCGGCACGGTCGGGGACCTCGCCCACCGGATGACCGCCTGGGTGCCGGTGGGCGCGCCGCTGAAGCAGGCGTTCGGGGTGATGCTCCAGTACGACGCCGGGTGGGTCGCCGTGCTGGACGGGGCACGCTTCCTGGGCGTGCTGACCCCGGCGAAGCTGCACGAGGCGCTGCGCCGCTCGGTGGACGCGGACGCGCGGGGTGTGGCGCGGGGGCAGGTGCCGTTCGACTCGGTGTCGGACGCCTGAGGATCATTTCAGCAGGCCCTTGTCCTTCAGGTAGGTCCGGGCCACGTCGGCGGGCAGCCGGCGCCAGCTGTCGACCTGCTGGTTCATGGCGGCCAGGTCGGCGGTGGTGAGGACGTCGTTGAGCCTGCCGAGCGCCTTCGCCACGCCCGCGCTGCCCGCGCGCGAGCGGTTGACGACCGGGACGACGTAGTCCGCGTTCTGCAGGTGTCTGTCGTCGGCGAGCAGGACCAGGCCGAACTGGTCGAGGGTGGCGTCCGTGGTGGTGGTCAGCACCATCTGGTCCCGGCCTGCCTGGACGGCCCGCTTGGCCTGGGTGGTGCCGACGCCCTTCGGGTCGACCGCGGTGATGTCGATGCCGTACACCTTCTTCAGCCCCGGTGCGCAGTACGGCCGTTGCACACACTCGTCACCGGCGGCGAGCCGCACCCTCAGCCCCGACGCGCCGAGGTCGCTGAGGGTTCTGAGGCGGTGCTGCCGGGCGTAGCGGCCGGCGACCGCGAAAGCGTTCTGGTCCACGGCCCGGCCGGGCGGGAGGACGGTGAGCCCGCGCGGCGTGGCGAGGGCGCGCAGGGCCTTCATGGTGGCGTCGAGGTCGGGTGAGCCGACCGGCCGTGCGTCGGCGCCGTGCGTCTTGGCGTTCAGCCAGTCGGCGAAGGTGGCCGCGTACTCCGGTACGACGTCGATCTGGCCGGACTCCAGGGCCGGTTCGTACAGCTCCCGGTTGGCGACCGTGATGATCGAAGTCCGGTAGCCGGCCTGGTTCAGCAGCTGCGCGTACAGCTGGGCGAGCAGGTCGCTCTCGGTGAAGCCCGCCGAGCCGATGGTCAGGTGACGGCTGTCGCCGGGCGGTGCGGTGACCGCGCCGCGGTTCTCCAGCGAGGGGCCGGTGGAGCAGGCGGTGAGGGCGAGGAGCGCGGCCACGGTCACCGGGGTGCGGCCCCTCATCGGCCGCCCCGGACCCACACCGGTGCCAGGCGCTCGACGGCCTCGAAGACGCCTTCCACGAGCAGGGCGAACACGGCGACGAGCAGCGCCCCCGCGACCACCTGGGGGGTGCTGGCCAGATTGAAGCCCGCCGTGATGATCCGGCCGAGGCCGCCGCCGCCCGCGAGCGCGGCGATGGTGGCGGTGGCGACGAGCTGGACGGCGGCGATCCGGACCCCGTTGAGAACCAGCGGGAGCGAAAGGGGCAGTTCCACGTGAAACAGCAGCTGGCGCCCGGTCATGCCCATCCCGCGCGCCGCCTGTACGACGCTGCGGTCGACCTCGCGCATGCCGACGTAGGCGTTGGTGAGCAGCGGTGGTACGGCGAACAGCACCAGGGCCACCACCGTGGGTCCCTCGCCCCAGTTCCCGATCGGGGTCAGCAGGAGCAGGACCAGGACCGCGAAGGTGGGGACGGCCCGGCCGACGTTGGAGATGTTCACGGCGAGCGCGCCGCCCTTGCCGAGGTGGCCGAGGACGAGGGCGACGGGCAGCGCGATCAGACAGCTGAGGACCAGGCAGACGACGGTGAGCAGCAGGTGCTGGAGCAGCCGGTGCCGGATGCCGTCGTCGCCCGACCAGTGGGCCGGGTCGGTGAGCCAGTCCCAGGCGGCGGTGAGGGTGCTCATCCGCGGGCCGCCCTGGTCCAGGGGGTGATCAGTCGCTGCACGCCCAGCAGGAGCAGGTCGGCGGCGACGGCGATCAGCACGCACAGCACGGACGCGGTGAGCACCTGGGCCTTGAAGTAGGTGTTCATGCCCGCGTAGATCAGGTTGCCGAGGCCGCCGAAGCCGACGATCGCGCCGACGGTGACCAGGGAGACCGCCGAGACGGTGGCGATGCGCAGGCCGGCCATCGCGGCGGGCAGGGCGAGGGGCAGCTCCACGGTGAGCAGCAGGCGGACGGGGCCGTAGCCGAGGCCGCGCGCGGCCTGCCGGGTCTCCTCGGGGACCGCGCGCAGGCCGGCCAGGATGTTCCGCACCAGCAGGGTGAGCGAGTACAGCACGAGCCCGGCGACGACCAGGGTGGCCGAGAGGCCGTAGAGGGGCAGGAGCAGGGAGAACATGGCCAGCGACGGGATGGTGTAGAGGATCGTCGTCAGGGCGAGGACCGGTCCGGCCGCCCAGCCCCAGCGGCGGGCGAGGATCGCCAGCGGCAGCGCGATGACCAGGCCGGTCAGGACCGAGAGGACGGTCAGCTGGAGGTGCTGGACGACCGCGTCGAGCAGGATCTGGCGGCGGGTGCTCAGATAGGCGCCGCAGATCCATTCGTTGCGCGCGAGGCAGTCGTCCGGGGGCGCGGTCACGCATTCATTGGACCGGGGAGCCGGCCGGGCGGCGCGCTGGGCTGGCCCGTATGGACGGCCGACGGCCTGCTCAGTCCATCCCCGCCGCGTCCAGCAGCACGGTCACCGTCGTCGTGGCCAGGCCGTCGCCCAGGTGCTCGACCTTCGCGCCGGCCCGGGCGCTGGCGCCGTCGAAGACGAGGACGAGCTGGCGGGCGAGCAGCTCGGGGTCGCGGGCGCCGCCCGCCTCCGCATCGGCGCGGAAGCGGGCCGCCAGCCCCGCCTTGACCTCGCGGGCGATCACGCTCGCCGGGTGCTCGGGGTCCTTCAGTTCGACCAGCACGGCCAGATAGGGGCAGCCGTGGTAGTCGGCGTCCTGGGAGGCCTGCTCCAGCCGTTCGAAGACGTGCAGGATGCGCTGGCGCGGGGTCGCGGTCTCGGGATCGGGGTGTGCGAGCAGGGCGTCGTACCACGGGATGCGCCGCTCCAGGCTCGCGGCCAGCATCGCGTCCTTGCTGTCGAACAGCTGGTACATCGACCGCTTGGACACGCCCGCCGCCCGGCACAGGGCCTCGATGCCGACGGAGACGCCGTCCTGGTAGGAGAGCCGGGCGGCGGCGTCGAGCAGTCGGTCGCGGGGGGACGCCTTCTCGGTGGTGGCCATACGGCGAGGTTACCGCGGCCCGGCCGGCCGGAAACCGATCGGTGTATACCGTGGCGCGAGGGCTGAACAAGCGCTTAGATAGGAGATCGGAACCTGCCCGACCCCGGGACCCTGCTCCCCGACCCGCCGGAGGCCCCGTTGTTCACGTCCGTCGACGACGTCTCCGCCCGTCTCGCCGAGACCGGCTACCTCGCCTCCCCCGCCGTCGCCACGACCGTGTTCCTCGCCGCCCGGCTGGGCAAGCCGCTGCTGGTGGAGGGCCCCGCCGGGGTCGGCAAGACCGAGCTGGCCAAGGCCGTCGCCCAGGTGGCCGACGCCCGGCTGGTGCGGCTCCAGTGCTACGAGGGAGTGGACGAGTCCCGGGCCCTGTACGAGTGGAATCACGCCAAGCAGCTGCTGCGCATCAGCGCGGGCCGCGACGAGAGCTGGGACGAGACCCGCACCGACATCTTCAGCGAGGAGTTCCTGCTCCCCCGCCCCCTGCTGACCGCCATCCGCGGCGACGAGCCGACGGTGCTGCTCATCGACGAGACCGACAAGGCCGACATCGAGATGGAGGGCCTGCTGCTGGAGGTGCTCAGCGACTTCCAGATCACGGTCCCCGAGCTGGGCACGGTCACCGCGACCCGCCGCCCGTTCGTCGTCCTCACCTCCAACGCCGGCCGGGAGCTGTCCGAGGCGCTGCGCCGCCGCTGCCTGTTCCTGCACATCGGCTTCCCGGAGGAGGAGCTGGAGCGGCGGATCGTACGGCTGAGGGTGCCGGGCCTCGGCCAGGCGCTGACCGAATCGGTCGTCCGGGTGGTCGGGGCGCTGCGCGCGATGGACCTGCGCAAGGTGCCGTCCGTCGCCGAGACCATCGACTGGGCGCGCACCCTGCTGGCCCTGGGCGCCGGCACCCTGGACGAGACCGTCGTACGGGACACCCTCGGGGTGATCCTCAAGCACCAGGACGACATCCAGAAGGCGGCGGCCAAGCTCGACCTGGACGCGCTGTGACCGCCGTCGCCGACCGGATCACCGGCCTGGCCGGTGCGCTGCGCGCGCACGGGGTGCGGATCGGCACCGGGGAGACCGTGGACGCGGCCCGCGCGGTGGAGGCGCTCGGCCTCGCGGACCGGGAGCTGCTGCGCGAGGGTCTTGCCGCGACACTGCTGCACGGCCCGGGCCAACGCGCCTTGTTCGACTCGGTCTTCGACCTGTACTTCCCGCGCGGTGTGGGCGGCCCGCAGGACCCTCCCCAGGACCGGGAGACCCTGCGCGACCGGCTCGCCGAGGCGCTGGCCGCCGACGATCGGGCGCTGATGGCCCGGTTGGCGGCGGAGGCGGTCGACGGCATGGGCGGGTACGGGAGTTCACCGGGCTCGGACGGCTGGTCGGCGTACCAGACCCTGGACCGGCTGCGCCCGCAGACCCTGCTGGCCCGGGTACGGGCCGACGTGCGGGGCCGGGACGGGAGCGGCGCGGGGTTCGCGGACCGGCTGCTGGACGACGAGATCCGGCGCCGTATCGAGGAGTTCCGGCGGATGGTCGGGACGGAGGCCCGGCGCCGGGTCGCCGAGCGGCGCGGCCGGGACGAGATCGCGCGGCGCGGCGTCCGGCCGACCGCCGACCGGGTCGACTTCCTGTTCGCGAACCGGGACCAACTGGCCGAGCTGCGCAGGGCGGTCCAGCCGCTGGCGCGCAAGCTGGCCACCCGGCTCGCCGCGCGCCGCCGCCGGGCCGCGCGCGGCACGGTCGACCTGCGCCGCACCCTGCGCTCCTCGCTGTCCACGGGCGGGGTGCCGATGCGCCCGGTGCTGCGCCGGCGCCGCCCGGTCCGCCCGGAACTGGTGCTGCTGTGCGATGTGTCCGGCTCGGTGTCGGGCTTCTCCGACTTCACCATGCTCCTCGTGCAGGCCCTGCACGACCAGTTCAGCAAGATCCGCGTGTTCGCCTTCGTCAACCGGCTCGACGAGGTGACCGGCCTGCTCGACCACGGCCGCGCCGACCCCGACGGGCTCAGCGCCCGCATCCGCGCCGAGGCCACGCTCACCGGCTGGCACGGCAGCAGCGACTACGGCGTGGCCCTGGGCGAGTTCGCCGAGCGGTACGGCGGTGCGGTCGGCCCGCGGACCACGGTGTTCGTCCTCGGCGACGCCCGGACGAACATGAGCGACCCGAACCTGCCCGCCGTACGCGAGATCGCCCGGCGGGCCCGGCGCGTCTACTGGCTGAACCCCGAACCGGGCGACCGGTGGGGCACCGGCGACTCGGCCGCGCCCGCCTACGCCGACCTGGTCGAGATGCACGAATGCCGCACCGCCCGGCAGCTCAGCGCGCTGATCGGCCGCCTGCTGCCGGTGTGACGCGGGGCGGCCGGCCGTGATCGACTGGGCATCCGTCGCCCCATGGACCAGGAGACCCGCGATGAGCCACCCGCCCGTGCCGCTCGGCACGTACCCCACCCCTCTCGAACCGGCGCCCCGGCTGGCCGCCGCGCTCGGGCTCGGACCGGACGACCTGTGGGTGAAGCGGGACGACCTGACCGGCCTGGGCGGCGGCGGGAACAAGATCCGCAAGCTGGAGTGGACGGTGGGCGCGGCCCTCGCCGAGGGCGCGGACACGCTCGTGACCACGGGTGCCCCGCAGAGCAACCATGCCCGGCTGACCGCCGCCGTGGCCGCCCGGCTCGGCCTGGACGCCGTCCTGGTGCTGCGCGGCTCGCCGGGCGTGTCACGGTCCGGGAACCTCGCCCTGGACGGCCTGTTGGGGGCGCGGCTGCACTGGGCGGGCCAGGTGGACCAGGCGGGGCTGAACTCCGCGGCGGCCGAGGTGTGCGCGCGCCTCGGCGAGCGGGGCGCCCGGCCGGCCCTCGTCCCCTTCGGCGGGTCCAGCACGCTGGGCGCGCGGGGCTATGTGCGGTGCGGCGAGGAGCTGCGCGCGCAGCTGCCGGACCTGCGGACCGCGGTCGTCGCGCTCGGCTCGGGCGGCACCATGGCGGGGCTGGTCGCCGCCCTCGGCACGGAGTCGGTGCTCGGTGTCGACGTGGGCGCGCTGGCCGACCCGGCCGCCGCCGCGGCGGAGTTCGCGGCCCCGCTCACCGCCGAGACGGTCACGGCGGACCGGCTGCGGGTGCGCCGGGACCAGGTGGGCGCCGGGTACGCGACGCTGACCGGTCCGGCGGCCGAGGCGCTCCGGCTCGCCGCCCGCACCGAGGGGATCATCCTCGACCCCGTCTACACCGGCCGCGCCCTGGCCGGTCTCGCCGCGGCCGTCCGGGACGGCGCGGTACGGCCGGGCGAGAAGACCGTGTTCGTGCACACCGGCGGGCTGCCCGGCCTGTTCGGCCACGCCGAGGCCGTCGCCTACGCGGAGGAGTCGGCCGTCCGCCACGAACTCTGACGACCGTGGCCCGGCCCCCTGGGGCAGCACGTACGCGTGCCCCGCGGTGCGCGTGCGTCACCGCGGGGCGGGTATGGTCCGGCTCACTCCCCGGAAGCCTTGGCGTAGTCCTGTGCCATGCCTCCCGCGAAGTCGTAGACCACGGCCGGCTCGTCACCGACCACCCAGGCGTCGTGGCCGGGCGAGCAGACGAAGACGTCGCCGGGGCCGATCTCGCTCTCACCGCCGTCGTCCATGCGGATGTGCATCCGCCCCCGCACCATGTACCCGTTGTGGTGGACCATGCAGCTGTCCGTGCCCGCGATCGGTGACACGGACTCCGACCAGCGCCAGCCCGGTTCGAAGGTGGCCACCGCGAAGTCCAGCCCCGTCAGGTGGAGGGCTTCGAGGTGGCCGCGGGGGAAGTCACGCCGTTCGTCGGGCTTCTCGACCGTCTTCACTTCCAGCATGACGGTGTCCTCTCTTACGTACCCCCACGACACCATCGTCGGCCCGGCGACCCGGCCCCGCCATCCACGCCAAGGGGGACAACGATGTCAGCCACCGCAGTGATTACTCTGGCGCCATGACAGCCGGCGGCACAGCGTCGATCGCGACGGACGACACCACCGATCCGCCCCTGCGGCCCCTGCCCGCGCGGGCCGCTCTGCTCCTGGAGCAGGTCGACGCCCCGCCACGGCTGGTGGCCCACCTCAGGGCGGTGCACGACGTCGCGGCACAACTCGTGGAATGGGTCCGACGGCACTGCCCGCAGCTGGAGTTCGACGCCGAGGCGGTGCTGTTCGGCGCCGCGACGCACGACATCGGCAAGGCCCTGCACCCGGCCGAGTTGTCCGGTCCGGGCGCCCGGCACGAGCCGGACGGACGGCAGTTGCTGCTGGCGCACCGGGTGCCGGCCCACCTGGCCCGCTTCGCCGGCACGCACGCCTCCTGGACGGCTCCCGGGATCGCCGTGGAGGACCTGCTGGTGAGCCTGGCCGACAAGATCTGGAAGAACAAGCGGGTCTCCGAGCTGGAGGACCTGGTGGTCGCCCGGCTGGCCGGTGCCGACGGGCGGCAGCCCTGGGAATGGTTCATGGAACTGGACGAGGCCCTCACGGCCGTCGGGGAGGGCGCCGACCGTAGGCTGGCGTATCAGATGTCCCATCCCCTCACCCGAAGGTGACCATGTTCGCGACCTCTCTCGGCGACGACGGCGCCGAGCTGTCCCCGCTCCAGCCCTGGCAGGCCGAGGAGTTCCTCGCCCATATGGACCGGGGGCGGGAGTTCATCGGGCGGTTCAACGGGCTGCCGGACGTGGTCACGGACCTGGCCTCCAGCAAGGCGTTCCTGGAGGCGTACGCCGGGAAGGAGGCGGCCGACGCAGGGCTCATCCGCGCGATCCGCCTCGACGGCACGCTGGTGGGGGCGGTGATCCTGCGCCGGCTGGACGTGTCTCAGGGCATCGCGGAGGCGGGCTGCTGGCTGGAACCGGCCGCGGTGGGCCGGGGTCTGGTCACCCGGGCGGCGCGTCTGCTCATCGACTGGGCGATCCGGGAGCGGGGCGTCCACCGCGTGGAGTGGTGGGTGTCGGCCGGCAACGCGCCCAGCATCGCGGTCGCCCGGCGGCTCGGCATGCGCAAGGAGGCCGTGCTGCGGGAGAGTCACCCGCACCGGGGCGAGCGGCACGACGAGGAGATCTGGGCGGTACTGGCACCCGAGTGGACGGGCGACCCCGCGCACTGAACAACTCCGGCCGTGCGGCCACCGGTTGCGCGCGGCGCGTGCGGCGGAGCGGCGAGGAGGCGGGCCACGCCGGGGGCGCCGGTTCACGGCACGAGGAACCGGCGATGACCGGCGGACCCTCCGGCTCAGGCAGCGCCACGAGCGCGCCGGACTCCAGCAAACGCCCGCCGCCCGCCGCCCGGGTGACGCGGCGGCGGATGGTGGCCATCGCCGACAGCGGCAGCGGCAGCGGCAGCGGGCCATCACGGACGACGGAAGCGGGCCATCGCCCAAAACAGCCGACCATCGCCCACGGCAGAAGCGGACAAGCACGGACGGCGGAAGCGGGTCATCGCCGACGACGACAACGGGCGATCCTCGACGACGGAAGCGGGCCATCACCGACGGCGACAGTGGGCCGGCGCGGACAGCGACAGCAGGTGATGACCTCGCACCGGAAAATTCGTCGGCCGTCACCTGCAACCTCGCCCGGGGTCGGACGTCTGTCGGGGTGGAGGCCTCCACTTCGACCAGATGTCCGACCCCGAGCGACCGAAGGAACCCATGTCCGCACACCATGCCCCGCGCCCGCCCCGCAGCCGCCGGCTGCGCGCCGTCCTGGGGGTCTCCGCCGTAGGCGCGGCCCTGGCCGTCGCCGGCACCCTGACCGCCCAGGCGGCGCAGGACGACAGCCACCGCACCACCCACTCCCCCGCCCACTCCGGGCCCTCCGCCGCGCCGGCCCCGGGCCCGAAGGGCGACCACGCGACCCCGTCGCCCGTGCCGTCACCGGTCCGCACCAAAACCCCCTCGCCGGTGCCCTCACCCGTACGGACGACCAGCCCGGCACCCGCCCCCGCCACGGCCACGCCCTCCCCGGTGCCGTCCACCGCCACTCCCGAGCCCCGGCACCCGGCGCCCGGACCGCACCACCGTCACGCCACGCCGGCGCCGGTTCCGCAGCAGCACTGAGGCAGGGCCGGGTGCGGGGGAGCCGTCGCGCGGCGGCTCCCCCGCACCGGCCCCGGGAGATCCATGACGACAGCGACACCACCGGCGGCGGCCCTGCCCTGGGAGCGGCCCGGCACCCTGAGGCCCCCGGCCTCCTGGCGGCGGTTCACCCGGGCCCTGGGCATCCACGCCCTCGCCCGCACCGGCACCCGCACGGGTACGACTCCGACGGCCCCCGTCGCCGGCGCCGAACCGTCCCCCGGCATCGAGGAGCTGTACCACCACCGCCGGCTCTCCCTGGTGCGCCTGGCGGTGCTGCTGGTGGACGACCTGCCCACGGCCGAGGACGTCGTACAGGACGCGTTCACCGCGCTGTTCCGGCGGCACGGCCACCGGCTCGCGGCGCTGGACGACCCCGAGGCGTATCTGCGGACCAGTGTCGTCAACGCGGCCCGCTCGGTGCTGCGCCGGCGCAGGACCGTACGGGCGCACATCCCCGCACCCGAGGAACACGCGCCCGCCCCGGAGGAGGACGTGCTGCTGCACGAGGACCACCGTGAGGTGCTGGCGGCGCTGCGCACGCTGACCCGGCGGCAGCGGGAGGTGCTGGTGCTGCGGTACTGGTCGCATCTGACCGAGGCCGAGATCGCGGCGACGCTCGGGCTGTCGCGCGGTGCCGTCAAGTCCACGGCGAGCAGGGCCCTGGACGCCCTGGGCCGGCGCCTGGAGGGACTGCGGTGAACGAGTCCGGTACGGGGATCACGGCGACGCCGGTCGAGGCGCGGCTGCGGGCCGCGCTGGCCGCGCGGGCGCACTCCGTCGGCCCGGCCGACCTGCGGCCCCTGCGCCCGCCGACCGGGCCGGTGCGGTCCCGGCGGGTGCTGGTGCGCCGTGCGGTGGTGGGTGTGCTGGCCCTGGCCGCGGTGGCGGCGCTGGTGTTCTTCACGGTGCGCGGCGGACAGTCCCGTCCGGCCGGGCCGGCCCGCTCCCCCCACGTGCCGACCGGCACACCGTCCCAGGTCCCGAGCCCGGTGAGCCCGTCCACGGCCCAGCCAACCCCCAGCGCACGGCACCCGTGAGCCGCTCCGCCCGAGCGCCCGGCGCGGCACCCGACATTCCGCTCTTGTGCGCACCCCGGTCCGGCTCCCGCACCGATAGGTTGGGCGGCATGAGCAACCTTGACCGCGCGCCCGTGCCCAGTGTCTGCGGTGGCCGCGGATTCGTCGTCGCCGAACCGGTCCGCGAACTGCTGAGTCCCCGTCATGTGCGGCTGGGCGAGTCGACCGAGGTGCGCCGGATGCTGCCGAACCTCGGCCGGCGCATGATCGGCGCGTGGGCCTTCGTCGACCACTACGGGCCGGACGACATCGCCGACGAGCCCGGCATGCAGGTCCCGCCGCACCCGCACATCGGGCTGCAGACGGTCAGCTGGTTGCACGAGGGCGAGGTGCTGCACCGGGACTCGACCGGCAGCCTGCAGCGGATCGAGCCACGGCAGCTAGGCCTGATGACGTCGGGCCGCGCGATCAGCCACTCGGAGGAGAGCCCGCGCCCGCACGCCCGCTTCCTGCACGGCGCCCAGCTGTGGGTCGCCCTGCCCGACGAACACCGGCACACCGACCCGAAGTTCGAGTACCATCCCGAGCTGCCCACGGTGACCGCGCCCGGCCTGACGGCCACGGTGATCCTCGGCAGCCTGGACGGCTCGGTCTCACCCGGTACGACGTACACCCCGCTCGTCGGCGCCGACCTCGCCCTGCGCCGGGGCACGGAGGCCCGCCTCCCCCTCGAACCCGACTTCGAGTACGGCGTGCTGGCCATGTCCGGCGAGGTCCACGTCGACGGCGTACCGGTGCTGCCCGGCTCGATGCTCTACCTCGGCTGCGGACGCTCCGAACTCCCACTGCGCGCGGAGTCGGACGCCGGGGTCATGCTGCTGGGCGGCGAGCCGTTCGCCGAGGAGTTGATCATGTGGTGGAACTTCGTCGCCCGCTCCCAGGAGGAGATTGCACAGGCTCGCGAGGACTGGATGAAGGGGACCCGTTTCGGCGAGGTGAAGGGCTACGACGGGGCCCCGCTGCCCGCACCCGACCTGCCGCCGGTGCCGTTGAAGCCACGCGGAAGGGCGCGCTGACCTGGGCCAACGCCGGAACTGTTGTTCAGAGTTCCCGACCATGCCTCCGCATGGGCAGCCGCCACAGAATCTCGACTTTACTGACGATCAATCAGGTACCCGCGAAGCGAGGTCTGCATCACTGCGAGCGTGGCATGGGATACATCGACCGTGTGACCTTGACGGCTACCGCCGGCCCCTCAGTCGGTCTTCTTCACCGGCGCGGTCGCCGCGAGCCCGTCCGTCCGGATGCTTGTCGACACCCAACGAATCCGGGAATCGTAGAGAGGATGTCCGACGCAAGTCCGCAGCCCTGGCCCCTCGCCGTCATAAGGAGCGTCCTGTGTCTCGCCCGACAAGGGCTTCGGCACCGAACCTCTGGAAGTCGGCGAGATCCAGCCCTGCGTCCGGGGTGCCAGACGTACTGGGAGCTCTTCAGGGACCGAAGCCGCACGCGCGGCCTGGTCACCGAGCCCGGTTCGGCGGAAGACACGGGCTTCCCGACGCTGCTGGTGTGCTGCTGAGCGCCGTCAGGTGTCGTGAGCCAGCCCGTGGCGCCGTTGCTCAGTCGGCCGTTGTGCGTAGTGCCGTTTCGGCCTGGCGGATGCGCCATTCCTCCACGGTGTCCTGCTGTCGTCGAGCTCGCTCCAGCAGCCTGTCGAGCAGTGCTGGATCGAGGCGTTCGTCCGTCCCGGTGAGCCGGCGCAGGGTCTGCCATCCGGCCACCTTGCCCTCCACCCCCAGCCGCAGCGCCTCCAGCTCCAGCACGGTGCTCAGGGGAGAGCGTCGCACCAGCCGGCCGTTGCCCTTCAGCCGTGCCAGCTTTTCCGCGACCCAACCCGCGGACACCTTGTAGCGGTGTACGGGGACGCCCAGGTCCCGCATGATGCCGACAAGCGCCGTGCGGTCCTGGGCGATTTCGGTGGCGACAGGCCCGAGCGCGCGGCCGAGCGCCGAGCCACGGGCAACACGTGCCAGGTGGCCGGCCCGCTGGGTGCCTGCGGTGGCGCCGGCGAGGTGGTCGTTCAGATAGATGCCGAGCAGCTTCATGTCGGCACCGTGGGCGGGCGGGTGGCGCGGAGGTGAGCTCCGTGGTGGGGCGTTCATCAGAAGCCTCCTTCTTTGTGCGCGTGGCTGCCGTGTAACCGGGGATGCAAGAGATTCGGGCGTGCGCGGTGTGCTCACCGTCGTCGTGACGCGTACGAGGCAGGGGGTGCGGGGCGTGGAGCCGAAGCCGAATCGCACGGGTGGTTCCACCGCGCTGAGGGCGCCGAGATGGCGGCCCTCGAGGATTGCGGTCGCCGCGGTGATCAGATGCAGATCGCGGGCGCCGTACCACTCGTACCGGCCGGCGCCGACCGTGCCACGGGTGCGCACGCCCAGGAGGAGGCGGGCGACCGGATCCGTCACCACCGTCCAGAAGGGCCGAGCGGCCAGGACACCGGGGACCGCCCGCAGCAGCAGTCCCAGGGGGCCGCGCCGACCGGCGGTGAACCGGAGGTCGAGCAGCGGGCCTGCGGTGACCGTCCAGTCGGCGCCGGTGACGCGCACACGTACGGGTACGATGCGGACCTCGTCGAAAGCATAGGTACCGGCGATGAAATCCGCAGTCCGCCGGGTGGGGGCCAGCAACAAGCGGTGGCCGTCGGCCCGTTCGAGCATCAGATCGCTGAACGGCCCGAAGGGCGAGCGGGGCCAGTGGCCGAGGACAAGGCAGGCGCCGGACGCCGTGCCGATCCCGGCGATCCAGCCGTCGAAGCGCCACCAGGTGGTCCGCGGGGATCGGCGCATCAGGGTGCCTCGGTGGCGGTCCGGTTCATCCGCCCGCGGGCGACCCGAGCCTGCCGCACCGGCGCCATGCCAGGAGCCATCCGGCCTGCATCGCCGCGTCCAGCAGATAGGTCGGACGGATCCGGCCGATGGGCACGTACACCAGGTCGACGGCCAGCAGGGTCACGGCCGTCCCCAGGCCCGTACGGCGGGCATGGCGCACCCCACCGGGTGTGGTCGGGGCGAACAGCATGCTCCCTCCCGTCGTGGCCAGCAGCCCGGCCGTCGTGTACTGGAGCCATTCCTCGGACTTGGGTCCGAAGACCCACTCGAAGCTGCGCAGGTGCAGCAGCGGCCAGCCGCCGCCGACCAGGTTGAACAACCCCTGGGCCCGCGCCACGAGCACCGGGTTCATCCCGGTCTCCTCCCTGTCGGCCGCACCGGGCGTGAGACGCCGAAGCGGACCTTGTGGACGCCGTCGGAGAAGTGCACGAGCGGCTCCTGCGCGGGCCGCGGCAGCCGGCCGCCCGGGTGAGGGTCTCCTCGAGGTCTTCCAGGCGCGCCGCGCCAGCGGCCAGGGCTCGTGCTCGACGGGCGTCTGCCAGAGCACGTCGCAGCCCCGTGTGAAGGCCCGCCACCTCGACGCCACCCACACGTCCCGCCGGCTCGGCCGGAGCGGCTCGTCCGGACGGACCACCACGCGGTACGACGGCCCGCCACGCCCCGCGCCCCGGCGTAGGTCACTGCATCACCGCGGCGCGACAGCATCAGGTGCCCGAGGTGGTACGGCGCACCGATCGCACGGGCGGCCAGCATGACCGGGGAACTCACCTCGGGGGTCAGGAAACACAGCCCGTCCCCGCCGCCCCGTTCACGTACATACGTGCGCAGGTCGGTCTCCGCGAAGGAGGGCAGAGCAGCAGGTACACCCGGCAGGCGCACACCGGCCATCACGAACGGTGTAAGGCTCACCCATGCCCACTGCTCGCAGGTGTCCACGGTCAGCCCCTCCGGCAGCAGGCGCTGTACCTGCTCGGGAGAGGAGGCCCAGTGCACGAACGTCTGGGTGAGCCAGCCGGCGCGCAGTGCCGGGAGATACACACGCTGCTCCGGCGCATACGACCCCACGCGCACCGACTCCCCAGGAGGTCCGCATCAAAACTCGGCACGACCCGATGCGGACGGGCCTGGGTCTCTCACCTGCCCCCAACAGACCAGGCCGGAGTTCGGCCGACAGCGCGGGCAGCGCCCCACTCGTTGTACGCGTGTGGACGACGTACGGGGTGTTCTGGGCCAGCCGCGCCCGCGCTGCGGTTCCGCACCGAGCCGTCCTCGCCCGGCGCCTGGGGGTGATGACCCAAACCCTCGCCGTGGCGCGCCCCTGCTGGGACGTGCGGTCGACCGGGCCGTCGTCGGGGGCCGACCACCGCCGAGGTCCGGGGTGATGACTGGCCGGCCTCCGGCACGGGACAACTCGTCGTGCGGGCCGTTTCGCCGGCGACTGCCCGGGAACTCCGGAGCGGAAGAGCAGTCGACGGAGGAGTGCCCATGTCCTCGCGCCGCGACAGCCCCGACGGCCGGGCTCGGCTGACCGATGCGCTGCGGAACAAGGGGGTGGCTTTCACCCGGCGGGAACGCGAGCGGTACGGCCTGATAGGAGCGCTCCCACCCGGTGTGCTCTCCCTCGACCAGCAGGCCCGCCGGGCCTGGGAGCAGGTACAGGCGCAGTCGGACGACCTGGCGAAGAACGTCTGCCTGGAGCAGTTGCACGACCGCAACGAGGTGCTCTACCACCGCCTGCTGACCGACCACCTGACGGAACTGCTGCCCATCGTCTACGACCCCACGGTGGGGCAGGCGATCAAGCGGTACAGCCACGAGTACCGGAGTCCGCGCGGTGTGTACCTGTCCATCGACCACCCGCAGGACGTACGGCCCGCGTTCGAGGCGCTCGGCCTCGGCCCGGACGATGTCGACCTGGTGGCGGCCACCGACGGCGAGCAGATCCTCGGCATCGGCGACTGGGGCGTGGGCGGCATGCAGATCTCGGTCGGCAAGCTGGCCGTCTACACGGCCGCGGCCGGCATCCACCCGGGCCGCGCGGTGCCCGTCGTGCTCGACGTCGGCACCGACAACCAGGCACTGCTCAACGACCCGCTGTACGTGGGCAACCGGCACAGCCGGACGCGCGGCGAGGACTACGACGCGTTCGTCGCCGCGTACGTGGACACCGTCCGGCACCTGTTCCCGCACGCGCTGCTGCACTGGGAGGACTTCGGCCCCGGCAACGGCCGCAGGCTGCTGGAGACGTACGGCGAGCAGGTCTGCACGTTCAACGACGACATGCAGGGCACCGGTGCCATCACCCTGGCCTGCGTGCTGAACGCGGCGCGCCTGTCCGGCACGCCGATGCGCGAGCAGCGGGTGGTCGTCTTCGGCGCGGGCACCGCCGGCGTTGGCATCGCCGACCAGCTGCGCGACGCCATGGTCCGCGACGGCCTGGACCGCGAGGGGGCGGTGGCACGCATCTGGTGTGTGGACCGGCAGGGCCTGCTGTTGCGCTCCACCGACGGGCTGCGTGACTACCAGCGGCTCTACGTCCGCCCCGACGAGGAGTGGTCGGGCGACGGCGAGCAGCCGATCGGACTGCGGGAGGTCGTGGACCGGGTACAGCCGACCGTGCTGGTCGGCACCTCGACCGTGCACGGGGCCTTCGGCGAGGACATCGTGCGGTCCATGGCCGCGCACGTGGAGCGACCCGTGGTGCTGCCGCTGTCCAATCCCACCGACAGGATCGAGGCACTGCCGGAGGACGTGCTGAAGTGGACCGGCGGCAAGGCCCTCGTCGCGGCCGGTGTCCCGTTCCGCCCCGTGGAGCTGGACGGCACCTCGTACGTCATCGGCCAGGCCAACAACGCCCTGGTCTATCCGGGGATCGGCCTGGGGGCCGTCGTGGCGCGCGCTTCCCGGATCACGGACGGCATGCTCCAGGCGGCGGCCGAGGCGGTGGCGGGCCTGGCCGAACTGTCGGCTCCGGGTGCCCCGCTGCTGCCGCAGGTGGAGAACCTGCGGGCCTCGTCGGCCACGGTGGCCGTGTCCGTCGCCCGCCGCGCCGCCGAGGAGGGGGTGGCGCGCGCCGCGCTGGACGACGTCATCCAGCAGGTGCAGGACGCCATGTGGCAGCCGGAGTACGCATGACGCGGCACAGGCACCTTCCCCCCCGGCCGGGCGCTCGGGGACGTCGACGCCGCCCACGGCTGTCCCGCCGTCCCCCGGGGCCGGGCCCGAGCGGCCGGCCGGTGCACCGGCCTCCCGGCGGGTCCCGCGACAGACCCGCACGCGACAGCCGACCGTACCGGCGGGAAGAGGACGTGCTGAGCCGCAGGTCGGCGGCGGTGACGGCGAACCGGTGGCGGCTCGGCGAGGTGCTGGGGCGGGCCGGGGACACCGACTGGTCGCGGGCGCTGCCGGGTGCCGGGCTGGGGTACGCCGTCGGGGCCGGTGCGGTGCTCGCCGCCGCCACGGCTCTGTGGGGGCCGCGGCCAGGCATGATTGTCGCCGCGGGCGCGGTCAACGCGGGCACGGTGGGCACCACGCCGGGGCTCGCCCGGCCGCGCGCCGCCATGGGGGTGTCGCTCGCCGCGCTGGCCGCGGCGGCCTTCCTGGGCATGGTCACGGCGCGCCGGCCCGCCCTCTCCGTCGTCACACTGGTCCTGCTGGGGGCCGTCGCGGGGCTGCTCGCCCGCACCGGGCAGGCGGCCTCCACGACAGGAACACAGGCCATGGTGGGCTTCGTCATACTGGGCCGCTCGCCCCAGCCGCCGGACACCGCCGGCGTGCTGGCAGCGGGGATCGTGGCCGGAGGCCTCGCCCAGATCCTGCCGGGTCTGGTGCTGCGCGGTGCCACACCGGGCAGCGCGGTGCCACACCGGGCGTCCGCCGTGCGTCCGGGCCCCGCGCCGGACGTCGGGTGTCCGCCAGTCGGGGAGGCGGTGCGGTCGACGGGCCGCGCGCTGGTGTCCACGGATCCGCAGGCCCGCTGGCACGCCGTCCGGCTCGCCCTGGGGCTGGCGCTCGCACAGGCGGCTGCGGTGTGGCTGCTGCCGGCGCAGCGCGGGTACTGGATCACGCTGACCGTGCTGAACGTGCTCAAACCGGCCTGGGTCACGACCGCGAGCCGGGGTGTGGACCGCTGGGTGGGCACGCTGATCGGGGTGCTCGTGGTGGGAGGCGTGGCCGACGCCGTCGGCCTGCGGGGCGTCGCCCTGGTGGCAGCGGTGACGGCGCTGCTGTGGGGCGCCTTCGCGCTGCAACCGGTGAACTACGCGCTCTTCTGTGCCTGCATCGCCGGGTACGTCGTGCTCTTCCTCCAGGTCATGGCCGCTCCCCCGGGCGATTCGGCCGTCTACCGCGCTGTCGACACCACGCTCGGCGGACTGCTGGCCCTGTTTCTGCACGCCTGGGTGCGCCGGCCGGGAAGTCGGCCGAGCAGTGACCGACCGGGCCCCGGGGCGACGAGGAACGGGTGATCCGAGCGGTTTCTCCGCAGCGTTCCAGGCAACCCGTGCCCCAGGTGTCCGGGGACGGAGCAGGGCGGTGCCGCCTTGCGCCCCGTGTCATGTCTCCCGCACAGGACCAAGGATGTGATGTGTCATGTCGCAGCCCGCGCAGCAGCAGCGACCCCCCGGTACGGAAGCGGAGATGCGGCCCAGGCCCGATCACGGGGAGCACAGCTACCAGGGGTCGGGCCGGCTGTCCGGGAAGGCCGCGGTGATCACGGGCGGTGACAGCGGCATCGGCAAGGCGGTGGCCATCGCCTTCGCGCGGGAGGGCGCGGATGTGCTCATCTCCTATCTGCCCGAGGAGGAAGAGGACGCCCGCGACACCGCGCGCTGGGTGGAGCAGGCCGGACGCGAGATCGTGCTCGTGCCGGGCGACTTGGCCGACCGGGCACACTGCGGCGAGGTGATCGACCGGGCGGAGGAGGCGTTCGGCCGCATCGATGTCCTGGTCAGCAACGCGGCGTTCCAGATGACCCACACGTCGCTGGAGGAGATCCCCGACGAGGAGTGGGACCGCACCCTGGCGATCAATCTCAGCGCGATGTTCCACCTGTGCAAAGCTGCGGTGCCCCGCATGCGGCCGGGGGCGTCCATCATCGCCACCACCTCGGTCAACTCCGACATGCCGCCGCCCGCTCTCCTGCCCTACGACGTCACCAAGGCGGGCATCGCCAACATGGTCGGCGCCATGGCGCAGCTGCTGGGCGAGCGTGGGATCCGCGTCAACAGTGTGGCCCCCGGGCCCATCTGGACACCCCTGATCCCCGCCACGATGCCGCCGGAGCAGGTCGAGAGCTTCGGCTCCCAGGTGCCGCTCAGCCGCCCCGGCCAGCCGGCCGAGGTCGCCCCGGTCTATGTGCTGCTCGCCTCCGACGAGGGGTCGTACGTCTCCGGCGCCCGTATCGCGGTCACCGGCGGCCAGCCGATCCTCTGAGGCCGCCGAGGAGAGCGCACCCGTGGAGTGGTACCCGCTGCGCCTGACCACGCCCGTCAGGCAACACGTCTTCGGCGGCCGCGTCCTGGCCGACCGATGGGGCCGTGCGGGGCTGCCGGACGGTCCGGTCGCCGAGACGTGGGAAGTCAGCGACGTCGACGGCGAGGTGGCGACGGTGACCGCGGGCCCGCTGGCCGAGCACAGCCTGCGCCGGCTGGTCGAGGAGTACCCGCAGGAGCTGGTGGGGCGCGGCTGGCGCGGTGCGCGCTTCCCCGTGCTCACCAAGCTCATCGACGCCACGGGGATGCTCCCGGTCCACCTGCACGCCGACGACGAGACCGCCCGGCGTCTCGAAGGCGAGCCCAACGGCAAGACCGAGGCGTGGCACATCCTCGAAGCAGCCCCGGGAGCCACCGCCCTGGCCGGTACCCAGCCGGGCGTCGACCGCGACCGGCTCAGGCGGGCGCTGGTGGCTCAGGACTTCGACGCCGTCCTGCGCCGCCTGCCCGTGCGCGCCGGGCAGACCCTCTACGTCCCCGGCGGCACCCTGCACAGTTTCGGTCCCGGCACCGTCGTCTACGAGATCGAGCAGACGTCCGACATCCAGCAGCACGCCATGCGCCACCGGATGGAGGACGGCTCGCCGATCGCGGACGGGGAGTGGCGGGCGAACATCGAACGGCTTCTGGAGGAGTGGCGTCCCGAGCCGCGTCCCGACTTCCGCTCCGGGCTCGGCGTGCCGGTGGACGACGGGGTGGAGCGCACCGTGCTGTGCGCCGGACGCCACTTCGCCCTGGAGCGGTGGCGGGCCGGCACCGCCGCGCCGCTGATACACCGGTTCGCCACCGCCATGGTGCTCACGAACGCGGGGCTGCCTGTCACCGTGGACACCCCCGCGGGAGGCGAGCGACTGGCCCGTGCGGAAAGCCTGTTGCTGCCCGCCGCGCTGGGCCGCATGCGCATCGAGGGCCCGGCCGACGTCCTGCTCGGCTACCTCCCCGACCTCGACACCGACATCCGCACGCCTCTGCTCGCCGCCGGCCACGGAATGGACGCGATCGCCGCGCTGGGCGAATGACGGCACGTCTCGGCGCGCGAGCGTGGCCACCGGCAGCGCACCGGGCCCTGGCGCACCGGCATCCGGGATGCTCGCCGCCCGCGAACTGGAAGACGTCATAGTGGAGGCACGGGCCCTTGTGGTCCGGGATCCCACGGCCGTCGACAACGTCATGGGGCTGAGGCCCTGGGCCCACACCGCCGCCGCTCGCGGACACCTCGACCCGTCCGAGGCTGAGAGGGTCGTCGTCGAGTTCGACCAAGCGGTCCGCACCGGACGCTTCACCTACGCCGTGACCTTCTTCCTGACCTCGGGGCACGCTGCCGGCCGCCGGTGCCCCGACGGCCTCCGCCCCCGACAGCGAGTCCCGCGCGGGCCGAACCACGAGACTCCGTCTTCCGTCGCTTCCGGCCGACCCGGGGAACCGTCCCTCCGAACAGCCGGGGCAGTCTTCCCGACGTCAGGCGGTGACGAGCGAGTCGTCCTCGGGACGCGCTCCCGGCAGCTGGTGACGTGCGGCGATGAGCGCCGCGTCGATGTCGCGGGTGCCCGTGGACACGCACAGCGCGTACGCGACATCCTCCATACGCTGACGGGCCTCCGAAGTACCGTCCTCGGCACACAGGATGCGCAGGGTGTCGTGCTGCTCGACCAACTTCCTCAGCACGGCGGGATGCGCCATCAGCATCGGAAAACCTCCCAGGCTGTCGCTTTCAACGCCACTACACCGCACCGCATGCCCCGGCGCTCCTCCGTCATTCCACCGGACCGGGACCGACAGGGCCTCGTGGCCGAAGGCCCAAACTAGTGCCCTCCGGCTGCCTCTGCGCGCTGTACCGTCTGTGGAGACGATCACCAGAAGGGGCGGGATGACGAATGATCTCCGGTTCAGTTGGGAGCTGACCGGCAGCGGCTGGGCAATCTGCCATACAAGACGACTCCGCGAAGCGGAAGGATGTCGTCAGCTACTGCCCGGACGCCCTGGCCGACGTGCTCCAGGGTGTGGCCGGTCTCTATGGGCCCACCGCTGTCCGGCCCTTCTCCTTCGATCTTGAACCGGCCGAAGTACCGGGCGAAGTGGGTTCGGCCCCGTTCCCCCTCGCGGCACTGCAGGACCTGCGCCGACTGCCCCTCCGGCACGACACGTGCGAACGCGGACACGACGCGCGGAGCGGACGGTCCGGCAAGGAGCGGCCGCGGTGAGGGGCGTTCCTCCGGCAGGTGTCCCGGTCGGCGGACGGCCGCGAAGCCCGACCGCCGACCCCCGCGGCAGCGCCGGTCTCGACCGAGCGGGTGTCCTGCGGCGTGCCGGGCGGTGCCCTGCCGCACCCGTCCGCACGCGGCTCCCGTCAACTGTGACCATCCGGCGAGTTGCGGCGGGGCAGTTTCGCGCCTTGGGTCGGCACGGGAACGCTGCCCGGCTGCTGGCCGAGCAGATTCCCGTCGGCCCCAACGCGATGGCACTGCGGGAACGCTGTGTCGCGGTCCTGCTCAAGGCGGGATTCGAGGCCTCACCGGCCACACGCGCGTATGTGACGCCGGCTCGCTACGCATGTGGCCTGGCAATACAGCTCAACCATGAGAACGGCGCCGGTGGGCGGCGCAACCAGGTGTCGGTCGCTGCCCTGCGGGGCGTGGATCCGGCACAGTTCCCCGTTGTCGACTCGATCGCGGAGGCGTTGTCGGTGCCGGCCGAAGAGGTCTTCTCCTTTGGGCTGGATCTCATCCTCAGCGGGCTGCGAGCCTTCCGTGATGGCGGCTGACCAGGGCAACAGCTGCGTCGAGCGTCAGGACGATCACCGCCGCCGCGGCACGACGCATCCACGGGTCACATGCCCCCACTTCCCGTGGGCGCTGCTCCCCACCGGCCCGGCTCCACCCGGCCCACCGAGGCCTCTCCACCGTGATGCCGGACGACGGCAAGCACCCCGCCGGCTGGCGGACCGCCCGGCCCGAGACCGTGCTGGTGCTGCCCCTGTCCGGGCTACCCGAGCCGCCGTCCGCAGCACCGGCCAGCACCGCCCCCGAAGCACGCCGCGTACCTGGTGCGTGGGGAGATCCACTGAGCAGGTGCGGGCTCACCCCCCGAGCAGGGGGTGGTGAGATTCAGATATCCCCATCAACTGACACGAGGGCTCTCGGACAGTGCAATGTCGATCACCTGCTGGAGTGCGGCCCGGTACGCCGCGGCATTGCCCGGCTCCTTCTGCCATATGCGCATCAGCAGGGTGGTCGACTACAGGGTTCCTGGCGCCATGCCGAGGAAGCGGGCGGCAGAGGCTCGAGGTCGTCCGCTGACCATCTGAACCAGGCGGATCGCGGCGTCCCGCTGCAGCGCGCGGACCGGAGCGTTGAGGTGGCCGAGCGGGGCAGTCCAGTGCGCGGGCAGGACGGCCGAGACGCTGCTGGGGTCGAGCAGGCCCAGGTGGGAGGCCGGTTGTGGGAAGAGCTCGGGGGGCCCGCTGGCGCCTCGGCGGATGACTGCCTCGTCGGCGAGGATCGCGCGTAGGGCAGGTGAGCAGTGTGGGGTGAGACGCCGCAGGCGCGGCCGACCCGGGCCGACGGCCGGGATCCGGCCGAGGAGACGAGCCAGGAACGTCTCGGCGTCGGGGTGATCGAGCAGGCGGACGACGGTGCTGAACAATGCGGCTGCCGCACGTGGGTCGGCGGGCGGAGCGTCGTGGGAGCGGGCGACCCAGCCATCCGTACGAGCGCCGGAGTTGAGAGTGCTGGTGTCTTCCGCAGGGCCGTAGGCGGCGAGCAGGTCAGATGGTCGCCGCGACCATCCGCACCATCTTCGTCCAGCCCACCGCTGGGGCAGTCCGGGCCCAGCTGGATACTGTCGCCGACATGCTCAGCAGACAGTTCCCCAAGGTCAAAACCCTGCTGCTGGAGGCGAAAGAGGACCTCTCCGCCTTCGCCGACTTCCCCCAGCAGCACTGGAAAAAGATCCAGTCCACCAACCCGCTGGAACGGATCAACCGCGAGATCAAACGCCGCACCGACGTCGTTCAGGTCTTCCCCAACCACGAGGCCGTCCTACGACTGGCCACCGCAGTGCTGGCCGAAATGCAGGAAGAATGGATCGCCTTTCCTCGCCGCTACCTCTCCGAAGAGAGCATGGCCACCGTCTACGCCTCCGTCGACACCGAGGCCCTCCCCGGCATTACCGAGGGCTGATCCCCTCCATCACGGCAGGGGGAAACGATCGACAAAAGCCGCTCATGTGCGATGCCGGACCTGTGCAGCTCACCCAGCCGCGCGGCAACCGGGTCAACTCGCCGGGCTGGTCAGGACGCAGTTCGGATAATCGTTGTCCGGATCGCCGACGGCGACCCAGAGCTTCAGGACCTTGCCTTGCCTCAAGGCGGCGTAGGAGTCGGGCCGTCGCTCAACCCTTTCGGGGTGATAGGTGTCGACGGGGTGATCGGCGTCGAAGGACACAGCGACGATGCTTTGCTCCTTGTTGGAGCCTTGCTCCCAGGTGCCTGTTCCGGACCAGGTCAAATCCTCGTACCAGCGGACGGCGACGCAGACTTTGTCGGCGATGAACGTCCCGTCCTGCTTCAGCGTGAGGGTGCCGCCCTCGGCATCGGTCCACGTGATCGCAAGCTCGGCTGGTTTCAGCACGGCCGGTTCGCCCTCGGGTGGCGGCATGACCGTCAACCTGCCGCAGGCCGTGAGAGCAAGAGCCAAGGCGAGCAAGATCAGCGCAGTACGACAGCAACGCAACACACTCCACCCCTAACCGGTTCCGCAGGCCACGTGCGCGACCGATGGGCTCAAGAACTCATGCCGTACCCTGGCACGGAGTTTGAACACGTTCAAGTCTCAATCGTCGGCGGGCACTCTTCGCTAGGCGTGAGGCGGTATGGCAGCGAAGCACCGTAACCACAGCGGCCGATCGCGGTCGGGCCGCACATAGCCCATGGATTACCTTCATCGCGAACAGATTCCTGGCCCGGCGCACGCGACGGTCCACGCCATCACCACTTGACGCGACGGGCGCCGCAACAGGTTGCTGACCACCCAGGGCAGAGAACAGCTGCCCGCCGCTACACCACACCAGGGGACATGACCCACTGATCGCCGCCGCTGAGAACGACGGACACTCCAGTTCGGCAGGACAGACTGGCCTCGCACCCCCGTCTCATCGCCGCCGCAGGGCATCTCCCCACTTCACCATCACCGCGCCAGACCGTAGGGTTCCTCGTCCTCCAGGAGCGGGACCGGACGGAGCACGTCGCCACCGAGAAGGAACTCACCGAGGCGAAGAAGTACTCCTGGGTCAGGATCCCCCCGCTTCGACTACACCCCGTCCGAGCGTCTCCGCTTCGTCCTTAGCGGTGGCCAACCGCACCGGGCGAGCGAGTGGGCCGACGCTCTCGGACGCTCTCTCGAAGACCAGCTCGCCGAGAGCGCGCAGGAGGTCGCCCTCCGCGGCGAAGCCGCAGAACGCAGACGTCTCGACGAGATCGAAGCGGCACGCCAGAAGCGCGTCCGCTGGGAAGCTGCCATGGAGGGTGCTCGCGTCCGGTAGGCGGAGGCGTACCGCGTCAGGCAT
Organism: Streptomyces sp. NPDC046727; assembly: GCF_040645635.1. NCBI lineage: Bacteria > Bacillati > Actinomycetota > Actinomycetes > Kitasatosporales > Streptomycetaceae > Streptomyces > Streptomyces sp. NPDC046727. The sequence goes on from NZ_JBEYYR010000004.1 coordinate 50,156, forward strand.
TCCGAAGCCCAGGAAGCGGCATGGTGCCACGCCATCCGACTGACTGAATATGTGAGGACCGTGCGCACGCGAATCGCGGCCATGCCGCCGGGGAAGGCGAGAACCGAAGCCGAAGCATGGATCAGCTGGGCGGCGGACACCGTGGAGCGTCTCGACCCCCTGGAAACTCCGCCCCAGTTACCCGACATCCCCGAGCCGCGAGCCGGCGACCTGAAGCCCTTCCTCGGGCACTGGAGCCCCTGCGGCCCCTGACGCGCCCCCCGCCCGACGGCTCGCCCAGCGTCGTAGCGAATTGCAACACGAGGCGTTCGGCAACGGCTGCTTCACATCACCGTGAGACCAGGCACATAGCCGGCCCCACGGTGACCGCACCACGGTTCGTCAGGGCCGGCAGGACGGCCGGATGCGGAGCAGCTCGGTCCGCAGCACGGGCGTGCCGTCGACAAGCTGGGGGTCCTGCGTAGTCGGCTCGATACCGCCGGCAGCGATCTTGTCGAGCGTCTCCAGGCCGGCGGTACCGACCGTGCCGAACACCGTGTAGTTCGGTCGCAGCGCGGAGTCGCCGTAGACGACGAAGAACTGCGAACCGTTCGTGTTCGGCCCGGCGTTGGCCATCGCCAGCACACCGCGCCCGTAAAGGCGACGGACGCCGGTCGGATCGCTCGGTGCCGGCGGCAGGTCCACCGGCAGCTCGTCCTTGTACGCGTACCCCGGCCCACCCTCGCCCGTGCCGGTCGGGTCGCCACACTGCAGGACCTTCAGCGTCGGATACGCCGTCAGCCGATGGCACACCGTACGGTCGTAGAACCGGTGCCGCGCCAGGTGCACGAAGCTCTGGACCGTGCACGGCGCCTTCGCCCGGTCCAGACGCAGCGGGAGCGGGCCCTGACTGGTCGGGACAGCCATGTCGACCGTGCCGTGACCGGGGGTGTGCCGCGGGGCGGGCGGCAGGGGAACCGGCCGCGCCGCCGGCTCGTCCGGGGTCTGGGTGTACTGGCAGGGACCGTGCGTCGTGCCCGGCGGGGCATCGGAAGCGGAGGCGGTGGTGCTGCCCCCGGACACGACCAGCGCTGCTGCCGCCCATGCGGTCATGAGAGCTCGGTTCATCCTGCACACCCTCCAAAAGATCGTCAGATTTCGGAGCGGTCGCAGCCTAAAGCGCGGCCCGGCGGGCGAGAACCCACCCGCAAGCCACATCCGCCTCCCAGCCTTCGGCCCGCGGCCACAGGCCACTACGTTCGGATGCGGCACAGCGTCGGCTGGCCGCTCAGGGCGTCCACCCGGTGCACGGCGGATGCTCCCCGAACCCGGTCGAGCGGCCTCCCCAGTCCACGCAGGTCGGCATGCCGGCCCTCGGCAGCGACATGACCATCCTCGACGGCGATCCGGCGAAGCGCCGGACCGTCGCCAGGTACACCCGCCCCGGTCCGGACGGCACGCCCCTCCTGGTCGACGCGGTCTGCCCGCCCTGCCCCAGAGCCGTGGAGCCGCCTGACGGCTCGGCGTCCACCGTCGTCGTAGGGGCTCTGGTAACGGAGAACCGGCCGGCTGCGCTGCAAGTAGTGAAGTGTGCCGTCACGGCGGGAGACCGAATGGCGAACGAGGTCGTTTTTGAAATCGTTACGTTTGTCAGGCTATAAATTTGCTGTAAACCCCTGGGGTTGAAGGCGTGCACGGCAGTACGGTTCCGGCGCTCGGCAGTAGGAGATCAAGTGCGACCGTAGGGGCGGCCGCCACTTACGCCGAAGAAGCCGGAGACAGTCCATGCGTGGGTATTCCGCACGGTGCAGACCGCGCCGCGGGGCGGAGAGCGGCGGCAGGAGAGCACTCGCCGCCGCAGCCGCCGCACTCCTGATAGCGGGGACGGGACCCGTCGCCGCGTTCGGGGCGAGCGACACGGATGCCGGCCGCCATGACGTGGCAGGCGAGGAGTCCCATGAACTGATGGAGTCCCTCGACGCGTTCAACGAGCCGAGGCTCTCCCCCAGCGGCCAGCTCGCGCCGGGCGCGTACGCCGACGCCTGGGCGCACATCAAGAACATGCCGCTGAGGTCCGGCATTTGGTCCGAGGTCACCACCTCCCCGTACAACGAGGACGCAAGGCACTACCGCGACCAGTCGGCCTCCAACTCCGGCGGCGGTGCAGGCCACTCGGCGGGCCGTATCGCCGCCCTCGCCACCGACCCGACGCACCAGGGCGTGGTCTACGCGGGCGCCGCCGGCGGTGGCGTGTTCCGCTCCACCGACGACGGCAGGACCTGGACGCCGATCGCCGACCGGCTGCCCGCCCTGTCCGTGGGCGCCCTCACGGTCGCGCCCGACGGCTCGCTGTGGCTGGCCACCGGCGAGGCCACCACCGCCTCCGACAACTACCTCGGCAGCGGCGTCTACCGCCTCGCGGACCCGGTCACCGGCACCTTCAGCGAGAGCGACAAGGTGGGTGGTACCGAGCTGGACAGCAGCTCCATCCACACCCTGACCCTCGACAAGGCGGCTGGTTACGTGTTCGCGGCCTCCTCGCACGGCGTCTTCCGGCGCCCGCTGTCGGCCGGGCAGTCCACCGCCTGGACGAAGGTCCTCGCCCCGTGCGCGGGCGTCGGCATCAGCGGCGTGAGCTGCGGCGTGGACAGCCACTACGCGGACATCGCCAACGACATCGCCGTACAGCCCGGCAGCGACGGTACCAAGCTGCTGGCCAATGTGGCCTGGCGCAGCGGCGCCGCCTACAACGGCTTCTACTACTCCACCGACGCGGGCACCACCTGGAAGCGTGCCAACCCGACCGGTGCGATCAACCCCGCCGAGATCGGCAACGCCGCCTTCGCGTACGCGGCCGACGGCAGCAAGCTGTACGTCTCGATGGAGTCCCCGAAGCTCCTCAACAAGTCCTCCGGCTCCGGCGTGTACTCGGTCCTCGCCGGCGTGTACGTCAGCCAAAGCGGCAACGCCAGCGGCTCCTTCAAGCAGATCGCGACCTCCTCGTCGCTGTCGACGACCGGCTCCGCGATGAAGATCAAGGAGATCGGCACCGGCTACCAGCCCGGCTCCCAGTCCTGGTACGACCAGGTCATCGCGGTCGACCCGAGCGACCCGAACCACGTCTACCTCGGCCTTGAGGAGATGTTCGAGTCCCGCGACGGCGGCGCCACCTGGAAGGCGATCGGCCGCTACTGGAACTTCGGCATGCCCTGCTTCTCGTACGATCCGGCGCAGAACTCCTGCGACGGTGACGTGATGCACTCCGACCAGCACGCCCTCGCCTTCTCCCAGTGGAAGGGCAGCACGCCTCAGGTGTTCGTCGGCAACGACGGCGGCGCCTACGCCCGCACCACCACGCAGACCACCGCTGGCTGGCGCAATCTCAACGAGTCGGGCACCCTGCGCAACCTGCAGTACTACTCGGTGCGCGCGGGGAAGATGACCGACGGCAGCGGCGAGGCCGTCTGGGGCGGCCTGCAGGACAACGGCGTCTCGCTGCTCGCGCCCAAGGGCGCCAGCTACCAGGGACAACAGCTCAACCCGGCCGGCGAGATGGTCTCCCCGTTCGGCGGTGACGGCGGCGACCAGCTGGTCAACCCGGACAACGGCTGCCAGACGGTCGGCGAGTACGTCGACTTGGCGCTGCAGATCACGAACAACTGCGGGTACACCGCGAGCGACGACGGCTCCGAGGACGTGATCACCGACATCGCGCCCGGCGACCCGGGGGCCCGCTTCATCGCCCCGTTCAGCGCGGACGAGACCGACCCGAACGGCCTGTGGGTCGCGGGCGGCCAGTACGTCTGGGGCAACACCAAGACCTGGAACAGCACCTCCGGCGCCGACTGGACCAAGCTCTACGACCTGGGCGCCGGCCACTCCGCCTCAGCGGTCGCCAGCCGCGGCCATGTGACGTGGGCGGCCTGGTGCGGCCCCTGCTCCAAGGTCGACGGCACCTTCGGGCGCGGCATCGCCACCAACTACGGCGGCACCTGGCACCAGGTGAACCTACCCGCCGCCTTCCCGAACCGCTACATCTCCGGTCTGGCCATCGACCCGTCCGACGCCTCCGGAAAGACGGTCTACGCGGTGATCAACGGCTTCTCGCGGCACTGGAACGAGGGCCCCGGCGCCGGCTACGGCCACGTCTGGAAGACCGCCGACGGCGGCACGACCTGGACGGACACCAGCGGCGATCCCGCGGCCACGGACTCCTTCCCGGACGCCCCGGCCAACGCGGCGCTCGTCACCAAGAACGGCGCCCTCGTGGTCGCCACCGACCTGGGCGTGTTCACCAGCACCTCGGCGGGCCACTGGGCGCGCCTGGGCACCAACCTGCCCACCTCGCCGGCGGTCTACCTCTCGCCGAGCCCCGACGGCAGCCAGGTGTACGTGGCCACGCACGGCCGCGGCATCTGGAAGACACCGACGCCGTAACGCGACACCCGGCCCCTCCACGCCGTGCCCGGCATGGACCCGGCGGCGCTGTGGCCCCCGGACCGCTCAGGTCTGGGGGCCACAGCCGTCCGGCCATCTCAGCGAAAGCAATCGACCGGCCCGGGCACCTCCACACGCGGCCCAATACAGCCCTGCCCACATCCGCGCCACGTATTTACAGCGGCCGACCTCGATCGTGTGTGGAGCGAGCTGAGGTGTGCGCGATTTCGATGGCTCCAGACGACGGCGCACACGGAGCGCGTGGCGTCCAGCGGCTCCTGCATGCCGGCCACAATGCAGGCGAAGACGATGCCCTGCGAATCGGCACACCGCGTCATTCCGAAGGAATGCGAAACTCGAATTCGGGACGGTCCCACGGCACCGCGGGCGGGTTCGCGAGCGCGGTCCCGCTCCGCACTGCACCGACGCGGTGGTAGAAGTCCTCGGCGGGACGATGCGACACGACCTTGACACGGTCGAGCCCGGCAGCACGAGCCTCGGACTGCATGTGCGCGACGAGCAGCCGTCCAATACCACGTCCTTGCGCCTCGTCGGCGACGAACAGCAGGTCGAGCTCCGGTGGAGCGAGCACGAGCGAGTAGAACCCGATGACCCGGCCCCCATGCTCGTCGGCGCCGACGGCTACGAAGGCGCGGTGGGCCTCGATGTAATCAGGACCGACCCGGTAGCCCGCGACTGCCGCTGCGTACTTACCCTCGTAGGCGCCGGAGCCACGCACGAGCCGCGTGAGCCGTTTGGCATCCCGCGCGACTGCCCTCCGTATCGTGATCGGCTGACTTATCGGGGAAGTGCGTGAACTCATCGGGAGAGTATTTCGCACCGGGGAGTGCCTTCCTGCGGCGGGTCGGCTGCTCGGGCAGGCGTTCCTTCCCCGCTCCCGGGAGCCATTCGCCCAGGCCCCGATCGACCACGTCACTGCCGCGTCGCCCGCCAGCGAGGAGAGAGCTCCAGTCCTTTGAGGATCTTTCTCGTCTGCCGTGGGCGAATGCCGGGCGTAGCGGCAGACTGACCGGAGGGAAACCGGGAAGGTCAGTCGTCACACCAGTCAGGCCACCCGGTCGGCGGTGCGCGGGAGGAGCCGAGGGCGGCGACGCGATTGGCATGGATCATGGACAGCTGCCGTGACCGGCGTGACGGCCTCCTCTCCGCCCCCGGCCTCGTCCTCCGTGCCCGGCCGCCTCCGCAGAACCCTGACCTCCGCTTCATGTGCCGGAAGCGAACATCCTCGCTTCCCCGTCGGCATCTCTGAATCATTGCCGAGAACCGACCCCACGGAGGACCGACGTGATCGTGGAGTACATCCGGTACCGCATCGCCGATCAAGAACGCCGAGCCGAGTTCGAGAAGGCGTATGTGACCGCTGCCAAGCAGCTGGATCGGGCTCCGCAGTGCCTCGGGTACGAGCTCTCCCACGGCCTCGAGGAGCCCGAGCGGTACATCCTGCGGATCGAGTGGACCTCCGTGACGGACCACGAACAGGGCTTCCGTGGCGGCCCGCACTTCCCGTCCTTCCTCGCCGCCGTCCGTCCGTACATCGGGGACATCGAGGAGATGAAGCACTACGCCCGGACATCGGTCGTGTCCGCGGCCGCCGGGGACACGACGGGCGGGCAGACGCCGTGACCGAGCGTGCCACCACCCTGTACGAGGCCGTGGGCGGCATGGACGCACTCCGCCGGCTGAGCAACACCTTCTACGACGGTGTGCTCGCGGACCCGCTGCTCGCCCCGGTCTTCGCGGACTTCACCCGGGCCCACACCGAGCACGTTGCCGTCTGGCTCGCGGAGGTCTTCGGCGGGCCCGCAGGCTTCACCGCCGAAAACGGCGGCCACCAGGCCCTGCTCCGGAGCCACCTCGGCCTGTCGATCACCGAGGAGCAGCGGACCCGGTGGATGGAGCTGATGACCGACGCCGTCGGCAAGGAACTCCCCAAGGACGAGAGGCTGCGCCGCCGGGTGCTGGAGTACTTCGACTGGGGCACCCGGATCGCCCGTGACGTCTCGGCCGGCCCAGTCGGCCAGGACCTCGGCGAACCGGGACCGACACCCCGCTGGGGCTGGGACGGGCTGGTGTGAGCGAGACCGGACGCGTCGAGGCTTTCAGCGACGGCGTCTTCGCCATCGCCATCACCCTGCTCGTCCTGGAGATCCACGTCCCTCCTCGCACGGCCACGAACTGACCAAGGCGCTCACCCACCAGTGGCCGTCCTAATACTGCAACGGTGCTTGTTGTGACTGATGGCCAGGTCAGGGGCTGTGTCCGCGCCGCTTGTAGTGGCTAGTGCGGGCTTGGTGTTGTCGCCGTCGGCGCCAGATGGACCAGTACAGGATGTGGTCGACGGCCATGGGTCGGCGGTCGGTGAGGCGGATGACCAGGCGTCTGATCTCGGCGAGGCTGAGGTGGATGAGCTGAGAGGATCCGTCTCTGCTTTCCCGGCATCCAGCTCGCGGGCTCGCAGGACGGTCAGGCGTTTTGCGCGTGATCCCACTGTTCGGAAGGTGGTGGTCCCCTCCCGCCGCAGCCGGGCTGGGCCCCGGACCGGTGGTCCCCGCTCACGCGGGGGTGGCCGGGGCCACGCACCACCCCGTCCATCACGGTGTCGAGCGCGTCGGCCAGCCGCCCTGGGTGCAGAGGACTGCGGGCTCGCCAGAGTACCGACTCCACGCCATGCTCACCGTTCCGCTGTGGCGGCGGCCGCCAGGACCGGCTCCAGCCGGGCCTGCCACGCGTGGGTCGCGCCGGACGGCAGGGCCTCGATGAGCGAGGTCGGCGCGGGGGCGCTCGCGCCCACTGTTGTGAGGATCCGTGCCTCCCGGTTCAGACGGCCGACGAGCGCAGCAACACCGGACGCCTTCCGGTCGTCTCCCCACGAGGTGGCCTGCACCGGCCGAGGTCGGCCATACGCGGCGGCATCGACACCGACGATGACGGGAGCCGGATCCTAGGGCCAGGGCGACGTGCGCCTGTCCCGGGCCCGCCGTTCGCCGCAGCGCCAGGAGGTCCTACGCAGAACCACCACCGGGTCCCCGGTGGCCCCCACTGGGCTGGGGTCCGACAGGTGCAGGTCCCGGACAGGAAGCGCTGGACGACCGGATACGCCTCATCCCCTTGGCCCTCCACCGACACGGCCAGCACCGCAGCTTGCCGGGAAAGACGCAGCACCTGGTCGATCACGGCACTCCGGACGCCGGGGGTGTTGCCGGTGACCACGCTCAACAGGCTCTTGGACATGCGAAATTCCGTCAGTTGAGGTGGGCGACCTGCCGCGGCGCCGGCGCAGCGCGCAGAGTCTCAACGAGGCTGCCGTCGGCCGGCATTCCGGCCCGGAGCCACGCGGCGACTGCCTCCGCTTCGGCCCGGGTCGCGATGGGACCGAGGCGCACCACCGCACCGGTGGGCCGGCGGTCCGCCCGGCATGGCTGTACGGCGGCGTACAGTCCGTAGCCGGCACGGCAGTGCAGAAACCGGTCCAGGCATCCGGTGGAGACCATGACGCCGTGGGGGCAGGTGCTGACCGCCAGGCGCAACACGTCCATGACGTGTTCGTGAGCCGCATCGCGGCATGGGGTGCAGACGACCAGGGTGAAGGGACGACTTCGTGGGGCGTGTGCGGTGGGGTTCACGCGTGCGTTCCTTCCCTGCCTTCCGTGCGTGCCACGGTCACCGGGAGTTGCCAGTGACGGGCTGCCGCCTGTGCGGTCCACATGCGGGCGTAGCGGCCGTCGGAGTCGGTGAGCAGGTCGCTGTGGGTGCCGTGCTGGGTGATGCGGCCGTCCTCGAGGACCAGGATCTGGTCGGTGCCGACGACGGTGGACAGCCGATGTGCGATGACGATCACCGTCTTGCCGTCCACCAGCCGGTCGATGGCCTCCTGCACCACGGTCTCCGAGGTGCTGTCGAGGGCGGCCGTGGGTTCGTCGAGCAGCACGACCGGGGCGTCCTTGAGGAAGGCGCGGGCAATGGAGATGCGCTGCCGCTCGCCGCCGGAGAGGGCGGAGCCGATCTCGCCGACCCGCGTGTCGTAGCGTTCGGGCAGCGACGCGATGAAGTCGTGGATGCCGGCGGCCCGGGCGGCGGCCTCGATGTCGGTGTCGGTGGCGTCCGGGCGTGCGAGGGCGATGTTGGCGCGGATCGTGTCGTCGAAGAGGTAGACGTCCTGGAAGACGACGGCGATGTGGCGCAGCACCTCGTCCGGTGCGAGTGAGGCCAGGTCGACGCCGCCGATGCGGACCGTGCCCTGCTGGGGGTCGGCGTAGCGGCTGATGAGTCTCGTGATGGTCGTTTTGCCGGAGCCGGAGGGGCCCACCAGGGCGGTCAGGCTGCGTTCCGGGATGGTGAAGTGCACGTCTTTCAGCGTGGGTTCGCTCTGGCCGTCGTAGGTGAAGGTGACGTTTTCGAAGCGGATGTCGAAGGAGGTCGGTGGGGTTCCGCCGGCGGCGACCGGCAGCGGCGGCACCGACAGGACGTCGTCGATCCGGGCGAGCGCCGCCTCGGAGAGCTCGAAGAGCTTGGTCATGACGGCGGCCAGGCTCAGGGGTTCGGCGAAGCGGGCCGCCGCGACCGTGACGGCGAGCAGGGTCGCCGGGGCCAGCCGGGCGTCCAGGGCGAGAGCCGCGCCGAGGGAGACCAGTGCCACGAGGGCCAGCTGGACGAGGAGTTGGGCGCCGGCCACGGGAAGGGCCGCTGAGCGGTTGGTGGCGGCTTGGGTGTGGTGCTGGCGGTGCAGGACGGAGATCAGGCGGGGTGAATCGGCGCCCGCCTGGCCGGTGGCTTTGAGGACCGGCAGTCCCTGGACGTACTCGACGATCCGGGCCGCCGCTTCGCCGTCGGCCTCGTCGACCTCACGGAAGCCGGAACCGGAACGGCGCTGCACCTGCCGTACGAGGGGCAGGGCCGCCAGCGTTCCCGCCGCCAGCACGAGGCCGAGCCGCCAGTCCAGGGCGAGGACCACCACGCCCAACACCGCGGGTACTGTGACCAGTTGGACGAAGAGCGCGGCCAGGGACGAGATCGCGGTAGCGGCCGTGGTGGCGTTGCCGCCGACGACCTGGGTGAGGTCCCCGGCCGCGCGCCGGTTCAGCTCCTGCTGGGGCATGGCGCGCAGGGCGGTGCCCAGGCGCAGGCGGGTGGAGCCGGTGACCAGGTGCCAGTAGTCGTAGGTGAAAGCCATCTCCCGTACCCTCAGGGCGCCTTCGGCGGCCACGAGCGCGGCGAGCAGGGCCACCCAGCCCCAGGCGCGGCCGGTGCGCACGGGGTCGCGGGTCAGTTCCGCGAGGAGCGGGACGAAGCAGGCGTAGGCGGCGGCCTGCAGGACGGTCGCGGCGAGGGAGACGCGGAGCGTGGCACGGAACTGCGTCGCGTACGGGCCGGCCGCGGTGAGCATCAGGCGCAGGATGCGCTTCACGAGGCGACCTCCTGGGTGCGGTGGCCGGTCATGCCCCAGGCAGCGGCCTGTTGATGGCTCGCCCAGAGGCGGGCGTAACGGCCGCCGGCCGCGACGAGGTCGGCGTGGCGGCCGCGTTCGGCGATGCGGCCGTGGTCGAGGACGACGATCTGGTCGGCGTCCGTGATCGTGGAGAGGCGGTGGGCGATGACGAGGACGGTGCGGCCTTGGGTGAGGCGGGCGATCGCCTGCTGGATGGCGGCCTCGGTCTCGGGGTCGGTGAAGGCGGTGGCCTCGTCGAGGATCACGATCGGGGCGTCGGAGAGGATCGCTCGGGCGATGGTGAGGCGTTGGCGCTGTCCGCCGGAGAGCCGGGCGCCGCGTTCGCCGACCTGGGTGTCGTAGCCGTCGGGCAGGTCGCGGACGATGAAGTCGTGGGCCGCGGCGGCTTCGGCAGCGGCCCTGACCTCGGCTTCCGTGGCGTCGGGGCGGGCGAGCCGGATGTTCTCCGCGACGGTGCCGGTGACGAGGAACGGCTCCTGGAAGACGAGCGCCACCTGCCGCAGCAGCACGTCGCTCGCAACGTCACGGACGTCCGCTCCGCCCACGTGTACGGCGCCCTCGTCCACGTCGTGAAAGCGCGGGATCAGCCGGGCCAGCGTCGACTTGCCCGAGCCCGAGGCGCCGACCAGGGCGCACACCGTACCCTCGGGGATCTCCAGGTCGATGCCGTCCAGGGCGGGGGTGCCTTCCCGGCCCGGGTAGCGGAAGGTGACCGAGTCGAAGGTGATCGAGGCGCCGTCCGGCTCGCGCGGGTCACCCGGCTCGGGGAGGGGAGGCGCGTCCAGGAGTTCCTGCACGCGGACCGCGCCCGCCTTGGCGTCGTTGATGTGGTTCGTCAGGTGCATCAGCGGTGAGACGGCCTCGATGGGCATCGTGCCGATGAGCAGGGCGAGGAGGAGGTCGGTGAGGGAGATCCAGCCGGCGGTGAGCATCGGGACGCCGGTGGCGGCGACGATGAGCAGGGTGGGCAGCGGCACGATGAACAGCCGGTGCAGCAGGCCGGAGGACCGGGTCGTGGCCATCCAGGCCGCGACGGCCTCGGTGAACTCCTCGACGGCGGTGGCGAAGCGCCCGAAGGACGCCCGTCCGTCGTCGAAGGTGCGGACGACCGGCATGCCCTGGACGAACTCGACGACGGCCGCGTTCACGTTCTCGTTCGCCGCGTTGTAGCGCTCGCGCTGGGTCCCGTAGTCACGGGCCATCAGCGAGAAGCAGGCGAACGCTACGGGGATGATGAGCAGGGCGGCGAGCAGCATCCGCCACTGCACCACCCCGAGCGCCAGCAGCGCGACGACGGGCTGGGCGACGCCGGAGCCGAGGAACGGCAGGGCGTCGGCGACCACGTTGTGCAGGGACTTCACGTCGTCCTGGACGATCTTCTTGATGCGCCCGGCCCCGAGCCGCTGCACCTCGCCGAGCGGCATGTGCGCCAGGCTGTCGGCGAGACGGCGGCGCAGGACGACCTCCAGCTCGTAACTCGCCTCGTGCGCCAGGTGCTCGGCGAGGCAGCGGGCGCCGAAGCCGCCGACGAGTCCGGCGAGCGCGCCCACGGCCCAGCGGGTGACGACGGCGCCGGACGGGTCGTCGGCGAGCAGTTCCCCGACGGCGTAGGCCACACACACCAGGCCCACGACATTGAGCACGCCGCTCAACAGACCGAGTGCCGCCGCCCGTTGGAGCAGCCGCCGTACCCGGTCCGAGCTCTTGGCCAGGTCCAGGACCGTGTTCAGGCCGCTCATGCGCTCACCTGCCGGGCGAGTGCGGTCTTGTCGACCTTGCCGAGGGCGGTGCGGGGGAAGGACGGCAACACACGGACCTCGTCGGGGAGTTTGTAGACGGCCAGTCCGCGTGCGGTGAGATGGGTGGCGAGGTCGGTGCGCGTGGGCGGTGCGCCGCGCGGTACGACGCAGGCGCAGGACCGCTCCCCCAGGTGATCGTCGGGCAGGCCGATCAAAGCGGCGTCGTGGACGGCCGGGTGGGCGAGCAGGTGGTTCTCGACCTCCTCGACCGGGACCTTCTCGCCGCCGCGGTTGATGACGTCCTTGATACGGCCCTCCACGACGAGGTGGCCGCTCGGCAGGCGGCGGACCAGGTCGCCGCTGCGGTAGAAACCGTCCGCGGTGAAGGCCCGGGTGTTGTGCTCGTCGGCCTTGTAGTAGCCGCGCAGGGTGTACGGGCCGCGGACCAGCAACTCGCCCACCTCGCCGTCCGGCAGGTCGCGGTCGTCGGGTCCGACGATGCGGATCTCGTCGTCCGCGCAGAGGGGGCGGCCCTGGGAGTCGATGACCAGTTCCTCCGGGTCGTCGGGGCGGGTGTAGCAGAGCAGTCCCTCTGCCATGCCGAAGACCTGCTGGAGCCGGCAGCCCAGTTCGGGTGCGATACGCCGGGCGGTCTCGGCCTTGAGGCGGGAGCCGCCGACCTGGAGGAATTCCAGGCTGCTCAGGTCGTCCTCCGCCCAATCCGCTGCCTCCAGCCACAGCAGCGCGAGCGAGGGGACGAGGGCGGTGACGGTGACGCGTTCGCGCGCGATCAGCGGGAAGGCGGTGTCCGGGCTCGGGGTCGGGCACATCACGACCGTGCCGCCGGCGTGCAGGGTTCCGAGGATGCCAGGGCAGGCAAGCGGGAAGTTGTGGGCGGCGGGCAGAGCGGTCAGATAACGGGTGTCGGAGGTCAGACCGGTCAGTGCGGCGCTGGCGGCGGCGTTGTAGAGGTAGTCGCTGTGGGTGCGCGGGATCAGCTTGGGTGCGCCGGTGGTGCCGCCGGACAGGAGCAGCAGGGCTACGTCGGACGGCTCCGGCTCCGGCAGCGGCCGTGGCTCGGCGGCCAGCGACGCCAGTGGGATGAACTCCTCGGCCTCGCCTACGACCAGGACGTGCCGCAGGTGCGGTGCTTTCCCGCGTACGGCGCGGGCGAGCGGCCGGTGGTCGAAACCGAGGTGGGTGTCGGGGACGACGTACGCCACCGCCTCCGAGAGGGCGAGCAGGTGGGCGATCTCGGCCTCGCGGTGGGCGGGCAGCGCCATGACGGGGACGGCGCCGAGCCGGAACAGGGCGAAGGACAGCTCCACGAACTCCGCGATGTTGGGAAGGTGGACAAGGACACGATCGCCGGGAGCCAGGCCGATTTCGTGCAGTCCGGACGCCAAACGGTCGGCACGTTTGTCGACTTCGCTGTACGTCCAGCGGCGCTCACCGTCGACCACCGCGACGGCATCGGGGGTGGCCCCGGCCCGTTCCCGCAGCAGCGAGCCCAGGGTACGACCGCTCCAGTACCCCCGTTCGCGGTACCGGTCGGCGAAATCCTTCGGCCAGGGGGTGAATCCCTCCAGCATGCTCAGCCCTCCCTCGGGACGGCGTAGGGGGCGACGCTGCGGAGCTTCTCGCAGGTCTCCTCGTACTCGCGGGCGGGACGGGACGCCCCGACGACACCCGCGCCTGCGCGCAGCCAGGCCCTGCCGTCCTGCTGGTAGACGGCGCGCAGAACCAGCGCGGCATCCAGCGAGCCGTCGGCACCGGCCCGCAGGACCGCGCCCGCGTACAGGCCGCGCGGCTCCGCCTCCAGCTCCCGGATCAACTGGTAGGCGGCCTGTTTGGGGATGCCCGACGCGGTCACCGGTGGGAAGACCGCGCCGAGTGCGTCCCAGGCGGTGCGGCCGGCGGCGAGGTCGGTGGTGACGCGGGAGGCGAGGTGCTGGACGCTGCCGCGCGGCTTGACGGTGAGGAACTCCCCCACACGCGTGGTGCCCGGCACGCCCACGCCGGACAGCTCTTCCACGGCCAGTTTCACGGAGGTGGCGTGCTCGTAGACCTCCTTCGGGTCGCGGTGCAGCTGCATGCGCAGGGCGGCGTCCGTGTCCGGGTCACCGGTCAGGGCGCGGGTGCCCGCGAGCGGCTGGGTGGTGGCGGTGCCGTCTCCGGGCACCTCGATCACGGTTTCGGGGCTGAAGCCTGCGGCCTGGATTCCGGCCAGGTCGAGGAGGAAGGAGCGGGCGGGATTGTTGGCGGTGCGACCCGCGAGGTAGGTGGCGGTCATGTCGACGGGGAAGGGCACGGGCACGGTGCGGGAGAGGATGACCTTGTCGAGCCTGCCGCGGCCGATCTCGGCCACGGCATGGGCGACATGCCCCTGGTAAGTGCGTCGGGTGTCGTGGACATCGACCGGTTTCGGGGCGCATGCGGCCCTCGGGGTCCCGGCCAGCACCTTGCGGAGGCGATCGGGGAGATCCGGGTCGAGCGTACGCACGCTCACCTGTGCTTCGGTCACCGTCACCTCGGTGCCGGGAACCATGAGATGGGCCAGCGGCGTGTCCGTACCGGCACCGCTCGCCAGCTCGAAGGCCAGCCAGCCGTAGGCGTGCCAGTCGCGCACCGGCGCCTCGTGCAGCGCGGAATGCAGGAGCTCCCAGGGCGCTCCCGACCAGGGAGAGGTGCGCTCGCCGACACGTATCGTCCGGGCGTCGACGCGCACCTCGTGGACCGGGTTGCCGGCGACGTACCACCGTTCTCCCTGCTCGTAGACGACGTAGTCGGTGAGCAGACCGGAGTCGGCAAGCTGGGCCACGACGGCCAGCGGGGCGAACCGGCCCTCGATACAGACGTGTTGGTAGTGCTGATGCATGCTGGTCTCCTGGTCAGCGGCGGTGCAGGCCGCGCAGCGGTGCGGCCACGAGGTCGGCGACGTGGGCGACGTCGGGCTCTTCGATGCAGGTGAAGTGGTTGCCCTCGATGCCGGTGACGGGCAGGTCGCCGATGGACACGTCCCGCCAGAAGGCGAGCGTGGTGTCGTCCATGCCGGGCGCGAAGCCGGAGGCGCCACGCGGCAGCAGAAAGCGGATGTCTCCGGCGTACGGTTCCGGGGTGAACCGGGCCGACAGGAAGCTCTGCCGGAACACCCGGAACATCGCGGCGACCATCTCCGGCGGCACAGTCTGGCCGCCTGCCTCGGTCGCCGTCCGGGCGTACACGGCGAACCGCTCCTCACGCGTGTACGAGGCCAGGCTCCGGAAGAAGTCTCCGGCGGGGCCGTCGACCTCGACGAGCGCGCCCAGCGGGACCTTGCCGCCGTTGCGTTCGATGACCTGCATGAAGCCGCGTACGACGGTGTCCCCGTCGATGTCGCCGAACCCGGTCTGGGCAAGGGAGATGTGCAGGTTGGGCACGAAGAGAATCTCGATCATCAGGTCGTCCTCGACGTCGACGACGACCGGGTGGCTGCTGATGAGCACGAGGTCCTCGACGGTCACGCCGCGCTCGTCCAGGCGCCGGGCGACCTCGGTGGCGTACAGGCCGCCCAGGCAGTAGCCGACGAGCTGGAGCCGGTCGTGTCCCTCGGCCAGCAGGCGTTCGGCGTAGTCGTCCGCGGCGCGCTCGATGACGGTGGCCGGGTCCTGGGCGAGGTAGCGCTCGGTGTCGTCGATGACGATGCCGAGGACCGGGCCGAGGTCCTGCTCGACCAGGCGGGCGGCGAGCGGCCGGTAGCAGTCCATGGTGCCGAGCCCGGCATGGAACATCACCCGCAGGGGGCCGTCGCCGGTGGTGCTGAACGACATCAGGGCGGCGTTGCCGGTGGCGGCACGACGCAGGGAGGGCTCGGTCCCGGTGTGCCCCGAGTCGCGTAGGAAGGCGGCCAGTTCGGCGAGCGTCGGGTGGTTGAGCAGCTGCCGTAGCAGCGTGTCGAAGGGGATGCCTGACGCCTCGGGGACCTCCTCGCGCAGGCGGCCGGCCATCCGGGCCATGATCAGGGAGTCGGCCCCGTGGTCGTAGAAGCTGTCGGTACGGCCGACACGGCCGCTGGGCAATGCGTCCACCCACAGGGCGGCGAGGCGCGACTCGAAGGGGTCTGCGGGTGTCTCCGCGATCGCCTTCGCCTCGGTGGCGGCGGGCCGCCAGCTCTGGAGCGTACGGCGGTCGATCTTGCCGTTGGCGGTCAGCGGCAGCGTGTCCACGATCTGGAGGTGCGTCGGGATCATGTGGACGGGCAGCCGGTCACGCAGGAACGCGGCCAGGTCCGGCTCGGTGAGGTACACCCGGTCGGTCTTCAGGCGGGCGGCGAAGAGGTGCACACGCTGCGGGGCCAGCGGGTGCCCGTCCTCGGGCAGGCACAGCACCTCGTCGGCGCCGGCCTCGCGCAGCAGGCTGAGCCACTGGTCTCGGCCGAGGTAGGAGGTGCCGCCGAGGGCCCGGTCGTCCTCCGGCTCGGTCATCATGAACGCCTGCGAGGCCAGGATCCACGGGTGCTCGCGGGTGGGCTCGGTGAGGATCAGCCAGCCGCCCGGCGCGACGAGTTCGGTGAGCCGGGCCAGGGACGCCCGGATGTCGCGGGCGTTCTCCAGCACGCCGGCGGCCAGGACGACGTCGTACGCGTTCGGGGCGAGGCCCTGGGCGCGGTGGTCGGCATCGACGTCGAAGACGCCGAAGCTCATCCGCGGGCGCTCGCGGTCGCCGAAACGGCGGCGGGCCTCGGGCAGGAAGAAGGCAGCGACGTCCGTGAAGTGGTACGTGCAGCCGTCCCGGCCTGCCAGTGCCGTCAGGGCGTCCTCGGTGGTGCCGCCGGTGCCTGCGCCGACTTCGAGGACGCGCAGCGGGCGGTCGGCGGTGATGTGCTCCAGGACAGCCGTGACGGCCCGGTTCAGGTAGCGGGCGGTGGCGTTGCGGCGGTACAGGGCGTACGCAGTGGCGAAGTCGCCGTCGGGGAAGAGGAGTTCCACCGGGTCCTGGCGGCCGGTGAGCAGCTCGGGCAGGCGGTCGGCGTGGTTCTTGACGTAGGTCAGGAAGTCTCGGGAGGCGATCTCGTCACTCCAGGCGGACTCGGCCTCGGCCCACAGGCGAACCGCGGTCGTGTCGTCCGCCTCGCCGATGCCGTGCTCGTCCAGCACCGCCAGCCAGCGGCGTAGCAGCCAGTGGTGGCGCGGTTCGATGCCCGCGTCCGTCAGGGCCTGCTGCGAGGACTTGCCGTCCTCGGACGGGAACAGACCCAGCTCCCGCAGCGCACAGGCCATCGAGGACAGGACGGCGGCGTCGAAGGCGTCGGCATGGGCGGCCACCCGGTCATGGTCCACGTCGGGGAGGGTGGCATCGGCCGCCGCGCTTACTTCCCGTGCCGGGGAGGCGTCCGGGGCCCGTTCGGCGGGAGCAGGCTCGACGACGGCGAGGAGAGCCCGGTCCTCGCCCGTGCCGTCGACGACCACGGCTGCCGCCGCCACCGCCGGATGCTCCAGCAGCGCCGCCTCGATCTCGCCGAGTTCGATGCGGTGACCGCGGATCTTCACCTGGTTGTCCTCGCGGCCCAGGAACTCGATCTCGCCGCCGGGGAGATAGCGGCCCACGTCGCCGGTCCGGTAGAGGCGTTGTCCATCACGGGTGACGAACCGGCGGGCGGTGGTCTCCGGATCGCCCAGGTAGCCCTGGGCGAGGCCATGGCCGCTGATGTACAGCTCCCCCGCCACCCACACCGGGCAGTCACACAGCTCCGCATCCAGCACCCGGAAGCCCTGGTTGGCGAGCGGCAGACCGTACGGGACGCTGCGACGGCCCTCGTAGCTTCCCTCGCACACGTGGTAGTTGGACCAGATGGACGCCTCGGTGGCACCGCCCAGCGCGACCACCTTCAGCCCCGGGAGACGGGGCGCGAGCATGCCCGGCAGAGTCACGGGGATCCAGTCGCCGGACAGCAGGACGAGGCGGAGACTCGCAAGATCGAGGCCCGACTCGGTCTCCAGGTAGGTCGCGAGCATCTGCATCAGCGCCGGGACCGAGTTCCAGACGGTGACGCCGTGCTCGGCGATCAGTTCGGCCCAGTGGGAGGGGTCGGTGCGGCGCTCGCGATCGGGCAGCACGAGGGAGCCGCCGACGGCGAGCGGGCCGAAGATGTCGTACACGGACAGGTCGAAACCCAGGCCGGCCAGACCAAGGACCCGGTCGTCCGCGGTGACGCCGAAGCGGCGGTTCACATCCTGGATCGTGTTGAGCGCGGCCCGATGGCTGATGACGACGCCCTTGGGGCGCCCAGTGGAGCCCGAGGTGTAGATCACGTAGGCCGGGGCGTCCGGGTCGCCCTGCGCCGGCTCGATCGGTGTCACCGGCGTGAGCGTGTCGACCGCGATGACGTGACCGTTCTCGGGCCACTCCGCCCCCACCCAGGACTGGGTGAGGACGTGGCGGACCCCGGCGTCGCCGATCATGGCGGCACGGCGCAGGGGCGGCTGCGCGGTGTCGACCGGCAGGTACACGGCACCGGCGAGCAGGGTGCCGAGGACCGCGATGACCTGCTCGGGGCCCTTGTCCATGACGATCGCGACCCGGTCCCCGGCCTCGCACCCCGCCGCGCGGAGCTGTTCGGCGACGGCGGTGGACCTCGCGGCGAGCTCGCCGTAGGTGAGGGTGGCCTGCGGGCCGATCACGGCGGGCCGGTCCGGGGTGCGGGCCGCCTGCGCGAACACAGCGTGGTGCAGCAGGCCGTCGGGGAGTTCGGCCGCGGTGTCGTTGGCGCGGCGACGCTCGTCGCTCTGCCAGGCGGGCAGCGGGATCACGTCCGTGCGGTCCCAGAGGTCGTCGCCGTCGGCGAGGGCCCGTATGAGGGTGTCGAAGGCGTCGAACATGTCGTCTACGAGGCCGCCGGGGAACACGCCCTCACGGACGTCCCAGTTGACCTGGAGTCCTTCGGCGTCGTCCATGGCCTGGCAGTCGATGAAGACCTGCGGGGTCTGGGTGATGCCGAAGCCGTCCAGGCGGCCCTGGGCGCGGCGGCCGGTGCCGCCATCGCCGAGACCGATGGCGCTGGTGAACACCACCGGCATGAGGGCGGCGTCGCGGCCCCGGCGGCGGGCGAGTTCACGCAGCACCTCGACACCGGAGTACAGGCGGTGGTCGAGGTCGTCGAAGAGCTGGCCGGCCACGGCCTGGGCCCGCTCGGTGAAGGTGGCGCCGGGCGCCGGTTCGACGGCGAGGAGGTTGACGGTGGTGAAGTCGCCGACGACGCGGCCGATCTGCTCGTGCAGCGGCAGCCGGTTGAGGACCGTGAGGTTGAGGCAGAAGCGCGGGGTGCGGCTCCAGCGGCCGATCACGGCGGAGTAGGCGGCGAGGACGACCGAGGACGGGGTGAGGCCGCGGCGCTGGGCACGGTCCTTCAGGCGTTCCCAGGCGGGTGTGTCGAGCTTGAGGAAGCGGCGGCGGAAGCGCGGTTCGTCCGCCGCGACGCCGGCGGTCGGCAGGTCGGGGGCGGGCGGCAGCGTGTCGAGCCGGGACCACCAGTAGTCCTTGTCCCGCTGGTGGGCCGGGGACTCCCGGAGGGCGCGCTCGGCGAGCAGGTAGTCGCGGAACTGGACGGCGGGGTCGGTGAGTTGGGCGTCCCGGTCGGCGTGCAGGATCTCGAACTCGCCGAGCAGCAGCCAGATGCTGGCCCAGTCCGCGATCAGGAAGTCCATCGACAGATGCAGAACCGCTCGCGCGCCGGTACGGGTCATGCGCAGCTCGAACAGGGGCCAGGCCGTGGTGTCGTAGACACGGTGGCTCATTTCCTCGCGGGCGCGCAGCAGCGCGTCCTCGCCCTCCGCGACCGGCACACGCAGGCGCGGCACGCTCGGCAACACCTGCTGGTGGCCCGCCGGGTCGATGACTGCACGCAGCATGTCGTGCCGTTCGACGAGCCGGTTCCAGGCGTCCTCCACGCGGACTGGATCCAGGTCGGGGTAGGTGACTTCGAGATAGACGTGGCAGGCGACGCCGCCGTAGCCGAAGACCTCGTTGCGGCCGAGAAGGTAGGCGGCCTGGACGTCGGTCAGCGGGAACGGCTCGTGGCGGGCTGCAGGGTCGGGAGTGAGCGCGCTGGGCCGGGCCTCGGCCCGCAGACACTCCAGCACGGCTGCCTTACCGGCCTTCAGTGCCTGGAGGTGTCCGGCATTCAGTGCGCCCTTCGGGGCGCGGTAGCGGAGGGTGCCGTCCTCCTCCCACAGCTGGACGCCCGCCTGCCGCAGCGCGGCGATCAGTTCGGCCGGGGCGGATGCGAGGGTCATCGGTTGTTCTCCTTGGCCGTGACGGAAGTGGTGGAGGGCAGGATGTTGGCGTTGAAACGGAAGAGGTTGTCCGGGTCCCAGGTGTCCTTGACGCCGATCAGGCGCCGGTACGTCTCCGTGCCGTAGGCGGCACGCACCCACTGGGGCTCCGGGTCGGGCAGGAGGTTGACGTAGGGCCCGTTGGTGACCTTCTGGAGGGCCTGCCAGCAGGTGCGGGCCGGTTCGAGGTGCTCGGGGCTGTCGGGGTCGCCGTACCACTGGGCGCAGATCTCCACGAACCAGCGGGCGTCGCGGTGGCTGAACGCCGTGGGTCCGGCGGGCGCCCGGCCGATGGCGCCGCCGAGCGCGCCGAGGACGACGGAGAAGTTCGGACCGGCCGACTCCCAGTGGTCGACGAGGAGGTCGAGCGTGGCGTCGTCGAGGTCGGGGAGGAGTTCACCGCGGTTGTAGACGTGCTGACGGGCGACGTCGGGGGGTGACGGCAGCAGGCGCTGGTAGGCGGTGTAGGGCCGGTGGGAGATGCGGTCGGCGACCGCACCGTGCCGCAGGGGTGCGAGCACTTCGTCGGCCTGGTCGGTGGGCCCGAACCAGCTGGGGATCAGTACCGCGCACCGCTCGAAGTGCAGGTACTCGGGGATGAACGGCAGCGGCGGCGCGGTCCAGACGAGGACGATCAGCGATGCCGCGTCGGGTGCGGTGGCCAGCCAGTCCCGGGCCGTGCGCAGGGCGGTGCGTGCCTGGGACGCCGGGTGGACCAGGGCCCCTGCGACGACGCCGTTCACAGGATGCAGGCGGAAGCCGAAGCGGGTGACGACGCCGAAGTTGCCGCCGCCTCCGCGCAGGGCCCAGAACAGGTCGGTGTGCGTGTCGGCGTCGGCGCGCACATGACGGCCGTCGGCGGTGACCAGCTCGAAGAAGGTGACGTTGTCGCTGGTGAGCCCGTGCTGGCGGGACAGGTCGCCGACGCCGCCGCCGAGGGTGTGGCCCGCGATCCCGACATCGGTGTTGCGCGGGCCGGGCACGGCGAGCCCGTGTTCTTGTGTCACGGCGTCGAACTCGCCCCAGGTCAGACCGGGTTCGGCCACGGCGGTACGGGAGAGGGGATCGACGTCGATGCGCTTCATGCCGCCGAGGTCGATCACGGCACCGTCGTCGCAGGTGCCCCAGCCCGCCACGTTGGCTCCGCCTCCCCGCACGGCAACCGGCAGTCCGTGAGTGCGGGCGTGGGCGAGGACGGCGATCACGTCGTCGGCGTCCGTACAGCGGGCGATCAGGGCGGGGCGGTGGTCGGCGCGGGCGTTGCGGACGCGGCGGGCCCGGTCGTAGCCGGCGGCGCCGGGAGTGAGGAGCCGGCCGCGGAAGCCGGGAAGGGTGAGCACGGGCTACTCCTTCCGGGCCGGTGCCGTCAGCACGGCCCCGTGCAGCAAGGCCGGGTCCAAGCGACCGGTGACGCCGTCGAGTTCGACCGACAGGACACCTGTGGCAGGGGACGTCTGCACGGTGAGCGGGCCGTCCTGCTCCAGGTGGGCGGCGAGGGTGTCGTAGGCGGCGCGGTCGTGCTCGCTCACGCCCATCCGGACCCGTGCGATGCGCCGGGCCCCGTTGGGGTGGTGGACGGCGGCGGGGCGCTGCGGCGGGTCGTAGGCGGACACGACGAACGGCAGCCGGGCCGGGCGCGTGGCGAGGAACTGGTAGCGCACACGGTTGCCGTCGGGCCGGGTGCGGCCGCCCTTCATGACGCGGGAGACGCCGACTCCGGATCCCCGCAGGACGCTGTGCACACGGTCGAGCGAGGTGTCGTCGGTCTCCAGTGCCAGATCCCGCCAGCCCTGGCCCGGCCGGGACCAATGGGCCAGCAGATGGCCGGCCGCCCTGCCGTGGACGGCGGCCATCGGCCACTTCGCGAGTCGGAAGACGGGCGGCAGTTGGAAGAACTCGATGAACGGGCCTTCCTCGAACCACAGCAGGGCGTTGTGGGCACGCTCGGGAGCGCTGCCGTACTCGACGGTGAAGCCGAGGCTCTCGTAGTCCCGTACGACCGACCGGACGTCGTCGACCTTGCACAGGACATGGCTGCATCGCAGCACGTTGTTTTCCCCCATTGATCAGTTGAAGCGGGCCGCGAACAGTCGTTGTCCGAGCGGCGCCAGCGGATGGTCCTCGCCCGGCACGGTCACGACCTGTGTGAACCCCGCCCTTCCCAGCACGTCGAGCCACTGCTGCCGGGAGAGGAAGGTCGTGTCGGCGTCCCGTCGGGCGTCCTCGGGGGCGGTCATCATGAACGCCTGTGAGGCCAGGATCTCCAGGTGCTCACGGGTGGGCTCGGTGATGAGCAGTCGGCCGCCCGGGGCCAGCAGGCCGGCCAGAGAGCGCACGGTCGCCTCGGTGTCGCGGGCGTTGTTGAGGACACCTGCGGCGATGACGACGTCCGCCGTGCCGAGTTCGAGTCCCTGGGCTGCCGGGTCCTCGTCGATGTCGTACAGGCCGTGGCGGATCCAGGGCCGGTCGGCGTGGCGTTCCTTCGCGACCGTGACAAAGAAGTGCGAGACGTCGGTGAAGAGGTAGTCGACCGGCGGCCGTCCGCGTCCGTCCTCGGCGAGGGCGGCGGCGACCGCCTCCGTGGTCGCCCCGGTGCCCGCGCCGACCTCGACCACGCGCAACGGACGCGTGGCGTCGCGCACCGCGGCCAGGGACCGCACGACGGTGGCGACGGCAGTGTTGAGGTAGCGCGCGGTGACGGTGTCCCGGTAGACGGCGTCCGCGACCTCCATGCGGCCTTCCGGGAAGAGCAGTAGGGCAGCCTGCTGTTCGCCTCGCATCAGCTGGGGCAGGCATGTGGCATTGCGCCGCAGGTAGGCCACGAACTCGCGGGATCCGAGGCCCTGTTGCCAGGTGATGGCAGCTGCGCCCCAGGACCGGTCCACCGCGACGGAATCCGTCAGAGCCGTCCCCCGGAACAGGTCGCCCTCCTGGCCGATCAGCGCGCGCTCGGCCAGGACGCGCAGCCAGCGCCGGATGAGCGCCTGGTGCGCCGGCGCGACCCGTGCGGCGGCCAGGATCTCCTCGGCGGTGTGAGCGCGTCCCGGGTCGTCCAGCACTCCGGCTCCCTGCAGTGCGGCGAGCATCGAGCCGAGCACGGCCTGGTCGAGCTGCCGTACGAAGTCGGTGACCAGGTGACGGTCGACGGTGCCCACGCGGCGGTCGGCCTCTACGGCCGCGTGCCGGACCAGATCGTTCTCGGTGATCAACTCGCCTGCTGAGAGCGGCTGGTGCGACTGAGCGGGCCGCAGGACCGGGTAGCCGAGTTCCTTGGTGAGGTCCTGCCACATGCGGCTCAGGGTCAGGTGGTACTGGTCGGGCCGTTCCGCGTCGGGCTCGCCGAGGATCGCGGCCCGCACCGCCCGCAGGTCCGCGCCGATCGCCGCCGTCCACTGGTCGCGCAGCAGCTGCCGGTAGTCCGCCGGGGGCTCCGGGCTGAGCAGTGTCGTACTGGGTTCGGCCAGATGCTCGGTGCCCGCGGCCCGGAAGTCGAAGCGGTTCTTCACTGGCTCCGGGACATGCAGGCGCGGGCTCCACAGCACCGGTCCGTGCGGGTCGGTGAGGGTGAGGCTGCCGCCGGCGGTGCCAAGGGTGACGCGGTGCAGGAGGTGCAGGTGGTTGTCGGGGTCGTCGGGGTCGACCTGGTTGTGCACGCGCAGGGTGAGAGGCGCCCCGCCGATGGTGCCGGTGAGCACCGAGAACGGGGCGTCGGTGTCGGACGCCACGGCTCGCACGCCCCAGGGCCGCAGCCCGCCGAGCGCCTCGCCCAGGATGTGCAGCAGGGGGAAGGCCACCTGCGAGGCGCAGGCCGCGTCGACGTAAGCCAGGGGCTGCCGGGCGAGCGCCGTCCGGGCGGCCTGGGTGAAGCGCCGCACCTCCGGCAGCCGCACGTACAGGTCGCCGAGCCGGTAGCGCACCCCGTGCCTGCGGGCCTCGCGCAGGCAGGCGACCAGGTCGTCGTGGTGGACGGGCTGTTCCTGGACGACGTGGACGCCGCGGCGCAGCAGCCGCAGCGCCAGGTCGGTTCCGGCGCCGCCGAGGACGCCGGAGCGGACGACGACACAGGCGAGGTCCACGTCGTCGGGGAGGTGGTCCACGTCCGTGTACAGGGGTACGCCGTGGCGCTCGGCGCACTCGACGGAGCGCGCGCTGCCCGAGGCCAGCACTCCCACGACCTCGAACTCCTCGGGCAGCCGCTTCAGCGCGGCCAGGTAGAACTGCCCGAACGTCGTCCCGCACACCACGGTCTTCAGCGTCTTCACAGGGCTCCTTCCTCCACCGCGGTGAGTTCGTCGATCGCCGCGTCGTGCACGCGGAGGTCGCACAGTCCGGGTTCGCCGGTCAGGCGGGTGATGGCGGTGACCGGGTCCAGGGCCGCGTCGCCCCGGTGCGTGCCGTGCGGCACCTCACCGCGTAGCACGGCGAGAGCGGCCACCGCGGTGACAGCACCCGTGAGTTGGGCGATGCCCGAGGACCGCAGAACGGCCGTACGGGTCAGGGGCTGTCCGGCGTGCGTGCCGTCGAGCTGGACCAGCAGGGTCACATAGGGAGTGCGTCCGGCGGTGTCGAGTGCCGTGGCGCGGCGCAGGGCCTCGACGGCGTCGGCGCGGTCCGTGCCGCGAGCCGCCCCGAGCGCCGCGGCCAGGTGCTCCCCGTCCACGGCGGTGTACCAGCTGCCGTGGGTGAGCGACAGGTCGCGGGCCAGACGCTCGCTCTCGGCGTCCAGGTAGGGGAAGACCGTCACCGGGCGCGGGAAGGAGGCCAGCGGCACCTCCGTCCGTCGCTGCAGCACTCCTGAGCGCCTTGCGCCCTCCCTCCAGGCGGCGAGGGGTTCGTTGGCAGCACCGAGCACGCCGTCGAGGTAGTCGTCGGCGCCGGTGGCGGTGAAGCGGTCCAGAACTCCGGCGTACGCCGTGAGCCCGTGCACGGAGTCGAAGTGTGCGGCGGCCAGCCACCGGGGCAGCAGTCCGGACAGGCCCGGCAGCGCGCCGGCGTCGAAGAGCACGGTGCGTTCGCCAACTGCCGTGCGGACGTGGTCCAGCCGTCCGCCACCGCCCGCGTCGACGAGTTGGGCGCCCGCCATCAGCGCGGCGAACGTCACCCGCTCGGAGGTGCGGTGCGCCGGTCCGGCGCAGTTGACGACCAGGTCGCAACCACGCAGGAAGGCGGCAAGTGAGGCGGAGTCCTCGATGTCGACCGTGATCGCCTCGGCCTCCACGTCCGCCAGGTGTGCGGCGACGAATCGCTTGGCGCGTACGTCGTCGCGTCCGCCGATCCGCAGCGCTCCCGATCCCCACCGGGCGAGCAGGCGCGCCGCGTGGCCGCCGACGGCGCCGTATCCGCCGAGTACGCCGATCACAGCGTGCCCTCCTCGGTCTCCGCGCTCAGTTCCGCGTCGAGCAGCTGCGCGACCTGTGCGAGGGTCGGGCCCGCGAACAGACGGCGCAGCGGCAGCTGGACACCGAAGCGCCGCGTCACCTGCGCCAGGAAGCGGGTCGCGAGGAGGCTGTCGCCGCCCAGGGTGAAGAAGCTCTGCCTGCGGCCGACCGCGGGCACAGCGAGCAGCTCGGTCCAGATCTCGGCGATGACCTTCTCGAGTTCGCCCTGCGGCGGCTCGTCCGGATCCTCGTTCTGGGTGGTGCCGATGAGGGTGGCGACGGCCGCGCGGTCGACCTTCCCGTTCGCGCCGAGCGGCAGCCACGGCAGGACGGCGAACCGCTCGGGGACCATGTGCGCGGGCAGCCGCTGGGCGGCGTGGTCGCGCAGCGCGGCCGGGTCCATGTCGACGGCATCGGCCGGCCTGCGGGCCTGGAGCAGCTCGGTGAAGGAGTGGCCGACCGGGTCGTGGACGACCTCGCTGAATCCGGCGGCACCGAGCAGTTCGGCCCACCGCTGCGGCGGCAGCACGGGCGTTCCCGCCGCGCTCCGCTCGCGGTCGAAGCCGACGTACCCGCCGTCGAGCAACGTGGCCGTGAGCAGCGCGACCGGGGTCAGCTCGGATCGCTCCACGGCCAGCAGCAACCCGTCCCGGCGAGCCAGCAGACCGGCCAGCGCGGGGCCCTGGGCGGGATCCGGATTGCGGTGCAGGACCTGGTTCGCCAGGACGATGTCGAAGCGGTGCCGCAGCTCGTCCGGTACGAGCAGGCCGGGCAGCCGGCGACAGGTCACCTCGTGCGGGAGGGAGGCCAGGCGCTGCTGAGCCGCCTCGAGGAGAGCCGGGTCACCGTCCAGCAGGGTGTACCGCACCTGTTCGGGTGCCAGCCTGCTCAGCAGGCGTTCGGCCCAGACGCCGTCTCCGCCGCCGAGTTCGACGATGTCGACGGGGCGGCCCTCCTGCCGTATTCGGTCGGCCACTTCGTCGAGGGCCGCTTCGCCGCCGGGATCGGCAGCCGCAAGCTGGGCAGGAGCGAGGACGTCGTCGTCGAGCAGGACGGCCGCGGCCAGGCGCCCGGCGAGGATGTCCCGGTAGTCGGCGAGCCGCTCGGTGAGCCGCGTGTACGCCCGGGCGAGCAGGGCACTGTAGCCGTCGGTCCCCTTCTCTGCGGCTTCCGCGCGGGCCAGGGCCGTGGCGGCCTCGGGCCCCGTGGCGTACGTCGTGCCGTCGCGTACGAGGACCTTCCGCGCGGCGAGCCACCCCAACCACAACCGGAACACGGGCAGGTGCTCCTCGGCGACGCCCAGCCGGGACGCCCACTGGGCCTCGGTCAGCGCCTCGCCCGGGTCGAGCAGCCGTACCAGGAACGCCTCCGCCACGGCACTCTCCACGTCCCGCGTTCGCTCCCTGAACTGCCGGGCGCTGTCGTTCAGTTGCGTGCTGTGCACCTGCGTCGCGACGGAACCGGTCTCCGGGACGACGCCGGCGACCAGCCGTCGCGCCGCGCCCTCCCCCGCCACGCAGACCAGCGCCCGCCCCACGCCGGGGGCGTCCCGCAGGGCCGCCTCGATCTCGCCGAGTTCGATGCGGTGGCCGCGGATCTTGACCTGGTGGTCGGCGCGGCCGAGGAACTCCAGGGTGCCGTCGGGCCAGTAGCGGCCCAGGTCACCGGTCCGGTACCAGCGCACGCCTGCCACCTCACGGAACCGCTCGGCGGTACGGGCCACGTCCCCCATGTAGCCGCGGGCCACGCCGGCCCCACCGATCCACAGCTCGCCGGGCACCCAGTCCGGGCAGTCGCGGCCGTGGGCGTCGACCACGCGGAAGGACTGGCCGCGCAGCGGACGGCCGTAGGGGATCGACCGCCAGGCGGGGTCGACGTCGGTGACCTCGTACGCGTTGGACCAGATCGCGGCCTCGGTCGCACCACCGAGCGCGATGAACCGGCACCAGGGGTTCTGCTCGGCGAGTCGCCCCGGCAGGTCCAGGCCCACCCAGTCGCCGGAGACCAGCGCCAGCCGCAGCGCATCCGGCGGCTGGGCGCCCTCCGCAGCGGTGAGCAGCATGTCGAGCAGGGCGGGCACGGTGTTCCACAGGGTCACCCGGTGGCGGCGCACCAGGTCGAGCCACCGGCGGGCGTCTCGCCGCTCGTCCTCGTCGATCAACACGACCGCGCCGCCCGCCGAGAGCGGCCCGAAGACGTCGTACACCGACAGGTCGAAGTCGAGCGCGGACACGGCGAGGGCCCGGTCGGACTCCGTGACCTCGTAGCGCTCGTTGATGTCGGTGACGGTGTTGGCGGCGGCCCGGTGGGTGATCTCGACGCCCTTGGGATCGCCGGTGGACCCTGAGGTGAAGATGACGTAAGCGAGGGCGTCCGGGGGCAGGTCGACAGGGGCGGCCGGTACGTCCATCGTGGGAACCGCGTCCACGGGTACCGCCGTGACGCCCTCGGACGTCTGTGTCTCGGTGACGGCGAGGCGCACTCCGGCGAGGCGCTGAATGCGCTCGCGGCGAGCCTGAGGCTGGTCGACGCCGACGGGTACGTACGCGGCTCCGGCCGCCAGCACGCCGAGCACCGCCACGATCTGATCAGGTCCCTTGGGCAGCGCGACGGCGACCGTCTCACCGCGTCGGACGCCGTGCTCGACGAGAACGCCGGCCAGCCGCAGTGCGCGGTCGGCGAGTTCGCCGTAGCTCATGCGGTCGCCGTCGCCCCACAGCAGGGCGGTGCGGTGCGGCTGTTCGGCGGCGCGGCGGAAGAAGCCGGCGTGCAGCAGGCCGACAACGCCCGCGCCGGTCGCATTGACGGCGGTTCGGGTCTCCCGTTGAGGCGCGGGCAGCAGATCGGGCGCCGGGGCGGTCCAGTCGCCGGTGGCGAGCCAGTCCACCAGCCGCAGATAGGCGTCGAACATCGCGTCGACGAGCCCATCGGGGAAGAGTTCCTCGACGACGTCCCAGTTCAGCCGGATGCCTCCGGCGTCCTCGGTGACCTGGTGGTCGAGCCACACCTGCGGGGTCTGTGAGACGCCCCAGACCTGCTGGGCGAAGGGTGCGCGCGGGGGCTCGCCGCCTACGCCGAGGGCGCTGGTGAAGACGACGGGCATGGTGATCTCGGGCTCGCCGGTGCGCCGGGCGAGCTCGCGCAGGACCCATACGGCGGACACCTCGCGGTGGTCGAGGGAGCGCCACAGCTCCTCCTGAACGCGCCGGGCTCGGGTCAGCCAGCTGTCCCCCGGCTGCGGGCGCGACGAGACGAGCATCAGCGAGGTGAAGTCGCCGAGGACGTTGCCGATGTCGGGGTGCACGTCGCGGCGGTCGAAGAGGGTGAGGTTCAGGGTCAGGTCCGGCCTCGCGCTCCAACGGCCGAGGACGTCCGCGAAGGCGGTCAGCAGCAGCCCGGAGGGGGTGAGGCCGTGGGCACGGGCCTGGTCGGTGACGGCCTGCCACCGTTCCGGGCCGATGCGGGCCTCGCGGCGGGTGAAGCGCGGGTGTACGACCGTGGACGGGTCCTTGGCGAGCGGCAGCGCGGGGGCGGCAGGCAGCTGGGGCAGCAGGTCGGACCAGTAGCCGCGGGCTGCGGCGACCGCTTCCGGCTCCGGAGCGGTGGAGCACAGGTAGTCACGGAACGACACGCCTACGGGCGGGAGCGGGGCGTCCGGGTCGGCGTACAGCGTGGCGAGTTCCGTGTAGAAGATCAGGATGCTCAGGGCGTCGAGGGCGATGTTGTCGATGCCGATGGCGAGGCGGGTCCGGCGGCCCGCCCGCACACCGCGTACGGCGAACAGCGGCCAGGTTCCGGGATCGAACACCTGGTGGGAGGCGGTCTCGCGCAGCGCGACGAAGGCGGCGTCAGGATCGGCCTCCGCCTCGGTGATCTGTACGGTGAACGACGGGACCTCGGGCAGGATCCGCTGCTCACCGTGCTCGTCGACGACCACGCGCAGCATCTCGTGGCGGCGGATCAGCCGGTTGAGTGCCGTCTCCAGACGGGCCACGTCCAGGTCCTCGACGTCGTACTCGCGATAGAAGTGGCATCCGATGCCGCCGAGCGTGAAGTCCTCGTCCCGGCCGAGCCAGTAGGCGCGCTGGACGTCGGTGAGCGGGAACGGTTCATACCGGCGGTCGGGGTCGGCCGTCACCGTACGCTCGGCGGGGCGCCCGGTGTCGGCGCGCAGCCGGGCGGCGAAGTCGGCGAGGACCGGGTGGGTGAAGAGGTCGGAGAGCCGTACCTCGGCGCAGCCTTCGGCGCGCAGCCGGGCGATGAGGCGGGTGGCGAGCAGGGAATCGCCGCCGAGGGCGAAGAAGTCGTCCTCTCGTCCGATGCCGGCCGCGCCCAGGATGTCCGTCCACGCCTGGGCGACCTGGCGTTCCCGCCCACCACGGGGAGGAGTGACGATCCGCGCGTCGGCGTCATTGCAGTGCGCCACAAGACCACCGATCGCCTTCCGGTCGATCTTCCCGTTGGCCGTGAGGGGCAATTCGCCGAGGACGGCGATCCGTTCGGGGACCATGGCGGAGGGCAGCCGCTCTGCGGCGAACGCGCGCAACTGTGCCGGATCAGCCACACCGGTGACCGCGGCGCCGAGTCGCCCGTCGGCGCCGACGACCGCGGCGGCCTTCTCCACGCCGGGTGCGGCGGCCAACGCCGCCTCGATCTCGCCGAGTTCGATCCGGTGGCCGCGCACCTTGACCTGGTGGTCGGCGCGGCCGAGGAACTCCAGGCTGCCGTCCGGCCAGTAGCGGGCGCGGTCGCCGGTCCGGTACCAGCGCACGCCGTCCACCTCGCGGAACCGGTCGGCGGAACGAGCGGCGTCGCCGCGGTAACCGCGTGCCACTCCCCTGCCGCCGATCCACAGTTCCCCGGGCACCCAGTCGGGGCAGTCACGGCCGAGCGGATCGACGACCCGGCACCTCACGCCCCGCAGCGGCGTCCCGTACGGCACCGAGACCCAGTCGGCCGGGACGTCGCCGACCTCGCAGGCGGTGGAGTGGATGGCCGTCTCGGTGGTACCGCCCAGTGCGACGAACCGGCAGTCCGGCGCGGCCGTGCGCATCCTAGCGGGCAGGTCCAGCGGCACCCAGTCGCCGCCGAGCAGCACGAGCCGGACTGTGGGCAGAGCGCCAGGCCCGGCCGCGGTGACGAGCATGTCCAGCAGGGCGGGGACGCAGTTGACGAGGGTCACCCCGTGCGTGTGCATCAGGTCGGCCCAGACGGTGGCGTCCCGGCGCGCGGGCTCCTCGACGCAGACGAGCGCACCGCCCGCGGCGAGGGTGCCGAAGATGTCGTACACCGACAGGTCGAAGTCGAGTGCGGACACGGCCAGTGCGCGGTCGGAAGGCCCGACCCGGAAGCGGTCGTTGAGGTCGGCGATCGTGTTGACGGCCGCCGCATGGGTCACCTCGACGCCCTTCGGCTCACCCGTGGAGCCCGACGTGTAGATGACGTAGGCGAGGTCGGCCGGGTCGCCGGGGACAGGCGCGGGAAGCGGCTCGGTGGCATCCGGTACGGCGACGTCGTCGAGCACCAGGCGTATGCCGGCCGAGGTGTGGATGCGGTCACGGCGCGCCGGGGGCTGGTCGACACCGAGCGGGAGGTAGGCGGCGCCGGCGGCGAGAACGCCGAGGACGGCGATGATCTGGTCGGGCCCCTTCGGCAGAGTGACGGCCACCAGGTCACCGGGCACGACACCGCGCGACCTGAGGTGTCCGCCCACCTTCAGGGCTCGCTCGGCGAGTTCCCCGTACGACAGCGAGCCGCTGCGGCCCCACAGCAGTGCGGGGGCGTCGGGTTGCGCGTCGGCCTGTGCGAAGAAGCCGTCGTGCAGGCGTGCGGAAGCCTGCTGCCAGTCCCTGTCGTTGACGGCTTCGCGCACCGCGTGCTGCGCGGTAGGCAACAGCGCCGGTACCGGCTCGGCCCAGGCCGCCGGATCGTCCAGCAGACGCTCCAGCAGCCCGCGATAGGCGCCGAACATGACGTCGAGGACGCCGGGGGCGAACGCGTCCTCACGCGCGTCCCAGTTGACCAGCAGACCGCCGTTGACCTCGGTGACCTGTGCGTCCAGCCACACCTGCGGGCCCTGCGAGATGATCCAGGACGCCTCGCCGAAGCACTCGCGTACGGCGTCGGCGAAGAGTTCCCCGAGGCCGAGGGCGCTGGTGTAGACGACGGGGGCGAGGACGCGCTCACCGTGCAGCCGGGAGGCGTCGCGCAGCACCTCGACACCCGAGTGCCCGGCGTGCGCGGCGTCCTGGTGGAAACGGTCCTGCAGCCGGGCGGCGCGTTCGGCGAAGGTGCCAGGGATCCCGCCGTGCCAGGCCAGCAGCACCGAGGAGGTGAAGTCTCCGACGAGCGAGGCGACGTCGTCGTGCAGCGGCTCCCGGTCGAACAGCGGCAGGTTCAGCACGAAGTCCGGCGCCGCACTGAACGCCTGAAGCGTTTCCGCGAAGACGGCGGCGAGCGCCATCGCGGGGGTGAGGCCGTGGCGGCGGGCAGCTGCCTCGAAGCGTCGGGTGCGCTCGGCGTCGAGGTGCAGATGTCGCCGTACGACGGTGACGGCCTCCGATTCTCCCGCGCCCACCGGAAGTTGCGGTGCCGCAGGCAAGTCGGGCAGCCGCTGCTGCCAGTAGGCGCGGTCGGCGTCCAACGCAGCCTTGCGGACCGGTGTGTCCCGCAGGGCGGCACGCTCGGTGAGGTAGCGGGGGAAGCTGTAGTCGAGGGCGGGCAACGGCGTAGTGGGGTCGGCGTACGCACGGGCGAGGTCGGCCAGCAGGACGCGCAGGCTGAGCGCGTCGGCGGCGATCATGTCGAGATTGACGTGCAGCCGTGTGCCGCTCGGTCGTAGCGCGTCGGGCAGAAGCGACAGCTGGACGTCGAGAACCTCCCCGGCACCGATGTCCATACGGCGGTGCGACAGTTCCCGGCGCAGCTCACCCAACCGCTCTTCGGCCTCTGCGGCGCCAAGTTCGCGCAGGTCGTGCACGCGCAGTCCGGGCCAGGGGCTCTCGGGCAGGATGCGCTGGCGTCCGTCGTCGAGGATGATCACCCGCAGCATGCCATGCCGGGCGAGGACGGCCCGTACCGCCGCGTCCAGACGGGCCGCGTCCACGTCACGCCCATCGAACTCGTGGTAGAAGTGCGCTGCCACGCCGCCCAGTTGCTGCCCGTCCGCACGGCCCACCCAGTAGGCGTGCTGCATCAGCGCGAGGTCGAAGGCCGCAGACTCGTCCACGTCCACGACCGTGGTGACCTCGCCGCCCGGGTACCGCCCTTCGACGAGCCGCCGCCAGGCTCCCAGGGTCGGCTCGGCGATGAGGTCGGCGAAGCGGATGTCGAGTCCGGCCCGGCGACATCGCCCGGCCAGGCGCATCATCCCGAGGGAATCCAGCCCCATCTCGATGAGGTGGGCATTCTCGTCGAGCTTTTCGGCCGGCAGGCCGAGCAGCTCGCTCACGGCTGCCGGCAGATCGAGCAGTGCGTCCGCGCGTTGCTGTGCCACCTGGATTCATCCCCCTCGAAGAAACGGCTCAGGACACGGCCCGTTCCGGCCACGGACCAAGCTAA
Source organism: Streptomyces sp. NPDC046727 (assembly GCF_040645635.1). Lineage (NCBI taxonomy): Bacteria > Bacillati > Actinomycetota > Actinomycetes > Kitasatosporales > Streptomycetaceae > Streptomyces > Streptomyces sp. NPDC046727. The sequence continues at coordinate 83,025 of NZ_JBEYYR010000004.1, forward strand.
TGGAAACGATTTTCATTTACAAGTGGCGGGATCCTCGATAGCGTCGCCCGCACGGATCAACCAGAGAGGAAGGCCATGACGGAGGCAGAAATCACCCAACCGGGCGGCGGCGCACGGGAGTTGGGGACCAAAGATGAAGAGGAGGTGTCCCTGGAAGTACGGAACGCGCGACGCTGGACGACCGCCGTGACGGCGCTGGCGGCGGCGGTGATGACGCTCGACATCACGGTCGTCAACGTGGCAATGCCCGAGATCGGCGCGGACCTGGGCGCGTCGCTGGACAGCCTCCAGTGGATCGTGAACGCGTACACGCTGAGCTTCGCTGCGCTGCTCCTCACGGCAGGATCCGTCTCGGATCTGATCGGTCGCCGGAAGGTCTTCCTTGCGGGCGTCGCGGTGTTCACCTTGGCCTCGGCCGCATGTGCGCTCGCCCCGAACGCGGGCAGCCTGATCGCGGCCCGGGCCGTGCAGGGCGCGGGTGGCGCGATGGTGCTCGGCACCTCGCTCGCCCTGATATCCGGCGTCTTCGAGGGGGCTCCGACCCGGACGCGTACGACGGCCATCGGCCTGTTCACGGCCGGGGGTGCCGTGTCGGCGGCTCTCGGCCCATTGGTGGGCGGATCGATCGTGGAGTGGCTGAGCTGGCCCTGGCTCTTCGCCGTCAACGTGCCGATCGGCCTGCTGATCATCTACGGCACGGCGCGGAAGGTGCCGGAGAGCGGCGCCACAGATGGTGCGCACCGGATCGACTACACCGGTGCTGTCCTGGCTGTGCTGGCCCTGTTCCTTCTCAACTACGGGCTGCTGGCAGGCTCCGAGGACGGCTGGACCGAGCCGGACGTGCTGGCTTCGCTGGGCGTGGGTGCCGTGCTGGCCGTGGCGTTCGTGGTGGTGGAGTGGCGCCTGGGTGAACGCGCCATGCTCGATCTGCGGCTGTTCGCGATCCCCACCTTCGCCGGCGCGCTGCTGCTGAGCTTCGCCGCGCGGATCTTCAGCTTCGGCATGCTGCCCTTCCTGACCCTGTGGCTGGGAGGCATGCTGCGTCTCAGCCCGATCGAGATCGGCTTGGTGCTGCTGGCCCAGTCGGTGGCGATCGTGATCGGGGCGCCGCTGAGCGGACTGCTGACGAAGCGGGTGCCGGTGGCGTGGGTGCTGGCGCTGGGCATGGCGGTGGTCGGCGTGGGCGTGCTGCTCACGGTGGGCATCGCGCCGGACGATGACTGGACAGCCCTGCTGCCGATGCTGGTCATGATCGGTTTCGGAGCGGGCCTCACCCTCCCCCACCTGCTGGCCCTCGCCGTGAACGTCGTACCGCCGTCGCGTGCCGGCACCGCGTCGGGCGCCGCCAACAGCTTCTTCCCGCTCGGCACCGCGACCGGAGTCGCCGTCTTCGGTGTCGTGCTCTCGGCCAAGGTGAACGCCGTCATGTCCGCCTCCGCGCTGGCCGAGCACCAGGTACCCGCCTCCGCCGGCGGAGCGTTGCGCCGACTGGTGACAGCGGGGCAGTTCGACGCCCTGGCTTCGGCCGTGCCGGAAGGGGCCCGTGGGCCTGTGCTCGCCCTGGCGCACAGCGCCTACACCGAGGCGCTGTCGCGGATCTTCCTGATCGCGGGCATCGCGGCACTGGTGGCGGCAGCGGCGAGTCTGGTGCTGGTCCGCGACAAGGACACCTACAAGGCGGAGACCGCCGCTACGCGGGAGTGAGCAGCCGTCGGCGTACGGCGTCGACGACCGCTTCCGGCCGGTCCGCGAGGTAGAAGTGACCGCCGGGGAAGGTGAGCAGCTGGAAGGGACCGGTGGTCCACTTCTCCCAGCCGGTGGCTTCCTCGGCGGTCAGCTCCGTGTCGGATGCTCCGATCAGCGCGGTGAGCGGGCATGGCACCAAGCCCTCCGGTTCGGCCGCATAGGTCTCGATGAGCCGGTAGTCGCCGCGGACCGCGGGCAGCACCAGCTGCCGCACCTCGGCGATCGCCAGCAGTTCGGGGGACGTGCCACCGAGTCGGAGCAGTTCGGCGGTGAGGGCGTCGTCGTCCAGCAAGTGCACGCTGCCGCCGTGGTGGTGTTGCGGCGCTTCGCGCGCCGAGACGAAGAGGTGCTCCGGGGGCCGCTGCCCGTGCCGCGTCATCCATAGGACCAGTTCGTGGCCGACCGTGGCTCCCATGCTGTGCCCGAACACCGCCCATGGCCGGTCGAGCAGTGGCGCCACCGCGCGGCCCAGCGCCGCCACCAGGTTCGGCAGCTCGGCGGGCAGGGGTTCGTCCAGGCGGTCCTCCCGGCCTGGCGGGCAGACCAGTACCGGCTCGATCTCGGGCGGCAGTAGCTCCTTCCACTGCTTGTAGAGCGCGGTCGAGCCGCCGGCGTGGGGCAGGCAGAGCAGCCGCACGGCCGGGTCCGGCTGCGGGCGGGGGCGACGGAGCCAGGGGGTCATGGGCGGGTCCTCTCATACGGCGCCGGGGTCGGAAGCTTCGGGATGGCGGCCAGGAGTCGAGAGGTCACCGGGTCCGACGGGGCTGCCACGAGGCGCTCGGCGGAACCCGACTCTCTGATGCGCCCGTCGGCGAGGACCAGCAGGTCTCCGCCGAGCCGCACGGGCACCGTCATGTCGTGGGTCACCACGACCAGGGCGAGCCCCAGCTCCCGCCGCAGCTCGTCCAGCAGCGCGAGCACGGTGGCGGCCGTGGGGGCGTCGAGCGCACTGGTCGCCTCGTCGCACAGCAGTACCTGCGGCTCGGCGGCCAGTGCCCGGGCCAGAGCCACGCGCTGGCGCTGGCCACCCGACAGCTGCCTGGGCCACAGCCTGCCGTGGGAGACGTCCAGCCCGACGCGTTCCAGAAGCCGGTGTGCCTCGGCCCGACGGGCGTCGGCATCGAGGTCCGGCCGGAACAGGTGCAGTGGGCGGGCCACGATCCGCTCCACGGTGTGGTGAGGATTGAGGGAGTCGTACGGATCCTGTGGTACGAGCTGAAGCCGTCGGAGGTCATCGCGCGTACGGCCCCGCACCCCCGGCGCCAGCTGCCGCCCGCCGAGGCGGAGTTCGCCCGTCCAGCCGGAGTGGAGCCCGGCGAGGCAGCGCAGCAGAGTGGTCTTGCCGCCACCTGAGGGGCCCACCACTGACAGGCAGCCGGCGGCCGGAAGATCGAGGTCGACAGCATCGAGGACACCCTGAGCGCCGCGCCGGGCGGACATGCCGCGTACGGACAGCAGCACCGTGTCCCCGCTGTCTTGAGCGCCCGCGGCCCGAGGCGTCTCGGCCGCCCGGGCCGCGACGACCAGACGCCGGGCGGTCTCGCTCGTCGGGCGCGCCAACAGCTGGGCCACCGGCCCTCGTTCCACCATACGTCCCTGGTCCAGGACCACGACGTCGTCGGCGACCGCCGCCACGTGCGCCAGGTCGTGGGCGATCAGCACGACCGCCGGACCGCCGTTCTCCCTGATCCGTGCGAGATCGGCGAGGAAGGCGGCGGCCGTGACCGGGTCCAGGGCGCTGGTGGGTTCGTCGAGCACCAGCAGGTCGGGGCGGTGGGCGAGGGCGGCGGCGAGGGCCACGCGCTGCCGCTGACCGCCGGAGAGCTGGTGCGGGCGCCGACGCAGGAAGTCGTCGTCATCGGGCAGTTGGGCGGCGCGCAGGGCCATGCGGATGCGCTCGTACCGCTGGGCGCGCGACACCCCGCGTGCCCGCAGGAACTCGCCGACGTGATCGGCCACGCGCAGTGTCGGCGCCAGGGAGGTGCGCGGATCCTGGGGTACGTACGCGGCGTGCCGGACACGCAGCCGTCGCAGCGGCCGGGGCCGCAGCCCGAGGACGGATTGGCCGGCGAGCCGCACCGTTCCGGAAACCACCGCGAGGCCCGGCCGCAGTTCGCCGAAGGCGGCGAGTGCGAGGGTGGTCTTCCCGGATCCCGACGGGCCGACGACAGCGACCACCCGCCCCCGGGGCACTTCAAGACCGACCCCGTCGAGCACGCGCACCCCGTCGGCCTCTACGGTCAGGTCCCGTATGTGCAGTACGGCGTCGCCGACTTCGGCGTCTGAGGCCGTGTCCGGCGTACTGCGACCTCGTCGCGGGTTGCGTACCGCTGGAGCCAGCGCGTCGATCAGGAGATTGGCGCTCAGCAGCAACACCAGGATGCCCGCCGCCGGAACGACGACTGCCAGGGGCTGCAGCGCGAGCCCGTCCCGGTTCTCCAGGATCGCCAACCCCCAGTCCGCAGCGGGAGGTTGGGCGCCATAGCCGAGAAAGGCTGCGGTGGCGACGGTGAACGCCGCTCCCACGAACCGCACCCCGGCGTCGGCGGCGAGCACCGGCACCAGGTTGGGCAGCACCTCGCGGACGAGGACGTGGCATGTCGACTCGCCGCGGGCGACGGCGGTCTCGACGTAGTCGTGCTGCAGTGCCTGGAGGGTCGCGGCCCGCACGACACGGACGATCTCGGGGAACAGCACCACCGCGGTGGCCGCCGCCACACCGCCGGTCCCCCTGCCCACGGCCACCACGACCACGCTCAGCAGCAGGAACGACGGCAGGCTGAGCAGCACGTCCACCAATCGCAGGACGACCGTGTCGACGGCTGCGCCGCGCAAGGCCGCGAGCATGCCCAGAGCGGCACCCACCGCATAGGCGACGGCCAGGGCGCCGAGCGCGAGCAGCACCAGGGACCGCCCGCCGGCCAGGAAGCGGCTGAGGACGTCGGACCCGAGGTGGTCGGTGCCCAGGGGCGCGTCCCTGCCGGCCGGTGCGTAGGGCGTGTCCAGGACGGCGCCGGGCGCGTGCGGGGCCAGCCAGGGGCCGATCAGGGCCAGGAGGACCACGACCGTGAGGACCGTACCGGACGCCACGGCGCCGGCGCGCCGGGACAGCTTGGGCAGGCGACGCGTCAACTCGTCCTCCTCGCAGCGGGATTGAGTACGGCGGCAAGGGCGTCCGCCAGCAGGTTCAGGAACACGGTCACAGCGGCGACGAGCATTCCCACGCCCAGCACCACCGGGGCGTCCCGCGCTGCCGTGGCGGACACCAGCGCCGCGGCGAGGCCCGGATAGCCGAAGAGGGTCTCGGCCACGAGCGTTCCGCCGAGCAGATACGCGAGATAGCGTGCGAGGACCGGTATCGCCGGAACTACCGCCGCGGGCAGCACCCAGCGCAGCACCACCCGGTGCTCCGGGATGCCCCCGAGCCGGGCAGCCCGCACCGCGTCCGAAGCGACCGCCTCCGTCACCCCCGCCCTGACCAGGCGCACGTTCTGCGCCAGGCAGACCGACAACAGGGTCAGCACGGGCAGCACGAGGATCTGCGGCGCGGACAACGGACCCTGCCCGGCCGGCGGCAGCGACACGGCGGGCAGCCAGCCGGCGCTCACAGCGAAGACCTGGATGAGCAGGGTGCCGATGACGAACTCGGGCAGACTGACGAGCGCCAGCGTGGCAGTCGACACCACGCGGTCCGCCGCCCGGCCGGCGCGCAGCCCCGCCCACAGCCCGAGCCCGATGGCCGACGGCAGCAGCAGCGCAGCCGCGACCGCCCCCAGCACCAGCGAGTTCCCGGCGCGTTCGGCGATCAGCCCGGAGACACTCTCCCCGGACACGTATGACCGGCCGAGGTCACCGTGGAGCGCCGCCCACAGCCAGCTCGCGTACCGTTCCCACGCCGGCCGGTCCAGTCCCAGGTCGTGCCGCAGCTCGGTGATCTGTGCCGGGCTCGCCCCCTGTCCGGCGAGCCGCGCCGCCGCCGCGTCACCCGGTGCGAGGAGCGTGGCCGCGAAGACCAGCACGGAGGCGGCGACCAGGGTCAGCGCCGCGAGACCCGCGCGCCGCAACCACCACAGCACCCAGCCATGCCGCGTGCCGGTCACGAGGCGAGGTACGCGTCACGCAGCGAGGGGTAGTCGAAGAAGCCGTACGCCTGGACCCCGCGCACGGCCGGCGTCGCTCCCGCCACGGTGGGCACGCGCACGAACACCGCGTCGCCGCCGTGTGCGTACAGGTATTGCTGTACGTCGTGCACCGCCCGGGTGCGCCTGTCGCCGACGGCGGCGTGCATGGCGCTCATCAGCCCGTTGAGGGTGTCGTCGGACGGGCCGGTGAAGGCGTAGGACGCCTTCGGCCCGTAATACGTGCTCAACGCGAGGGGCAGCGGCAGCGGGTGGTAGAAGCTGGTCTTGATCGGAGCGGCCAGCAGGGACTTCATGTCGGTGTAGAAGTCGGAGGCCGGCACCTTGTCCACGGCGACCCCGAGGCCCGCACTGTTCCCCTGCTCGACGAAGGCGGTGGCCGCCTCCAGGGGCCCGAATTCATAGTTGCTCGTACGGATCGACAGCTTCATGCCCTTGAGCGCGCCGGAGGACATCAGCCGTCGGGCCCGGTCGGGGTCGTGCTCGACGCGGGGCAGGGAACTGTCGTACCAGGTCTGGTGACGGCCCATGGCGTCGTCAGCGACCTCGCCCCTGCCGAGGGTGACCGTGCGCACCATGGCCTCGCGGTCGATCGCGTACCGCACGGCCTGCACCGCCTCGGAGTGGGTGAAGGGGGTGGCGGAGAGGTTCATGGAGAAGGCCAGCTCGCCCCACAGCTCGCGCGGGGCGGTGGTGATCCGCAGCCGGGAGTTGCCCGCCTCCGCTCGGGTCGCCGTCAGACTCAGGGCGCCCGCGTAGTCGAACTGACCTGCCTTGAGGCCGTTGAGCCGCGCCTCGGCCTCGGTGACGGACAGCAGCTCGATCTCGTCGAGGTACGGCCCGCCGCTGCCCCAGTAGTCCTTGCGGGCGGTCAGCAGACTGCTCCTGCCCCGCGACCACGTCTTCAGCACGAAGGGACCGGAGCCGGGCGCCTTGGCGAAGTCCTTCGTCCCGTCGGGGAAGACGAACATCGACTGGGCGAGGGCGAGGTCGAAGAAGCCGTCCGGGCTCTTGAGACGAAGCTCGACCGTGCGCTTGTCGCGCGCCTTCGACGCCTTGGTGTCGAGGCCGGCGAGGAAGGCGCTCTGGGTGGTGGGCTGTGTGGCGAAGGTGCGGAGGGTGAACAGCACGTCGTCGGCGGTGAGGGCCCTGCCGTCGCTGAAGGTGATGCCGTCGCGGACACGAACCGTCCACACCGTCGCGTCACCGTTGTGCTCGACGGACTCCGCCACCCGCCACACCGGCTTGCTGCCGTCGATCTCGCCGATCGTGTCCCACACGAGGCGCGCCCGAACATAGTCGACGGGCGTCGCGGTCGCCTGGATGACGCTGGTCGACTCCGCGCTCGACCCGGTGAAGGCGGCGCGCAGTCGTCCACCGCGGCGCGGCTTTCCGTCGTCCGCCGCTGCCACTCCGCCGCCTCCGCCGCCGCAGCCGGTCAGGAGTCCGCCGGCCGCGAGCGCGGCCAGGCCACCCCCGACGCCCCGCAGCACCGACCTGCGTTCCATGTCCCGATCCCCCACCGTTGCTTCCCTTCACTGAACCGGTCACCCGGTTGGTCACCTGGCCTCGGGCAAGCTAACAGGAAACGAAAACGGTTTTCAATAACCAGGGACTGGTCGAGACGACCAACAGGTGCATCATCAGCGGATCGCGACGACCACACAGCTGTCGCCGTACTGCCAGACAGGACCGACGTGCCCGAACCCCGCCTGCCGCAGCAGCCACAGGTGGGCGGGGAGGGCCAGGCCGCCCATGCTGTCGGTCGCGCTCGCCGGAAGCCGGTTCCGGCGTTCGGCGAGGAGGTCGGCCAGTTCCGGGTCCGCAGCGACGGCCGTCCACCAGGAGGCCCAGTCCTCGTGGGCGAAGACGTGCCGCCGCTCGGCCCGACGGCGCCCGACACAGCCGGCAACGCCTGCGAGCACGGTGTCGCCCTGCGGGAAGTGGTCGCCGTTGACGAAGACGCCGCCGGGCCGCAACAGCTCCGCAAGCTGCCGGTAGACGCGGTGCAGGGCGTCTGGGCTCAGGTAGTGCAGCGCAGTCGTCGACACCGCCGCGTCCAATGGACGGTCGAGCCCCAGGGCCTTGGTCCAACCCGGCTGGCCGATCACCGCGTCGACGTACCGGGCCGCGTCGGCGTGGTGGGTGCGAGCCAGTTCGAGCAGCAGGGGGTCCTGGTCGACGGCCACGATGTCGGCGTCGGGCAGCCGGCGCGCCAGCCGGGCCGCCAGCGAGCCGGGTCCGCAGCCGAGGTCGACGACCAAGGGCCGGCCAGGGTGGCCGGCGGTGATGTGCTGGACGACGTCGGCGATCACCGTGAAACGGTCCTCACGGTCGATGGCGTACCGCTGCTGCTGGAGCTCCCAGCGCTCCACCCACCTCTCGGCCGTCGCCAGGCTCAATCCCATACCGGTCGCGCCACCTTGCCCTCTCGCGCCTGCGTTGCCCACGGGACATTACAGGTGGAAACGGTTCCCATTACGCTCAAGTCGGCGATGTCACCCGAGCGTGTGGAGGGCGGTCAGCAGCTGGTCGACCTCCTCGACGGTGTTGTAGACGTGCAGGCTGACCCGCACCGAGCCGGTCCTCTCCCCCGCGCTGCCCTGGCAGTGGTTGTCGCTGCGGACCATGAATCCGTGGCTGAAGAGGATGAAACCGAGGTCGCCCGAGTCGATGTCCCGGTGTCGGAAGGTGACGATGCCCTCGCGCTGCTGAACGGGTGAGTCGGCAGCCAAGCTGTTCCGACAGCCGAGGACTTCGTAGGCTTCCAGGTGGCGCAGTCCCTCGGTGAGGCGGGCCGCCAGAGCCACCGTCCAGCGCTCGATGCGATCGGTGCCGGCGGCATCCAGCCAGTCCAGCGCGGCGGCCAGGGAGGCGATGCCGACGGTGTTGGGGGTGCCCGGCCAACCGCCCGGGGTGAACGCCGGGCCGCGCGTCTGGCGGGCCCAGACGGCACCGGAGCCGGGAAGGGCCATCGCCTTGTGCCCGGAGAAGACGACGAAGTCGGCGTCCAACTCGGTCACGGACACCGGCAGGTGGCCGATGCTCTGAGCGGCGTCGAGGCAGATGACCGCATCCGGGCCGACCGCTTCGCGGATGCGGTGGACGTTCATGTTCCCGCCATAGACGTGGTGCACGTGGGTGACGGCGACGAACCGGGTACGCGGCCCGGCGAGGTCGGCCAGCGCGATGTGGTCGTAGTCGCCGGATGACTGCTGGTACGGCATCGGGAGGAGGCGAACGTGGGTGCCCCTGCGAGACAGCTCCTGCTGAACCTCCTGCCACGGTGCGATGTTGGCCTGGTGGTCGGCGAGCGGTACGACGATCTCGTCACCGTCGGTGAGGAGCAGGGGGAGCCAGTCGCGGGCAATGGTGCGCAGCCCCTCGGTGGTGCCGCTCGTGAAGTGCACCGCCGACTGCTCGGGAGCCGGGTCGTCGAGGAACCGCCGGACACGGTCACGGGTCTGCTCGACCAGCGCCGTGGTGCGGTTGGCCCATGGATAGGTGCCGCGTCCGGCGTTGGCGTTGGTTGTGGTGAGGTACGTCTGGACGCAGTCGAGGACTGCTTGGGGCTTCTGGGCGGTGGCCGCGCTGTCCAGGTAGGCATGTTCCGGGTGACCGGTGATGATCGGGAACTGGGCACGCACTGCGCGCTGCCACTCCCTTAATTCCTCTATGGGTGGCGTGCCTTGGACGCACATGGCCATCGCGCTCAGTCCCGTACCAGCGGGGCGCCGGCGTCGCGCCAGGCGATGACGCCGCCGGCCAGGCTGCGGACGTCCGGGTGTCCCATCCGGGTCAGCAAGGCGGCGTAGCGGGCGGACTTCTCTCCGACCGGGCAGGTCAGCAGTACCGGACGAGTGCGGCTGAACGGCAGGCCACCGCGGACGAGTTCTTCGAACAGCTCGTCGACGATGTTCACCGAGCCGTCGATGTGCAGGGCGGCGAAGGCGAACGGGCTGCGCAGGTCGACCACGAGGGGACTGCCGGTGGCGATCCATGCCCTGGCGTCTGCGACGCCCATGGTGGGCGCCGCCTGTAGCTCGGCGTCGGTCAGGTCCGCCACGGAGTCGCGGCGGCGGGGGCGTCCGAACAGGTCGGGGCGCCGATGCCGGACGTAGCTCAGATAGCTCTCGACCCGGTCGCAGACGATGAAGACGGCCGTCTGCCGCTCCGACAACTGAGCATCGACGGCCTTCAGCCGGCGTACGGCGCCGAAGTAGGCGGCGCCCCCGGTGGGGCCGGCCAGGATGCCGCAGCGGCGGTTGAGGGTGAGCATTCCCTCGATCGCGTCGTCGGAGCCGACCGCGTCGAGCGTGTCGTAGGTGCCGGGGTCAAAGAGACCGACTTCGTGCGCCTCGTCGATGGTGCGGATGCCGGGGATGAAGTCGGATTTGGCCGCGACCAGCCCGACGACCCGTACGGCGGGGTCGTGTTCGCGCAGGACGCGGGTGACGCCGGTGGAGGAGCCGGCGGTGCCCACACAGGCGATGAACCAGTCAGGAGCCCGGCCCTCCAGGTCCTTGACGATCTCCGGGCCGGTGCCGGTGAGGTGGGCCTCGGTGTTGCGGGGGTTGAAGTACTGGTCGGTGTGCAGGTAGGCGCCGCCGGGTTCGGACAGGGTCCGGTGGAAGAGGGTCAGTGGGTCGTCGGTGGCGGTCGGGTCGAGACACTCGCTCTGGCCCGGCAGCTCCTCGATCTCCGCGCCGAGCAGCAGGAGCAGGTCCTTGATCTCCGGGACGCGCATCCGGTTGGTGACGCTCTTGAAGGTCAGACCGTGCATACCGGCGAGGACGGCCAGGGCCTTGGCGGTGTTGCCGCTGGAGAGCTCGACGACCTGGCTTCCGCGCGCCGCCGCCTCGGCCAGATGCGGGCCGGCCATGTTCCAGGCGGCCCGGTCCTTGACCGATCCGAACGGGTTGAGCAACTCCAGCTTGGCGTACAGGTCGATGTGTTCGAGGCCGTGCACGGCCGGGTCGATGCGCACCAGCGGGGTGTTGCCGATGGCTTCGGTGATGCTGTCGTACCTCACTGTGCTCCCCCCACGTCGTACTCACTGAGCTCCGCCCACGGGTGTGGTCGGCCAGTACTCGTCGTCAAGGCACCAGTGCCACGCGCCGCCCTCCTGCCATGCGGCCACCTTGCGCGCGACGGGTTGCTGCTGGGCGCGGCCGGCATGGAAGTCCATGCAGTAGCCGGCCGTGTTGGCGAAGGCCATCAGGTCGCCGGGCTCGGGTCGGCGGGGCAGGAACACGGTCCGGCGTGTGATGAGGTCGGACTCCAGGCAGAGACTGCCGAAGAGGTGGACGGCGACCGGTCCCGCGTCGGCGTGTGACGGGGCGCGGGGAATGACGACGGGGTCCATCAGTACCCCGTGCTCCTCCAGGGCCACGTCCTCTGCCTTCGCCGCCAGCCGTACCAGGAGTTCCTCACAGTTCTCTTGAGTGCGGACCTCCAGTACTTTCGCCACCGTGAGGCCGCACTGGTCCACCAGCGCACGCCCGGGTTCGACGTGCAGGTCGTACAGGTGCTCCAACAGCAGCGCGGCCAGGGGACGGCCGCCGAAGGACGCGGCGGGGTGTACGAGGAGTTCGTCGAGGTAGCGCGCTCCGGCGACCGGACGGTGCGCGGGGTAGAGACCGAGCGTCCCGCGCAGTGTGCCGGACTCGTTGCGCAGCCCGTAGCCGTACCCGCCCCAGGTCAGGGGCGGGCGGGTGCCCAGTACGGCGCCGGTGAGTTCGGTCGTGTATCGCTCCCACTGCTCGCCGTCGGCAAGGTAGTCGGCGCCGAATCCGCCGCCGATGTCCACGGTCGACGGCCGAAGCCCCCGGCTCCGGCACTCCTCCAGCACCCGCAGACAGCCCTCCAGCGCCGTCGCCTTCTCATCGAGGCTCGTCGTGTCCAGGTGATATGCCACACCCGCCAGGTCCACCGCGTCACCGTGCCGCTCGACTGCGTCCAGCAGGGGCCCCAACTCCCGTACAGACGTGCCGAAGCGGCTCCGTCGGCTCAGCACCCGTACCCCGGACGCCTCGAACCCCGACAGCCGCAGCAGGATACGGACCGGCGACAGCCCGTGCCCTCGCACCAGCGCGGCCAGCTGCTCCAACTCGCCACGGCTGTCGGCGACGACGGTGACCGCTGTACGCGCGGCCAACCACAGGAACTCCGGGCTCTTCGGCCCCGTAGCCGTGATCCGGTCGGGCGTGAAACCCGCGCCGAGCGCGTGCTGCAACTCACCGAGCGAGGCGACGTCCACGCCGGCGTCGGTGGCGGCCAGCCTGCGTAACAGAGCGCTGGACTGGTTCGCCTTATGGGCGAAGAGGACTTGACCGGGCAGGCGATGCCGACCGTAGACCGACCGGAACTCATCCAGATTGGCATCGAGTTGGTCGGGGATGACCACATTCAGCGGGGATCCGAGGGCGCCGGTGAGGGTGTGGAGCAGCACGGGGGACTCCAGGAGCGAGCGCAATCGAGCGCCCAGCCGCGGTGCGAGGTACAAGGGCTGCCCGCCCATACCCGGACCCTCCCCCAGCATGTCGGGCCCGGCCTCCCGGGCACGTCCTGACACTCCCCGCAGCTCGCCGTATAGCCCTCTTCCCACCCTTCGGTCGGTTTATCCCCTGTACCTCCGTCCGGGCTGTACACCGACGAGTTCTCGACAGATCGCCGCCCCCGAAGCTCTCAGTAGTCATGGAATTCATTTTCATCTAGCCTGATGCGTCAGATCGATTCCCAGCGACACGGGAGGCAGGTGTCATGCACGGCATGTCGGTCGGCGAACGGCGGCCCACCTGGCGGTCGACCCGGCAGCGAACCGCCGTCCTCCGAGCGCTGCACGACTGCCATGACTTCGTTTCCGCACGGGAGTTGCACGCAAGACTGGTCATGACAGGCACCACGGTGGGACTGACCACGGTGTACCGAACCCTCCGGGCGCTGGAGCGGGAGGGGCATGTCGACGTCGTACGGGAAAGGACCGGGGAACGCCTCTACCGCCCCCGGCCCGCCGACGGCCACCGCCACTACCTCGTCTGCCGCCAGTGCGGCCTCAGCCTGGCCGTGGAGGCGGAAGCCGTAGAGCGCTGGGCCGACGGCGTGGCCGCAGCCACGGGCTTCGCCGAGATCGAGCACACCGTCGAACTCACGGGGATCTGTGATCGCTGCCGACCAGAAGGTCCGGCCTCTCACCCGTAGCCGACAGGTCAAGCCTTGGCAACGATTTTCACATCGATCAGATCCGGCCATGGTAGTGACATTCGTTTTCATCTAGCGTGTGATGCGCACCCGGCTCGACCGGGATAAGCAAGACCTTGTGAAGACACCGTTCCCATCTGTCGTGGAGGACCCATGCCCATGTCCCCGTCCCGGCGCCTGGCGCTGCTCACCGGCGCCTCCCTGGCCCTCCTGGCGGGCTGCGGCAGCTCGTCGTCCGGCTCCGGAAGCGACGGAAGCACCTCTCAGGGCACCGACTCCTCGTCGAAGGTCAAGGTGGTCGCCTCGACCAACGTCTATGGCGACATCACGGAGCAGATAGCCGGCGACAAGGCCGACGTCATCTCGATCATCAGCGACCCCGCCCAGGACCCGCACTCCTACGAGGCCAACACCCAGAACCAGCTGGCCCTGTCCAAGGCGAAGATCGTCATCGAGAACGGCGGCGGTTACGACGACTTCATCGACCGCATGCTGAAGAGCGGCAACAACTCCTCCGCCGAGGTGATCAACGCGGTCAAGGTCTCCGGCAAGACCGCGCCGAAGGGCGGGGAGCTCAACGAGCACGTCTGGTACGACTTCCCCAGCACCGCCAAGGTCGCCGACCGGATCGCCGCCGCCCTGGGCAAGGCCGACCCGGCTGACGCCGCCGCCTTCGCCAAGAACGCCGAGACCTTCAAGACCAAGCTCAAGGCGCTGGAGGCGAAGGAGGCACAGATCAAGAAGGAGCATGGCGGGGATGCGGTGGCCATCACCGAGCCGGTGCCGCTGTACATGATCGAGGCGAGCGGGCTTGTCGACAAGACACCCGGGGAGTTCAGCGAGGCCATCGAGGAAGGCGACGACGTCTCCCCCAAGGTCCTGCAGGCCACGCTCGCGCTGTTCACGGGCAAGCAGGTCAAGGCGCTGGTCTACAACGAACAGACCTCCGGCCCGCAGACGGAGAAGGTGGAGAGCGCTGCCAAGAGCGCGAGCATTCCCGTTGTGCCCGTGACCGAGACCCTGCCGAAGGGCAAGGACTACCTCGGCTGGATGACAGACAACGTGGACGCGCTCGCGAGCGCGCTGAACAAGTGAGGCAGCCGGGCATGGCCTCTGTGCCCCGGGCGCGGCAGGGCAGGACCGAGACCGAGGCCCACCGCGCCGATACCCCCGCGGTGATCAGCGTGCGCGGGGCCGCCCTGTCGTACGGCCCGCGCGTGGTGTGGCGCGATCTCGACCTCGACGTACGGCCAGGGGAGTTCCTGGCCGTACTCGGCCCGAACGGATCGGGCAAGTCCAGCCTCGTGCGGGCCCTCTTGGGGCGGCAGCCCCTGTCCGCCGGAACGCTGTCCGTCCTCGGCCGCGCCCCGCGCGACACCTGCCGGCACATGGGCTACGTCCCCCAGCAGGCGGAACCGTCCGCACACGCGATGCTGCGCGCCCGCGACCTGGTGCGCTTCGGTATCGACGGACACCGCTTCGGGCCGAGACTCCGCACAGCCGCGGTCCGCCGGCGAGTGGACGAGATCCTCCAAGCGGTCGGGGCCTCGGCCTACGCCGACGTCCCCCTCGGCCTGCTGTCCGGCGGCGAACGCCAGCGCGTCCGCATAGGCCAGGCCCTGGCCACCGATCCTCGCATCCTGCTCTGCGACGAACCACTGCTCTCCCTGGACCTCCACCACCAGCGGGCCGTCACCGAACTGATCGACGCCCGGCGCCGCTCGCACGACACGGCGGTGGTCTTCGTGACCCACGAGATCAACCCGGTGCTCGACCTGGTGGACCGCGTGCTGTACCTGGCCCCGGGCGGCCACCGGGTCGGGACACCGGATGAGGTGCTGACGTCGGAATCGCTGTCCCGGCTGTACGGCACCCGGGTCGACGTCGTCCGCGTCCACGGACGGGTCGTGGTCGTCGGCGCACCCGACGAACCCGCCACACCACCGCACCACGCATCGGAAGTCCAGGCCACCGACGGAGTCCCTTCATGACGCTCGCCGACGGGATCTGGCACCAGATCTTCAGCTTCGACAACTACGGCGAACTGCTGGCGCTGGTCCGCAACTCCCTCATCGCCGGCGCGGCGCTCGGCCTGATCGGCGGCCTGGCCGGGGTCTTCGTCATCATGCGCGACCTGCCCTTCGCCGTACACGGCATCAGCGAGCTGTCCTTCGCGGGCGCGTCGGCGGCGTTGCTGCTGGAGGCGAACGTGGTGGCCGGCTCGATCGCCGGCTCGCTCGTCGCAGCGGGAACGATCGGCGTCCTGGGCGTGCGCGCCCGGGACCGCAACTCGGCGATCGGCATTCTCATGCCCTTCGGGCTGGGTCTCGGCGTACTCTTCCTCGCCCTCTACAAGGGCCGGGCGGCCAACAAGTTCGGCCTCCTCACCGGGCAGATCGTCGCCGTCGACACCCCACAGATGACTTGGCTGCTCGGCACGTCCGCCGTCGTACTCCTCGCCCTGGCGGTCATGTGGCGGCCACTGACCTTCGCCAGCGCCGACCCCGACGTCGCCGCGGCCCGAGGCGTGCCGGTGCGCGGCCTGTCACTCGCCTTCATGATCGTGCTCGGCCTCGCGGTCGCCCTCTCGGTGCAGGTCGTCGGCGCACTGCTGGTCCTGACCCTCGTCGTGACCCCGGCAGCCGCCGCCGCACGCATCACCGCCTCCCCGGTGCTCCTGCCGCTGCTCAGCGTGGTCTTCGCCGTGGTCTCGATCGAGGGCGGCATCCTGCTCGCCCTCGGCAGCAGCATCCCCATCAGCCCCTACGTCACGACCATTTCGTTCACCCTCTACGCCGCCTGCCGCTTGGCGGGGGCCCACCGCACCCGACGGTGGGGAGCCAGGCGGGCGGCCCCGCAACCCGCGTCCTCCTGATCGAATGGATGGGGAGGGGCGGCGAGGCGATAATTCAAGTGATAACCGTTCCGCTTTCGCTCTGCTGCCGGAGGACGCTCAGCAGCTGGACAGACCATGGATCGCACCGAGGCCGGCACATCAGCTTTCCTTCGAGGCCACGCCCAGCGGACCCCGGAGCGGGCCACACCGGTGATCAGTCTGCGGGGCGCCGCACTGGCCTACGGCGATCGTGCGCTGTGGAGCGGCCTGGACATGGAGGTGCGCCCCGGAGAGTTCCTCGCGGTTCTGGGCCCGAACGGATCCGGCAAGACCAGCCTGCTGCGCGTGATCCTGGGCCGGCAACAGCTCACCGCGGGGTCCGTCACGGTCCTCGGCCGGGTGCCCCGGCGCGGCAGCAGACAGATCGGCTACATCCCCCAGCAGGAGGCCCTTCCCGCACACTCCATGCCCCGCGTCCGCGACCTGGTCCAGCTCGGGATCGACGGGCATCGGTGGGGGCCGTCGCTCACTCCGCGGGCGATCCGCCGCCGTGTCGACGAGGTCCTGGCCTCGGTCGGAGCGACGCACCTCGCGGACATACCCGTGGGCAGGCTCTCCGGCGGTGAGCGGCAGCGCGTCCGCGTCGCTCAGGCGCTCGCCACGGACCCGCGGATCCTGCTCTGCGACGAGCCCCTTCTGTCCTTGGACCTGCGGTACCAGCGCACGGTCATCGAGTTGGTGGACCGACGCCGTCGCGGCGCCGGCACGGCCGTCGTCTTCGTGACGCACGAGATCAATCCCGTGCTGGGGCCGCTGGACCGGGTTCTGTATCTGGCACCGGGCGGATTCCTGATCGGGGCACCGGACGAGGTGATGACCACGCCCACCCTCTCCCAGCTGTACGGGACGCGGATCGACGTCGTCCGCGTCGGGGGCCGCATCGTAGTCGTCGGCGCACCCGACGCCGACACGGTGCACAGTCACGCCGACGACCCGAGCGCAGGAGGGCAGCCGTGATCGGGGACAGGCTGCCGGCCGAAGGGGGCGGCACCGGTGTCTGGCAGCAGATCTTCAACTTCCACGACTACGGAGAGCTGCTCGCTCTGGTCCACAACTCCCTGCTGGCCGGGGCACTGCTCGGCCTGGTCGGCGGTCTGGTCGGAGTGTTCGTGATCCGGCGTGATCTGCCGTTCGCCGTGCACGGCATCAGTGAGCTGTCGTTCGCCGGTGGCGCGGCGGCGCTGCTGCTGGGGCTGAACATCGTGGCCGGATCCATCGTGGGCTCGCTGCTGGCGGCGGCAGCCGTCGGTGCGCTCGGGGTCCGTGCCCGGGACCGCAATTCGGCCATCGGCATCATCATGCCCTTCGGACTCGGCCTCGGCGTGCTCTTCCTGTCGCTGTACAAGGGGCGGGCGGCAAACAAGTTCGGCATTCTGACGGGCCAGATCGTCGCGGTCGACACCCCCCAGATGGCGTGGCTCCTCGCCACGTCGGTGGTCGTGCTTCTCGCCCTCACGATCGTCTGGAAACCGCTCACCTTCGCCAGTGTCGATCCGGAGGTGGCCGAGGCCCGGGGAGTCCCGGTCCGTGCGCTGTCGCTGGCGTTCATGCTGGTGCTCGGCCTGGCGGTTGCCCTGTGCGTGCAGATCGTCGGAGCGTTGCTGGTGCTCTCGCTCCTCGTCACACCCGCGGCCGCCGCCGCACGGATCACGGCCGCCACCACCCTGCTCCCCGTCCTCAGCGTCGTCTTCGCACTCGTCTCGATGGAGGGAGGAATCCTGCTGGCCCTCGGCAGCTCGGTCCCCATCAGCCCGTACGTCACGACGATCTCCTTCGTCGTCTACCTCGCCTGCCGACTGGCCGGGGCAAGGGGGAACGGACAGGCTGCCCGGAACCGGCGCCCCACACAGCACCAAGCCGTCACTCACGACTGAGTCCTCGGCCCGGTCGCCGCCGATCGGCAGGCGGGCCAGACTGGAGATGAGAGGCCCATCGTTCTGCAGGGACGAAAGGAGCACCTCATGCATCCCCTCGCTGTTGCTGGCAGCGCCGCCGGCCGCCTGGCCCACTATGCGATCTCCGGAGTGGTGGGCGGCCTGATCATCCGGGGGGTCTCCAAGCGTCTCCCTGATGGCACATCCGCGGCACGCAAAGCGGTTGTATCGGGCATCGCGAGCGGCATCGTCGCCGGACGGTGGCTGGCCTCGGCCGCCGAGGAAGCCCGGCTCAGGGCCGGTGACATGATCGCCGAGGCGAGGACCTCGTTGGGCGAGGAGGCACCGCCGCCTTCCGCTGTCGGCGTCGAGTCACGCGATCACGGACACGAGCACTGACCATGTCCGAGGTGGTCGTACGGTCTGTGGCGACGGGCCGCGCTCGTCTGACCGTTCCTTGGGTACGGGCCCGTCCGGGCAGCGCCGGGCTGGTCGATGAGCGGCTGATGGGCATCCGCGGATTCAGGGCACTGCGGATCTTCCCCCGCACCGGAAGCGTGGTCATCTGGATGGCACCCGATCTGATGGACGTCGACCGCCTGGTGGCCGCACTCCAAGAGGCCCCGCCCGCGTCCGCACCTGCCAAGCCCACCCCTTCCACGCCCGATTCCTCCACTGGCGAGCTCGCCCGACTCGTCGTGGGAGGCGCGGTCCTCGCGGTCGTGGCGGTGCGCCGCCTGCTGCGTCGGCCCAGGCTCGCCTTCGGTTCGTCGGGAGTCCTCGGTGCCGTGACGGTCTTCTTCACCGGTCTGCCCTTCTTCCGGGGCGCCCTGCGCTCGCTGCGAGGACGCTCACATCCCGGGACCGACACGTTGGTGACGGCGGCAACGGTCATCTCGCTGGTGCTACGGGAGAACGTCGTTGCCCTCACCGTGCTGTGGCTACTGAACATCGGGGAGTTCCTCCAGACCCTGACCCTGCGCCGCACCCGGCGCGCGATCGAGGAGCTGCTCACCATCGGTGAGGAGCGGGTCTGGTTCATCCGGGACGGCGTCGAGGTGGAGGTGGCGCTCGAGGAAATCGCGCCGGACGACATCGTCGCCGTGTACGAGCACCATCGCATCCCGGTCGACGGGCACGTCGTCTCCGGCGAGGCTCTCGTGGACCAGGCGGCGATCACGGGCGAGGCCCTGCCCGTCTACGCCAGGGACGGCACCCACGTCTACGCCGGCACCATCGTCACTTCCGGCTCCCTCACCATCCGTGCCGACTCGGTCGGCTCGGACACCACCGTCGGCCGGATCATCAGCCGCGTCGAGGAGGCCCAGTCCGACCGGGCGCCCATCCAGACCGTGGCCGCCCGCTTCACCCGGCGCTTCGTCCCCGTCTCCTTCGCCCTGGCCGCAGTGACCTACGCCGTCACCCGGGACGCCCGCCGCGCCATGACCATGCTCCTGATCGCCTGCCCCTGCGCGGCCGGGCTCGCCACCCCGACCGCCATCAGCGCCGCCATCGGCAACGGAGCGCGTCGGGGCACGCTCATCAAGGGCGGCACGCACCTGGAAGGCGTGGGGCGAGTCACGGCTGTCGTCTTCGACAAGACGGGCACGCTCACCTTCGGACGCCCCCTGGTCACCAGTGTCGTCACCCTCAGCGACCGGTTCACCGCCGACGAGGTGCTGAGCCTGGCCGCCTCCGGAGAGCTGCACGCCCGGCACCCGCTCGCCCAGGCCATCGTCGCCCGCACCGAGGAGCAACATCTGCACGTCCCCATCCACCAGGCGTGCGAGGTCGTCCTGGGCATGGGCATGCGCGCCGAACTCGACGGCACCAGGCTGCTGGTGGGCAGTCCCGCCCTGCTCCGCCAGCACGGCGTCGTACTCACCGACCAGGCCCAGGGCTGGACCGAACAGCTCCGCCGAGGCGGCGAGACCGTCATCTGCCTGGCGCACGACGACGACCTGATCGGCATGCTCGGCGTCTCCGACGCCGTGCGCTCCGGCGCCGCGACCGTCGTCCGGCAGCTGCGTGACCTGGGCGTCGCCCGCGTCGTCCTGCTCACTGGTGACGCACCTGAGACGGCCCAGGTGGTGGCCGACGCACTGGGCATCACGGAAGTCCACGCCCACGCCCTGCCGGAGGGCAAACTCCAGCTGATCCGCGACCTGCGGGCCGAAGGCCACACCGTCGCCATGGTCGGCGACGGCACCAACGACGCCCCCGCCCTCGCCCTGGCCGACGTCGGCATCAGCATGGGCGAGCACTCCTCCCATGTCGCCCTGGAGACCGCCGACATCGCCCTGGCCGGGAACGATCTGCGCCAAGTCGCCGCGGTCGTCGAACTCAGCCGCCACACCCTGCGCGTGGTCCGCCAGAACTACGGCCTCGCCATCGGCGTCAACCTCCTCGGCCTGCTCGCCGGGGCCGGCGGCTCCATGAACCCCGTCCTCGCCGCCCTGCTCCACAACACGAGCAGCATCGCGGTCGTCGGCAACTCGGCCCGACTGGTCAACCACACCCCGCACCTTCCCCCGGTGGGCGACGGGGAATTGAAGGCCGCTCCGTTGGAAGACCGCCGCGTTCATTGACCACACCCTGCTGCAACAGGCATGCCCGAGCATCCGCACCGCAGTCCAACTCGGCTGCCTCCTCGGCGAATTGGGATCCCGCTGATTTGACACCGGCCCACCGCACCCTCACCCTATGCTCATGACATCCATTTTCAATAGGAGTGGTTAGCCATGCGCGTTGCCTTCGTGGGCAAGGGCGGCAGCGGCAAGACGACCCTGTCAGCCCTTTTCTGCCGTCACCTGGCGCATTCGGGCGCGCCGGTCGTCGCGATCGACGGCGACATCAACCAGCACCTGGCCTACGCCCTCGGCCTCGACGAGGACGAACGCTTCACAGCGCCGCCGCTCAGCGCGCGCACCGGCGAGATCAAGGACCACCTGCGGGGCACCAATCCGCGGATCGCATCCCGCGACGCCATGGTCAAGACGACCCCTCCCGGGCGCGGTTCCCGGCTGCTGCGCCTGCTCGGCGACGACGAGATCCACGGCCATCACGTCCAGGAGGTCGACGGCGTCCCGCTCATGGTGACCGGCGCCTTCGACGAGAGCGACCTCGGAGTGGCCTGCTACCACTCCAAGCTCGGCGCGGTCGAGCTGTACCTCAACCACCTCGTGGACGGCCCCGGCGAGTACGTCGTCGTCGACATGACCGCGGGTGCCGACGCCTTCGCGTCCGGCCTGTTCACCCGCTTCGACATGACGTTCCTGATCGTCGAACCGACCCGCAAGAGCGTGTCCGTGTACCGCCAGTACCGCGACCATGCGGCCGAGTTCGGCATCCCAGTCGCCGTCGTCGGCAACAAGGTGACCGGCGAGGACGACTTGCTCTTCCTCAAGGAGCACGTCGGCGAGGACCTGCTCGCCCACTGCGAGCAGTCCTCCTACGTACGCGCCCAGGAACAGGGCCGCGGCCACGGCGAGCTGGAGCCGCACAACACCCGCACCCTGGACCGGCTGCGCGCGTCCGTGGACGCCCGCCCCAAGGACTGGGCCACCTTCCAGAAACACGCCGTGGAGTTCCACCTGCGCAACGCCACCGCCTGGGCCAACGAGGCCACCGGCCAGGACCTCGCCGCCCAGGTCGACCCGGACTTCCGGCACGGCCCCGCGGCACTGACCGCCCTCGTCTGACCCCCACCCCCGCAAGAACAGAACCACAGAAACAGAACAGGACAGCCCTTCATGTCACTCGACGTCTCCCCGCAGCTGCTCGCCGAAGCCGAGAACGGCGAGGTGCGGGAGCAGGACTTCGTGGAAACGGTCCGTACGTCCCTGCCGTACGCCTACGACCTCATCGCCCGCCTGGCCTCCGAACTGCGCGCCGGCACGGCGGAGTTCGCCGACAACCAGACCCCGCCGCCCTCCGAGAACGAGCGCGGCCAGCTGCTGCGCGCCCTGTCCAGCGACGCGATCCGCGGCAGCCTGGAACGGCACTTCGGCATCGCCCTCGCCTTCCAGAACTGCCATCGCGTCGCCGCCTTCCGACCCGAGGACCGCGGCGGCGAGACCCACATCCGCTTCACCTCGCTGCGCTCGCAGATCCTCAACCAGTCACCGGAATTCCGCGACTGCTGAGCAACTGAGGGCAGCGGATCGCGACGACGCAGCCGTCGTCGTACTGCCCAACCGCACGGATCCGCCTGCCACAACAGCCGGACACGGCCGGACAGGGACAGGCAGAACCCGCTGTCGCCCGCGGCCGACTGTCGGAGCCGACGTTCGGCCTGTCCCGTATCCGCGTACGCGAGATGGCCCACGCGAGCGAGTTCCCTGGCGTGACCAACAGCAGTTGGTGGTCCGGCACGCCAGGGGCTCACAAAGGGCACGTCGGCGACGCAGCCCGAATCTGTGCCCGGTTCCGAACACGCCTTCCGGCACAGCTTCCGCGTGCGGGATCGAGTGCTCAGTTCATACCGGTCAGCTGGTCGTCAGGGCGGTGTCGTCCACGACGAAGCTGGTCTGCAGCGAGGAGTCCTCCACGCCGTTGAACTTCAGCGTGACCGTCTGGCCCGCCAGCGAGGACAGGTCGAAGGTCTTCTGCGCGTACCCGGAGTTGTGGTTGACGTTCGAGTACGTCGCCAGCGTGGTCGAACCGGCGGTGACCGTCAGCTTGTCGTACGCGGTGCTGTTGGTGGTCTCCGAGGTGTCGATATGCAGGTAGAAGGTGAGCGTGGCCTTGCAGCCGGCCGGGATCGTCACCGACTGGGACAGCGTGTCGGTGTGCGAGGAGCCGTAGCCGTCGAGCCAGGCGTAGTACGAGCCGCCGTGCGCCGCCTCACCGGTGTCGTTGGTGATGACACCGCTGGTCGCGGTCCAGCCAGTGCTGCCCGACTCGAAGCCCGGGTTGGCCAGCAGCTGGGCCGAGGTGCAGCCGCCACCGCCGCCACCGACGGTCCAGGTGAAGGAGGTCGAGCCGGACGCGCCGGTGGAGTCCTTCGCGGTGACCGTGACCTGGTAGGTGCCCGCGGTGGACGCCGTACCGGAGATCAGACCGGTGGAGCTGTTGATGGACAGGCCGGAGGGCAGGCCGCTCGCGCTGTAGGTGAGAGTCGCACCCGCGCTGTCCGTGGCGTGGATCTGCAGGCTCACCGAGCCGCCCGTGGTGGTCGACTGGTTACCCGGGTTGGTGACGGTCACCGTATTGCCGCTGGAGGTGCCCGCGGTGAAGGCGGCGGTGCCGTTCGGGGTGCCCCAGCCGGTCGGGCCGTCGTAGCCGGTACCCGCGGTGCAGAAGTACGACGGGGAGCAGCTGCCGTTGTTGCCGCTGGTCACGTCGTAGAGGTTGCTGGTGTGGGAGTACGGGTACTTCGCCGGGTAGTCGGTCGAGCCCGGGGTGCCCGCGAGGGCGTAGACGGAGGCGATGATCGGCGAGGAGGCGCTGGTGCCGCCGTAGACCGCCCAGCCGGAGCCGCCGTAGGTGTCGTAGACCGCCACGCCGGTGGCCGGGTCGGCGACCGCGGAGACGTCGGCCTCCATGCGCCTGGAGCAGCCGGTGTCGGTCTGCCAGCTCGGCTTCGGGTCGTAGGCGGAGCAGCCGGAGCCGGTGCCTTCCGTGGAGTTGGTGTGCCAGACGGACTCGGTCCAGCCGCGGGAGCTGGAGGAGGTGGTGAGCGCGGTGCCGCCGACGGCGGTCACGTACTGGGAGGTGGCCGGGTACTCGGCGCCGTAGGCGGAGTCACCCGAGGAGACGGTGATCGCGACGCCCGGGTGCTTGAAGTACGAGGTGTCGTCGCTGGTCTGGGAGGAGGACTCGGAGCCGCCCCAGCTGTTGGAGATGAACTTGGCGCCGAGTGCCACGGCCTCGTTCTCGGCGGCGCCGAGGTCGGCCATCGTCGCGGAGTTGGCCTCGACCAGGATGATGTTGCAGTTCGGGCAGACCGCGCTGACCATGTCGATGTCGAGCATCTCTTCACCGGCCCAGCCGGTGTCGTTGGTCGGCAGCGAGGTGGTGGAGCCGGTCTGGCTGACCTGCTTGAAGCAGCCGTTGGCCTTGGTGCAGGACGACAGGCCGTAGGTGGAGCGGTAGGTGGCCAGGTCCGACTCGGCGTTCGGATCGTTGTAGGCGTCCACGATGCCGACGGTCATGCCCGAACCGGCCGCGGTGGGCAGGTTGTAGGCGCTGTGC
Source organism: Streptomyces sp. NPDC046727 (assembly GCF_040645635.1). Classification (NCBI taxonomy): domain Bacteria; kingdom Bacillati; phylum Actinomycetota; class Actinomycetes; order Kitasatosporales; family Streptomycetaceae; genus Streptomyces; species Streptomyces sp. NPDC046727. Next base: position 107,075 of record NZ_JBEYYR010000004.1, read on the forward strand.
AGGTTGGCCGGGGAGAGGCCGGAGGGCGCGGCAGCGAGGGCGGCGGCGAGCCGCTGCTTGATGTCCGTGCGGCGCTGGGCGAAACAGGACGCATGACCCGGCTCGGCGGTGGCGCACAGGTGCTGGGTCGGCACCTTCTGGCCGGCCTTGCCGGTCGAGTGGTAGGTCTGCCGCTCGGGGGCGGTCAGTGCCTTGTTGTTCTGCGTGACCTTGGAGGTCTGGGGGTGGGGCGCGGCAGGCTGGGCACCGGCCGTCGGCGCGGCGGTGAATCCGGCGACGGTCAGAGCGAGGGCGGGGAAGGCGACGGCGACGAGTCTTCGCAGACTCCGTCTCCGCCCGCTCGGGTGTGACTCACGCATGGGGTACTGCCTCCGGTTGACGTGGGGTATCGCACTGGATGGGCAGGCCCGTGATTGCGCGTAGCGGCGGTGGAACCGCGCAGTCAGGAGCATGACACTCACCGCCCTGCCACGCCGAGTGAGCGTGACATGACAGGGTGCGGGGGGAACGTAGACCCGAACGGGTCCTACCGGGCAGTACCGGGTCGAATTCTTTGCTTCTCCATAGAATGCGGTTGGCGCCCTCATGGGGGCCGACGCGTGCTGGCCAGGGGGCTCATTCTGCTGATCAGCCCGGCGCCTGCGGCACTCTCGACGAGCCGCATGACGTCACCGGCCGCGCACCGCCGCGCCGCATCTGGCTACACAGGCCAGTGAAGGGGTGTGCCGGAGACTGGAACCGGCTCGGCGACCCGCCCCGACCTGGGGGTGGTCGTCCGAGCGAGTACGGCCACGACCACGGGTACGGGAATCCTCCTGAGCCGATACCTGCATCAGGTTGGCGTGGTACAGCAGCAGCCGGTTGTAGCGATGCGTCACGCGGACGTCCTCGGTGAACGAGTCCGGTGACACGAACCGCGTGCCCAGCGCCTCGACCAGGTTGTTGTGGGGCGCGGCGACGAGATTTCCGCCGAGCCGGCCGCCGGGCAGGCTCTGCCGGAAGAAGCTCGTGCCGCAGTCCTTGGGGGCGTTCGGGTTCAGATGGAGCACCGCCGCGTACCAGCACACACTCCGGGCTACTGCGTCGCAGACGCCCCTATGACGCGGGGGCGCGGGAAACCGGTCTGACCAGGTTGAAGACCTCGCGGGCGGCATACCGTTTGAGGCATCGGATGATCTCGCGTCGGGTCTTGCCCTCCTGCGTTCGGCGTTCGTAGTACGCCTGTGTGGGCGGGTCGTGACGCAGCCGGGTGAACACGATGCGGTGCAGGGCGGCGTTGGCCTGTCGGTCGCCGCCGTAGTTGAGCCGACGCGTGCGCCGCCGACCGGAGGAGTACTCGATGGGGCTGACTCCGCAAAGGGCAGCAAAGGACGCCTCCGTGTTCAGCCGCTCGGCTGTCCTCGGTGAGCCGTGCGCAGGAACGACATGCTTGCGGTGTCCGAGGCTCCCCGGCGTGTGCCGAGGAAGCGCGGTTCTCTGCGCTGCCTCGGCACACTGAGCCCGTCGGCCGAGTGGGCCGGCCGGGCGCTGTGCGGTCTGTCAGCCCATGTCCGTCAGGAGGGTGTTCAGTTCCTTCTCCTGCTGCGCAGGCGACATCGGCGGGTTCGAGTGGTCGATGCCGAACGTCTTGAGCATCTTGTCCATCTGAGCGTCGATAGAGGTCCAGCCGGTCTGGTCCAGCGGCTGCAGCGATGCCTGGTCGGCGTCCCACAGGTCACGCAGCTTCTGGGCTGCCGCATGGGCTCCGGCCGCGTTGCCCGAGCGTGCGTCCTTGAGCGAGGTGGAGGCGAGGGTCTTCAGTGCGGCGACCTTGGCGGGCGGGAACTTCTTCACCGCCTGTCCGGGAGCCATCTGGACGGCGGAGGTGTTGTCCTCCTCCGGCGCCGGGCCGACGTGCGGCTGGCCGTGGGCCCACACCAGCAAGCCGGCGGTGGCGACGGCGAGCAGTCCGAAGCCGGCCAGCGCGACACGCTCCTTGCGCGGGTCGCCGGTGGTGTGTGCGGCGTGGGCAGCCTCGTGGGTCTCGGTCACATCCGAGCGCGTCACCGTCAGGTAGACCACAGTCGCCAGGATCAGGCCCAGGAAGATCAGGCTGGTGGTGAACGTGCCCAGGGCGAGACCGGTGGGGTCGCCGGGGTTTTCGGCGACCTTGGGGGAGGCGAGCCAGTCACCGATGTTCGCGCCCAGCGGGCGGGTCAGGATGTAGGCGAGCCAGAAGGACAGCACCGGGTTCGCGCCGAACTTCCACAACAACGTGATCGCCGCGATGAGGCCGAGCGGCAGCAGGACCGAGACTCCCGGGCTCCAGCCGGTCAGCTCCAGAGTCCAGTCGCCGGTCGCGGTGCCGAGCGCGAAGGTGACGAGAACGGCGAGCCAGTAGAACGACTCCCGCGGCAGCGTCGTGACCGAGTGGATCGACAGCGTGCGCTCTCGCAGCCACCACACGCCGAAGACCACCGCGAGCAGCACCGAGAAGACCGCGGAACTGATCCACAGCGGCACATTGAGCTGGTCGGTCAGGATGTCGGTGTACAGGGTGCCGGTGACGCTGACAACGACCACGGTCAGCCAGTAGGGGAACGGGACGTACCGCTTCAGCCGCAGCTGGACGGCCAGGACCACCACGAACACCCCGGTGAAGATCCAGGCCGTGTTCACCAGGCCGACGCCCAGCTTCATGTTGATCCAGTCGGCAAAGCTCTCACCGACGGTCGTGCACAGGACCTTGATCACCCAGAACCAGACGGTGACCTCGGGAACCTTGTTGAGCATGAGACGCCCGCTGCGCGTGCGTGCTTCCGTTGTCGTTGTCATGCGGGGAGGTTTACGCGGGGAATCTGCACATAACCTGACTACGCGGTTGCACGGGCGGCCGGGAGTGTCACCTTGACGTGACCGCGGCCGTCCGCGATCGCGCGGACCTCCACACCGGCCGAGGCGGCGATGCGCCGGACCACCGGCAGCCCCAGCCCGTACCCGCCGCCGCCGGTCACCCCCGCTTCGAAGACGCGGTCGACGTCCGCGGGATCGAATCCGGGGCCGTCGTCCAGGACATCGACCACGATGGCCTCGCCCTCATTGCGCGCGGTGATCCACACCCGGGACTGCGCATGCCGCAGGCCGTTGTCCAGCAGGGGTGCCAGCAGCGACACGGCGACGTCGGCCGCCACGGCGACCTCGACCTTCGCGGGGAAGGCGACCTCGACCGCACGGCCGGCGATCGCCTGTCGTGCGGCGGAGCGCAGGTCGCACCAGGTCCCCTTGTCCGTCCGTGCGCGCGCGGCGCGCAGAAGCGTCGTGATCGCCGTATCGAGGCGGTCGGCCTCGCTCAGCACCGCCTCCGTCGGCACCGGCTCCCCGGAAAGCTGCGCCAGCTGCGCCTCGGCCCGCAGGACCGTGAGCGGTGTCCGCAACTCGTGGGCGATCTCGTCGGTGAGCCGGCGCTCGTCCGCCAGCGCGTTGTCGACGCGCTCCAGGAGGTGGTCCAGGGTCCGCCCCAGTTCCCCGAACTCGTCGCGGGGGACGCCGAGGTTGAAGCGGCGGCCGGGTTCGTGCTGGCCCCAGTCGTCGGCGAGGGCGGCCATCTCGTGGACGACCCGCAGCGCGCGGCGCACCACGAGGTGTGCGACACCGCCGGCGAGGAGGATCGTGAGGCCGCCCAGTATCAGGGACAAGGTCAGGCTGCGCTGCTCGGACGTCTCGTAGGGCGTGAGGTCCACCCGGACGATCACCATGGCGTGGTGGCCGTGGATCGGGATGTGCCGCGCGTACAGGAGGTAATCGTCGACCGTCGCGGTCTGCGGTCGCCCGGAGTCCGCTAGCTCCTCGACGCGATCGACCAGGCTCGGCGGGACGTGTCCGTCGATCAGGCGGCCGTCGGCATACACCCAGGCGACCTCGTCGAGCGCCTCGCTGCTGCTTTCCGTGAGTACGACACGGCCGTCTTTGGCGGTGACGTTCGCCGCGAGGGCCTCGGCGCGAGTACGTGCCAGGTCGTGCGCGTCGGCGTCCGTCACCCGGCTCAACAGTACGTGCGAGACCACGACCAGGATCGCGACCACGGCGGTGGCGATCAGCACGGTGAGTGCGACGACCCGCTTACGGAATCCCGTCACTGCCATCGGTAGCCCACGCCGCGGACGGTCGCCAGACGCTCGGCCACACCCAGCGAACCGAGCTTCGCCCGCAGCCGGCGCACATAGGAGTCGAGGGTGTTGTCGCTGACCTGCGCCCCGTGCGGCCAGCCGGCAGCGACGAGGGCGTGGCGGCGTACCGCGTCGCCCTGCGAGGCGATCAAACGGCCCAGTAGCCGGAACTCCGTCGGGGTCAGGCTCATGCTCACCGAATCGTAGGTCACCACGTGCTTCGCCGGATCGAGGACGACCTCGCGCGGTGCGGGCGCCACGGTGGCCCGGCGCAACAACGCACGGACGCGAACCAGCAGTTCCGGGATGTCGAAGGGTTTGGTCATGTAGTCGTCGGCGCCGGCCTCGAAGCCACCCACCTTGTGCTGCAGGCCGTCCAAGGCGGTGAGCATCAACACCGGGGCGTCGACGCCACGAGCCCGCAGGGCCAGGCACACGTCGCGGCCGTCGGCGTCCGGGAGCCCGAGATCCAGGACGACCAGATGGGGCGCCGGTGCGAGCTGCCGCAGCAGGCTGTCGGCCGTGGCGGCGACCGAGACGGTGTGCCCGTCGTGCTCCAGGGCGCGCTTGAGGACGCCGCGGACCGCCGCGTCGTCTTCGCACACCACGATGAAAGCCACGTGCTGACCCTAGATACTCCTGTTCTAGTTCTCCATCTTCCCTGGTCAGCCGCCTGACGGTGAGGAGCAGGCCGCTGTTGAACGGCCTCGCGTGCGGGCCGATCCGCTTCGAACCGTACGGTCACAGGTATCGACGCCTGTCGCATCATGAGGACATGCTGCGGCAGCTTGCGCGCACGGACGCAAGCAGGTCTACGGAACTCAGATCGCCGGCGTGAAGGACGGGGCGCCGGTTTCATGGCCCTGTGAAGAACCCGAGCGCATGGACGAACTCCGTGCGGAAGTCGGCACCGAGCCCTTCGACGAGTACGTCGCGAAGTTCTCCATGGCCTGACGCTCCTTCCCGGGCTCGTCCGGTGGATCACTGCCCGGGCTCACCTGTCGCAGGCAATGGTCCGCCGGGCAAGCCCAGGCAATCAGCCTGCCGAGCCTGGCCAGTGCGCCAGGCCGTCGAGGGCTGGTGCCTCGCTGGTGGCCTCCGACGGCGAGTCGTAGAACTCGTAGGCGTCGGCCAGGCCGCCGTGCTGGGCAGCAGCCACCGTGGAGCGCCTCGACCCACTGAACACACCACCCCGGCTGCCCGACATTCCCGAGCCACGGGCCGACGACCTGAAGCCCTTCCTCGGGCACTGGAGCCCTTACGGCCCCACCTACTGAACGCCTGCTGACAAAGACGTCCGGCCTCGGGATATGGGGTAGCGCGACAGCCGCCGTCATCAGCGGCGCCGGGACTCGGAGGTGTCCGTCTTGGTCGTGATTACTCCGCGTTGGCTCTCGTCCTGCGGGACCACGGGGAGCGGGAAGGGCGGTGGTGGTGGAGGACGAGCAGCGCCAGGGCCCCGGTCGCTGCGGACCAGGCGAGGGAGAGCAGGCCGTGGGACCAGGGAGTCTGGGGGGTGAGGGCTGAACTCAGCGCCAGCTGGTTCACGCCGTACAGAGGAAGCGCGGAAACGCCTGCCACATCCATGAGTGTATTGAAGACGGGGTTCTGCAGACCGGTGTCGACCAGGCTGAGCATGATGATCAGGAAGAAGCCCTCCAGCTCGCCGCGGACCAGAGAGCCGAGGAAAAGCCCGATGCCGCCGTAGGCGAGGCCGGCGCCCGCGAGGGCCAGCCCCAGGGGGCCTGCGTGGCGTACGGGCAGGGAAGCCCACAGCAGGATCGTGGTGTAAAGGGCCAGCGCGACGGCGGTGAGGGCGATGGCAGTGAGTTTGGCCAGCAGCATCGGCAGCCGGGGGTAGCCGGCCAGCAGCAGACGGCGATCCATCTGACGGGACTGGAAGGTCTCCGTGAAAGTGATGAAGCCGGCGACCATGGTGACGGCGCCCAGCGCGCTGGCCACCTGGCCCAGCTGGCTGGCCGGAGCAGAGACGGGGACGCTGATGGCGTCCAGCCGGATGCGCACCACTTGGTCGGATGTGCACAGGCGTGCCACGGCGATCCAGACGGGAATGAACGCGACTGCCAGAACCAGGGCCAGCCGGTTGCGCAGGTGGCCCAGCAGAGTGCAGCGCAGGAGCTCGGTGAAGGCCGTGCAGGTGAGTTTCAACACTCGGTCTCCCCGAAGTGCAGACGGCCCTGGCGCAGATGCGCGATTGCGTCGAAGTGGTGTGCGTCGTGCAGCAGGTGAGAGACCACGATGATCGACCGGCCCTGATCGCGCAGGGCGGCGGCCAGGGCCCAGAACCGCTGGTGAGTGTCCCAGTCGAAGCCCTGGTAGGGCTCGTCCAGGACCAGCAGTTGTGGATCGTGCATGAGAGCGATCAGCAGGTTCAGCTTCTGCCGCGTTCCACCACTGAGTTCGCCGACCTGTTGTCGTCGGCAGGTGGTCATCGCCAGCAGCTCCATCAGCTCGCCGGCCCGTTCCAGTGTCGGCAGCCGGTAGGCCCTCTGGAACAACCGCAGATGCTGTTCGACGGTGAACGCGTCGTTGAGTACGGCTCGTTGCGGGCAGTACCCCACTGCTCCGGTCCGTGTCACCGTGCCGCGGTCGGGTGCGAGGTGGCCTACGGCGATCTGCAGCAGAGTGCTCTTGCCCGCACCGTTCTCGCCGACGATTCCCACCAGCGTCCCGGCAGACACGTCAAGGTCCACCTCGCGCAGGATCTGCCGGCCGCCGTACGCCTTGCAGACTCCGCTGATCCGCAGCCGTGGCCGGGGGCGCGTCGTTACTGCTCGCACATGAACCCCTCGAAGGAATCGGACAGGTGGAGCGAGCCGTTCCGGAGGGAGCCCCCGTGGAGGCCGGGGCCGCGCAGGCTCATGCTTTGCTGGCCTGCGCGGCTCATGACCCGGTAGGGACCTGCGGGTAAGGGCGGCGCCGCCTCAGCCCCTTGCGGGCCGGCTCTCGGGACGACCGAGCCCTCGCGCAACGTCTGCTGCCCGGTGACCAACGAGTCCGCGCCGCCGGTGTAACGGCAGACACCTCCTGTATCAGATCTGGGAGTTGGGCGTGACGTAGGGCGTGGTCTGCCGTTGTAGGAGGCGATGCCCCCCACACCACAGCGAGACTTCAGTGCTCCCACGATCGTGATCGGAGCCGGCCCGCACGGCTTGGCGGCCGCCGCACTGCTGAACCGCTCCGGCGAGCCGACCGTGATCCTGGAACGGTCGGACCACGTGGGAGCGAGCTGGGCGCAGCGCTATGACCACCTGCGTTTGCACACCACTCCCGGCACGTCGAAACTCCCCGGCCTGCCGGTTCCGCGTCAGGCGAGTCCTTGGGTGAGCCGGGACGACTATGTGCGCTACCTGGAGCACTACGTCGCCCATCACCGACTCGACGTCCGGGTGAACACCGAGGTGCAGCGCATCGAACGGGCCGAGCCGGGTTCGAAAGCACGATGGCTGGTGCACACTGCCGACGGTCCGGTACCCGCTGGTGCGGTCGTGGTTGCCACCGGCCGCTGCCACACTCCCGACACTCCGCGCTGGCCAGGGCGTTCGACGTTCACCGGCACCCTGCTGCACTCGGCCCACTACCGCTCTCCGGCCCCCTACCGGGGGCGGGACGTGCTGGTGGTCGGCGCCGGCAACAGCGGTACCGAGATCGCGAGCGTCCTGGCCGGGGCCGGAGCCGAACGGGTACGGATCTCAGTTCGCACCCCACCCAACATCCTGCCCCGCTCCAGCGCACGATGGCATGCGGTCGGCCGGCTGACGGAGGTCCTCCCACTGGCGTGGCGTGACCGCACCTCCCTGCTCACGCAACGTCTCGCCGTGCCCGACCTGACCTCACGGGGACTGCCCCGGCCCCGCACCGGTCTGTACACCCGCAATGTCCGAGAAGGGGTCAACCCGGTGCTCGACCACGGCTTCGTGGACGCCGTCCTGTCCGGCCGGGTCGAGCCGGTCGCGGCCGTCCAGGCGTTCGACGGCCCGGACGTGGTACTGGCCGACGGCACCCGGCTGCGACCCGACACGGTCATCGCCGCCACGGGGTTCCGGTCCGCCCTGCACGACCTGGTCGGGACCCTGGGCGTACTCGACGACGCCGGGCAGCCCCTCGCCGTAGGCGGGCAGAGCCACCCTACGGCCCCGCGCCTGTACTTCACCGGATACACCAACCCCCTCACGGGCGTCCTTCGCCAAGCGGGCATCGAGGCACGCGCGATTGCCCATGCGTTGCGACGGGAGAAGGCGCGGGCAGCCCTTCGCCTCCCCCGGCCTGGTGGCCGCACGGCCGACGCACTCGACAACGGGCACCCACCTGTCTGACGAAGGCTGTCGTGCTCGGCTGCCGGTCGACGCCAGGGCGCCGCGGCAGAACTCGCCGATCGTTTCCCGGACGCGTCCGTACCGGGGGCACGGCACGACGCATCGGGCCACTTGTGGTCGGTTCGAGCGGGGTGGTGCTGCTCAGCTCACGGGTCACCGAGCGACCCGGCCGTGCGCGGCCTTGCGGCCACTGACCGAGATCAGAGTGATGCCGGTGTCGGTGAAGGAGGGGGTGCGGTGGAGCGCCCGCATGTTCTCGATGTCGTGGCGGGTGAGAAGCCCCTGTTCCAGTAACGCGGGGGCGGCTTGGTCGGACGTCGCCATCCAGAAGGCGTCGGTCGCACTGCGATCGCCGCACTAGACGGCGTGCTGCATGAGGGCACGGTCACCGGTGTGGTGCGTCGACAGCCTGGCCCACCTGCTTGCGGTCCTGAACGCGATACCGCCCGCATGTGACCGACCTGCTGTGGGACCTCAAGCACACGCCCTTCAGTCGGGACTGCAGCCACAGCCGCTGCGACTGCTGCTCCTGGCCACCGACGTGCATCCCGCCGCCTTCGACCTCTCCGGGAGGCCTCGCCCGGTCGGTGGCAGCCACCGGGCGTCGGCCTTCAGTCGCCCGGTCGGGCACGACACGGACGCGGCTGCGGCGGAGGGGTGCGACTCATGGCTGGGCTCAAGTCAGCGGGGTGTTGGCCAGGACCCGGCGCAGGGTCCGGACCGTCTGGGAGCACCACATGCTGCCGTTCGTCGGCGTCGCCCACGTCGGCTACCTGACCGGCGCCCGGATCGTCGGCCTGTCGAAACTGGCCCGGATCGTCGAGCACTTCGCCTGCCACCCCCAGGTCCAGGAGCGTCTGACCGAGCAGGTCGCCGACTGGCTGCAGACCCACCTCGAACCCAAGGGCGTCGGCGTGGTCATCGAGGCGGAGCACACCTGCATGACCCTGCGAGGCGTACAGGCCACCGGCTCCAGCACCCTGACCTCCACGCTGCCCGGCCTGTTGCGAACCGACGGCCGCTCCCGCAGTGAATTCCTCGCCCTGACGGGCGCGAACTCCTGACCAACCTGACATCACACACGCCGGCGGGCGCTCACGACTCATCGTCCTCGCCGTCAGAGGCAAGTCCGGCAAGAAGTGACCCGCTTCTCCTGCTCCACGCCCGGGCTCGGGTTGCTGCATCTTGAGTGGTCGGCCACCGTACGAGCGCATGCAGGTCGGCCGGGAGGGGGCAGTCGGGTGCCGCTCGTGCGCGAGAGAACTATCCGGCCTGGTCGTGCAGGCGGTCCGGGTCCAGGACGGTGATGCGGCCGCGGGCGAGGCGGATCAGGTGGCGGTCGGCGAGGAGCAGTCCGAACAGCAGGTGGCCGCCGAGGCTGGAGCGGGTGACCGGAGCGGTGACCACGTCGAGGTCCCCGGCCACGGTCACCCGGCAACTGCCGGGCCCGGTCGGATGCGCGGCGACCCGGAGCGTGTCGTACATGGCGTCCCCCCAGTGAGCGAATCGGGCGGGGTGTGCCGCCAGGAGAACCCGCGATCAGCAGTGATGTCCACCCGGCCTGGAAGTGCCCGGCGGCACCATCGGCCGGACGCGCCACCCCGACCGCCGGGCGGCGCCCCGTCTCACCTACTCGCTCGCGGCCTCGGTGCCGGGGGCGGTCCCGTTGCGGCGGTTCCGCGGGGAGGTGGGCGAACCCGGTGTCACGCGAGCCGAGCGGAGCGTCATCCAGGAGCTGATCAAGTACGGCTCCGGATGCGCAACTGCCCCTTCCACGCTCGCCGTGAAGACTCCCGACCTGGTGTGCTTGCGCAGGAAGGTCTCCTGGGGCGCGGGTGCGCCGGACAGCGCGCGCTGTTCACCCACGTGGCAGCGGCCGTGATGGCCCGGTTGCGGCAGGCCGAGCGCCAGGTGCTCGACACGCTGATCGCCGGCGCTGTGGCCCGCAGCCGCAGCGGCGCCCTCACCTGGTGCGTGCGCCTGGTGCGGCGCCACACCTACGACTGGCTCACGGAACTGCGGGACTCCCTCGAACAGTCCAGCGCGTCCGCATTGAGGGCCCGGACGCCGGACCGGTGGACGCGGCGCCGGACGAGGACTGAGCCCACCCCTCGGAAACGAGCGAAGGAGGTGGCCGAATCATCCACTCACGCCGCGGGACATGGATGATCCGTCCTCTGGCGCGGATCCGACACCCCGCCGTACCGTCGGCAGACCCCCGAGCACGGCATCCGCTCCGTCGCCCAACCCGGTGATCCCCGCGGCCGTTCATCCCACCGCGCCACCACGCGCTTCACCGCCGATCCCCCGTTGGAGCCCCCTTGTCCTCGCAGCCCGACCACGCCCCCACCGCGCCGCCCCCGTCCCCGTCCCCGTCCCTCACCGAGGTTGAGCCCTACGGCGTCGAGCGCATCCCCGACGCGGACCGCACCGCGACCCCGCTCGACCTGTTCCGGGTCGCCTTCGGCGGCGCCAACACCTTCTCCACCTGCGTCCTCGGCGCGTTCCCGATCCTGTTCGGGCTCTCCTTCTGGCAGGGACTCGCGGCCACCCTCCTCGGCGTCGTCGCGGGCGCCCTGATCCTCTGTCCGATGGCGGTGTTCGGCCCGGTCAACGGCACCAACAACGCGGTCTCGTCCTCCGCGCACCTGGGCGTGCACGGCCGCGTGGTCGGCTCGTTCCTGTCGCTCCTGACCGCGATCGCGTTCTTCTCCATCTCGGTCTGGAGCTCCGGTGACGCCCTGGTCGGCGGCGCGCACCGGCTGTTCGGCCTGGAGCGCAGCACACCGTCATACGTCGTCGCCTACGCCCTGTTCGCCGGGCTCGTTCTCGCCGTGTGCGTCTACGGCTTCCGGTTCATGCTGTTCGTCAACAAGATCGCGGTGACCTCGGCGACCGTGCTGTTCCTGCTCGGCGCGATCGCCTTCGCCGGTGACTTCGACCCGTCGTACGCCGGTGTCTTCACGGCCTCGGCGGACGCGACGACGCGGTCGATGTTCTGGCCGTCGTTCATCGGGGCGGCCCTGATCGTGCTGTCCAACCCGGTGTCGTTCGGCGCGTTCCTCGGCGACTGGTCGCGCTACATCCCGGCCGGCACCCCGCGCCGCAAGGTGGTCGGCGCGGCGTTCCTGTCGCAGATCGCCACGCTGCTGCCGTTCGTCTTCGGCCTGGCCACGGCGAGCATCATCGCCGCCAAGGCCCCGAAGTACGTCGACCCGGCCGCACCGGACTTCGTCGGCGGCCTCCTCGCGATCTCCCCGAGCTGGTTCTTCCTGCCGGTGTGCCTGCTGGCGCTGATCGGCGGCATGTCGACGGGCACGACCTCCCTGTACGGCACGGGCCTGGACTTCTCCTCCGTCTTCCCCAGGTTGTCCCGGGTCCAGGCCACAGTCCTGGTCGGGGTGCTGTCCATCGCGTTCATCTTCATCGGCCGGTTCGGCCTGGACCTCGTGCAGTCGATCTCCACGTTCGCCACGATGATCATCACCTGCACCACGCCCTGGATGGTCGTGATGATGCTGGGCTTCTACACCCGGCGCGGCTGGTACGACCCCGACGCCCTCCAGGTCTTCAACCGTCGCCAGCGCGGCGGCCGTTACTGGTTCGCACACGGCTGGAACTGGCGCGGCATGACCGCCTGGTGGGTGTCCGCGCTGGTCGGTGTCCTGTTCACCGACATCCCCGGCCAGTTCGTCGGCCCCCTCGGCGACCTCGCGAACGGCGTCGACATCAGCCTCCCGCTGTCGCTGGCCGTGGCCACCGTGCTGTTCCTGGCGCTGCTGCGGCTGTTCCCGGAGCCGCGGGCCGCATACGGGCCGCAGGGCGCTCGGCTGGCCCGTACTGCCGAGGTTCCCGTGCCGCCGATCACCGGTCCCGGAGCCGACGAGGTGGCCCCCGTAGCGGCGGCCGAGGCCGGATGATGGCCAGCTGGCTCGATCTGTCGGTGCCCGTGGTCACCGGGATGCCCGTGTATCCCGGCGACCCCGAGGTCATGGTCTCGCCCGCCCTGAGCACGGCGGCGGACGGTGTCAATGTCCTTCGATTGCACCTGGGTTCGCAGTCCGGCACGCACGTCGACGCCCCGTATCACGTCGACGACGCCTGGCCCCGGCTTGACGAGCTGCCCCTGGAACGGTTCGCAGGACCAGCCGTCGTCGCCGATGTCCGCGGCCTGCCCGCCCGGGCCCCCATCACGCCCGGGCTGCTGGCGCCCGCGCTCAGCCGCCTCCGGCTGCGGCCGTGCACCATCCTGCTGCTGGCCACCGGCTGGTCGGCGCACTGGGGCACCATCAACTATCTCGCCCACCCCTGGCTGACCCCGGAAACGGCCGAACTCCTCGTCGAGGCCGGGGTCAGAACGGTGGCCGTGGACGCACTGAGCGTCGATCCCACGCCCCAACCCGGCGAGCCCGTCACAGGCTCCGGCCTTCCGGCCCACAGGGTGGTGTGCGGGACGGGCGGTGTCGTCGCCGAGAATCTCACGGGGCTGGAGCGGCTGGTCAACGCCTGGGATGTCGAGGTGTTCCTGTTCCCGCTGCACCTGCCAGGGGCGGACGGGGCACCGGTGCGGGCGGTGGCGCGCGTGAACTGACCTGTGTCGCATCGCCACCGTAGGGATCGGCGCCGCCCTGCTGGTGATCGTCTGCTGCGCCGGGACCGTTGCGGTCGCAAATCTTGGGTCCCCGAGGCCTTGCGCCAGCCTCACATGGCCGACAACTCGGTGCTGCGGCTACTGAAAAGAGAGACGCTCACAGAGCACCGTCGCCTGCAGCCGCTGTGGGAGCGTAAAGCGGCCGGGCATCGGTTGCAGTTGCTGGACAAGCCGATCGGGACCGGGGCGGCTCTGGGAGATCTGGTCACCGACGGCACGAGCGCCGAGGATGTCGCTCTGCGTTCACTCCTGAGCGACGGCCGTGTTGCTGCTGTGCTCCAGCAACTGCACGCGGACGAGACATGTGTGGCGCAGGAATGGGCCGAGTCAGGGGAGACGTGGCGGCAAGCCGTATTGGCTGCTGGCCTGCCCGCCGCATACGGCGAGCGCGTCCGCCGCAAACTCAAGCGACTCGGAAGGAAAGACTCGCACTTTGCCGCACAGACCCCTCGCACAGGTGGCCACAAGGGCACGGCTGCGGGTCTCGCACCGGACCAGGCGGCTTGAGCACCAAGGGTGGTCGACGGCTCGCAGCGTGCTCGAGTGGTGCTGGGGCGGCAGCCTCGGCCATTCGGCAGGCCGCGGCCAGCGGCACCGGACCGCGGTGCTCGATCGCCTGGGAACAGATTCGTCAGCGGTCGGGGCAACGCCCACGTTGCATGCAACGCAACCGGCAACGGTATCCGGGTGTGGCATCTTGACCTGGCCAAACACTCTTCCAGGTGGAGGAGCTGAGGTCTGCAACACCGTGCACCAGGTGTTGCATCCAGGATGACGGTGCGCAACAGGTGCGTGACGCTCCATGATTTGTGTCCCGGGACGGCAATCCGCCGTTCTAGCTGATGACACGCCCTTTTGCCCTCAGTAAGGAGCCCGACGGGGGAGCCTCATGGACAAACCCTTGTTAACAGCCCGATCCGCTCTCGTCTTCCTGCTCGCCGTGCTGAGCGGCGGTGTGGCGGCGGCTCTGTCCCTGGCGGCCGGTGAGGATGTATCCCGCAGCGCCCTCGCCGGACTCGGCGCCGCCGCGCTGGCGGTGCCGTTCTTCAACCGGCTCATCGAGCACGACCCGGTCCGTACCTGCCGGCACATGCCGGAGCGGGGAGAAGGAGAGGGACATGGGTGAGCTCAGGCCGCTCGGCAATGATCTGCCCGAGGCTGCGCGTGCCCTTGCCCAGGCCCTCAGGGAACTGTTCGAGGGACTGGACATCTCCGTTCGCCGCTACGCCGCCCGCCGGCAGTGGGATCCCGGCACACTGTCCCGGTACCTGAACGGCAACCGGATCCCACCGTGGAAGGCCGTGCAGGAGCTGCTGGCCGATCTCGGGGAGCACCGGGGCGCGGTTGTCACGCCCGATGCCGTCGAGATGGTCCGCGAGCTCTACCGGGCCGCAGTCGACTGCGGCTCCTCCCAGCATCACGCGATGGAGGTGATCGAGGAGCAACTGGCTGACGCGGACCGCCGTTCGCGGCGCTCCAGTGTGCAGGGAGATGTCCTGGGCGACGCGCTGCTGGAGCGGACCAACCGGATCCATGACCTGGAGGTCCGTCTGTCGCAGCTGGAGGCGGACTGGAAGGCCGAGCGCGGGCGCGCGGACGAACTCGCCGCCGCGCATCCCAACGCCTCCCAGCTCCTCGAGGAGCGTGATCTGCTCCAGCAGCAGGTCACCAGGCTGGGCGCGGAGCTGCAGAGCATGCGCGACGAGCGGGCCGCCGCCGAAGAACGCTGCAGGCTGCTCGAACGGCAGCTCGAAACGCTGGAGAGCCCCAGAGCACTGCCGACGGCGCCGGACACCGTCATGCCGAAGATCCTGATCGTCGACGACCAGCCGGACAACCTTCTGGCCATCACCGCGGTGCTCGGCACCCTGGACCAGGAGCTGGTCACCGTCTCGTCCGGGCGCGAGGCCCTGAAGGCCCTTCTGGTCAACGACGACTTCGCCGTCATCATCATGGACGTGCAGATGCCCGAGATGGACGGCTACGAGACGGCTGCCCAGATCAAGCGCCGCCACCGCAACCGGGACGTCCCCATCATCTTCCTGACCGCGATGGGCGCCGACCCTGTCCACGCCAACCAGGGCTACCTCGTCGGCGGAGTGGACTACATCACCAAACCGTTCGACCCTTGGGCCCTGCGAGCCAAAGTCGCGGTATTCACCCAAATTCATATGGAACGAAAGATGACACGCATAACACACAGCTGACAGAACCACCTGCCCTGCGGGGATCTTCGCGACCAACCGTCTGAGCTACCGGCCCGGCCGAGTGCTTGAACTGCCGGCGGCGGCCGGGGAGCGGAGGGGGGTTCGGATCGGTGAGCGCTGGGCCAGGCAGGGATACCCGTTCGCCCGCTGGAGTGCCGACACGGCCGCGAGAGGCACGACGTGGCGTCTCGATCCGTCGTGCCGCCGGTGCAGGGGTCGGGTACGGCTTTTGGCATCGGTCATCGTGGGAGGGGGCCACGGGTGGGGAAGTCGAGCCGGGGCAAGCGGGAGCGGAGCCGAGACCAGGCCGGGCAGTGGACGGCATCCGGCGCGGCCTGTGGAGCCGAGGGCATCGCCCAGAGTGTCGATGGCTTGGCGTTGGAGAGGGAGTCGTACGTGGGCGTAGACGCCGGCGGTGACGCCGATGTGGGCGTGCCCCAATAGCTCCTTGATCACGACGAGGTCAACGCCCTGGTCCAGGAGCAGGGTCGCAGTCGAGTGGCGCAGATCGTGGAAGCGGATGCGTCGGAGTCGGGCCCTGCTGAGGAAGCTACGGAAGCGACGGGTGAGGTTGGCGGGGTCGAGAGGTCTGCCAGTCGGGGTGGTGAAGACGAGGCCGCTGCTTCTGCAGGCTGACCCAGCGGTCTCGCGCTCCTTGTTCTGCTGTTCCTGGTGCTTCTTGAGGGAGTGCATGCATTCGGTGGGCAGGGCGATGCGGCGTTCGGATGCTCGGGTCTTGGTGGGCAGGTGGGTGAGCCCGCCAGTGCGGGTGCGCTGGAGGGAGCGGCGGATGGTGGCGGTCCCGCCGTTGAGGTCGAGGTCTTCCCAGTGGAGGCCGAGGAGTTCGCCCTTGCGGAGTCCGGTGCGCAGGGCGAGTTCGTACAGTGCGTGGAGCCGGTCGGCGCGGGCTGTGTCGAGGAACTGACGGGCCTCTGCACCTGCTGCATCGCGTTGCCGTCACCGCTGTACGGAGCTGATCGCCGTCTGTGCTCGCCGCCGGATATCAGGGCGCGAGGTCAGGGCCGTAGTCGATGGCCGCGGCGGCGTGGCGGTGATGCCCCTGCTCAGGTAGCGCCGTCCACATGCATCGGTGCCGTGGCGGCCGGTGTCTGATGCTGTGGGCTTCCCGTCGACGTCGCGCTCGCCAAGCTCGTCCCGACCCTGCCGGCCGGGGCGAGCTGGCGGTACGAGATGAAGTTCGATGGTTCTCCAGACACTTGAAGTTGTCTTATCCGAGTGACAGCTCGGCGTCTCTCAGTACGCCTCCGATCGGCACCGGAAGACTGCACAGCCCTGCAGCCTCGCTCCACAGGCGTGCACGCGAACCGTGACGTCCATATAACATGTCACCGTTAACTTAACGGCGACAACCTGAGGGGCCGCGATGACCATCACCGCGCAAGACGTCTACACCTTGGCGCCGTTCGCCAGGACGCTCGGGATACGCTTCGGATCCCTCAAGGCCGACGCTGTCACCGCGCAACTCGCCTACACGCCCGAGCAGTCCACCGTCGGCGCCGCGATGCACGGCGGGGCACTGATGGGGCTGGCCGATGTAGCCGGCGCCGTGTGCGCCACGCTGAACGGGACCGCCGACACCGTCCCCGCGACCATGGAATCCACCACCCACTTCCTGCGGCCCGTACACGGCACCGGCGCCTTCGCGACCTCCCGCCCGCTGCACGTCGGCAAGTCAACGGTCGCCGTCGAAGTCGACATCAGGGATGACAGAGACCGGCTCTGCGTCCGCGTCACTCAACTCGTCGCCCTCCGGAGGCGCCATGACTAAGGGACCCGACCAGACCACGGCCGACGGTCGCGCCAGCACACCCGAAGGCCGTCGGCGCAGTCGCGCCAAGCGAGGCCACGGCGGCCGACTGAGGGACGAACTCATCGAAGCAGCCGGCACGCTGCTCGACGACGCCGGCGAGGACGGCGTGACCATCCGTGCGGTGGCACAGGCTGTCGGGGTCAGCACCCCCTCGGTATATCTGCACTTCGACAACCGACTGGAACTCCTGCACACCGTGTGCCTCGGGGTCTGGGACGAGCTCGGCCGACGGATGCTGAGCATCAGCGCCCAGACCACCGACCCGTTCGCCGAACTCCACCAGCGCAGTGTCGCCTACATCAGGTTCGGGCTCGACCATCCCCTGCGCTACCGCCTGGTCGCGACCGGACCCGCGACAGCCGCCACCGAGCAGGTCGCCGACGCCTGCTTCCGATTCCTGCGGGAAACGGTGCAGCGATGCGCCGACGCCGGCGTGCTCCACGGCGATGTGACGGCGCTGACCCGGGCCATCTGCGCGTGCCTGCACGGTGCCGTCTCGCTGCTGATCCTCCAGCCGACCTCGAAATGGCCCGACGACATCCCCCAGTACGCAGACGATGCCGCCACCCTCGCCTGCCAGGGCGCCGCCGCCCTCTCACGCGCGCACCATGACCGCTACGAAACGTGAACTGTTCTGCCCTGGACAACGCTCCGCTTCGCCTCGCTGGCGTTCTCATCGGCTGACGGTTGGCGCAGCGGTCGGCGGCCGGCCTGCGCGGGGCGGAAAAAAGGGCTGGTCCTCCATTTCCCCTTGCGGTAGTGCCGGCACAGTTCGCCGCGCTGTCCGAAGAAGATCCGCCGGGCCGGGCGGTGGCGGGCCTCGGCAGTGTTGAGCTGCTTGCCGATCATGCGCCGATTTTGAAGTGGCTTCGCGGCCCTCGCCACCGCTCGCGGCATGAGTCTCCGCGCCTACCTCGCGGAACCGGCTGTCGAGGAGGAGAACCAGGCCAAGCTGTCCACGGCCACGGACGCCTTCCGCGCCGCCTGGAAGAACTCCTCGGCAAGGACCTCGCGGTACAGGACTACTCCGCCCTGGTCGCCGCTGTCGCCCGGCACCGGGTGAACACCCCGGCCTTGTGCGAGGGTTCGCCCGACGCCTACTGGCGAGCGGCGGCACTCATGGAACAGGTTGTGCTGCTGCGACCGCCGCCGGCGCGCAACGAGTTCTACGCCTACGGCGTCGCGGTGGGCTACAGCGAGGCGTCCGGAGAGACCGTGGATGATCCGTACGAACGGTGGTCCGTCTTCACCACGTACGGGGTGTCCTCCAGGGAGTGGGACGCGAAATCGCCCTTTTCGGCGTCGTAAGCGTGGACGATGGCGTGCTGATCATCGTCACGCAGACGGCCGTCGCGCTCGTTCGCCTCTACGGCGCTCTTCAAAGTGGTCATGCGCCGAGTACGCGAGCCAGCCGTTCACCGGCTCCGGAAAATCGCGAGACGGACTTTCCCCGCCCCACCGGAGTCGACTCGGCGGCCGCCACACCACCCACCCGCCCAGGGCATCGTCTGGCCGGAAATGCAAACAGGGCGGAACCTCCTGTCGCAGCGCCTCGGCAGCCTGCTCCGACAGGCGCATCGGTCCCTCGACCGACCCTGCATCGGCAGCGATCATGCTCGGCTGCAGACCGATCTTGATCGTTGATCTCGACCTGACGGAGACGCGGCGGAACTGTCACCGTGAAACGCTGGCAAGCGTCACCCGAAGCGTGGCTCGACTGTCACCACTTCCTCGCCGCCGGACAGCCCGTGATCTGGGCAGTTCCGGCGGGGGCGACACAGGCACAGGCAGGGCTTCGGCCGGAGCCGACGTCATGCCGCCGCGCGCTCGCCGGCCGGTCGGCGGCGCAGTTCGGGGCGCTGGAGGGCTGGCGGCTGGTAGGCCATGTCGAGCGTGCCGGTGTCGGTGCCGGGCGGCACGATCGCGTCGATTCGGTCCAGCACGTCGTCGGTGAGGGTGACATCGACGCCCGCGAGCAGGTCGTCCAGGTGTTCCATGGTTCGCGGTCCGAGGAGGGCGGACGTCACGCCCGGGTGGGCGAGCACGAAGCCCATCGCGAGATACGTGAGCGACAGGCCGGCCTCCTCGGCCAGCGGGATGAGCTGCTCGACCACGTCGAGCCGACGGTCGTCCGTGAGGTGCTGGAAGCCGTACCTCGACCGGTGCGTCGCGGCCTCCTGGCCCTTGCGGTACCGCCCCGTCAGCAGGCCGCCGCCGAGGGGCGACCAGACCAGGGTGCCCATGCCGAACTCCTGCGCCACCGGGAGCACCTCGCGCTCGATGCCCCGGTTCAGGATCGAGTAGACCGGCTGCTCGGTGCGCGGCCTGGCCAGCCCGCGTCGCTCGGCGACCCAGTGAGCCCGGACGATGCCGGAGGCCGGCAGGGCCGATGTGCCGAAGGCGCGGATCTTTCCGGCCCGCTGCAGATCGGTGAGGGCCGCGAGGGTCTCCTCGATGTCCGTGTCGGGGTCCGGGCGGTGGATCTGGTAGATGTCCACGTAGTCGGTGTCGAGGCGGCGCAGCGAGTCCTCCAGCGCGCGCACCAGCCAGCGCCGGGACGCGCCCTGGTGGTTCGGCTCGTCGCTCATCGGGTTCCGGGCCTTGGTCGCGAGCACGACGTCGGCCCGTCGTCCCTTCAGCGCCCGGCCGACGATCTCCTCCGACTCGCCGTGCCCGTACATATCGGCGGTGTCGACGAGATTGATGCCGAGGTCGAGCGCCCGATGGATGATGCGGACGCAGTCGTCGTGGTCGGGGTTGCCGAGGGCGCCGAACATCATCGCGCCGAGGGCGTAGGGGCTGACCTTGATCCCGGTCCGGCCGAGGCTGCGGTAGCGCATGGTGTCTCCTTCAGGTCGTCCTGCTGTGTCGCTGACACCAGCCTGTCTGTCGTTCGCCGGACTATGAATCCTTGTCCATCCCGATTTCTTGCGCGAGAGTACGGGCATGGATCCCGACCGACTCTCCGAGGCACTCGACCTGGTCGAGGTGCGCAGCGTGCTGACCGGCGGCGTCGCGGCCCGCGGTGGGTGGTGGGCCCGCGGCCCGCTGGCCGATCCGGTCAAGTTCTTCGCGATGGTGGGCGGGCGTGCCCGGCTCACCACCGACGGCGTCGTCGAACCGATCGACCTCGTGGCGGGTGACGTGGCGATCCTCACCGGGCGCTCGTGGGTGGCCTTCGAGGCCGGCGCGGCGCCGCGCCACGAGATCCAGCCGGAGTCGGACTTCTCCACCGCCCGCTTCGCGGGCTCGGACCCTGCCGTCGACGACGTCGTGATCGGCGGATGCGTCAGCGTGAACGAGGCCGGGCGGACGCTCCTGCTGGAGTCGCTTCCACCGGTGGCCCACATCCGGTCCTCCGCCACCGGAGACGGGGACCGGCTGCTCGCCGCCCTGCTGCGGCTCTTCGACGAGGCGACCGGCGACCGGATCGGCTCGGCCTTCGCGATCCGGCAGTACGGCCAGCTGCTCCTGCTGGAGGTGCTGCGCTGTTACGTCGACCAGACCCTCCTGCCCTCCGGCTGGTTGCGCCTGCTCGTCGACGAGCGTCTGCGCCCCGCCGTCGACCTGCTCCACGGCCGCCCCGAACACGCCTGGGGGCTGGAGGAGTTGGCGCGCGCCGCCGCGATGTCCCGGACCACATTCGCTGAGCGGTTCCGCGAGGCCGCCGGTGTACCGCCGCTCACCTATCTGGGCCGGTGGCGCATGCTGTTGGCCCAGCGCGCGCTGCGGAACGGCGACGCCCGCGTCGCGGCGCTCGCCGCCGAGCTGGGCTACGGCTCGGAGAGCGCGTTCAGCACGGCGTTCAAGCGCGTTGTCGGGGAGTCGCCGCAGCGCTACCGGACGCGCGTGCGCCAGGAGGCCGTTCCGATCGCGGGCCGGTGACGGAGATCAGCCCTGAGCGGAGCCGGCACGCCTCGGGTACCTGTCCGGGCTCAGGAGAACTCACGGATGTCGCACAGTGGGCCGGAGGCCGGCCCCGCCTGCTCAGTCCTGACGACGAGGAGTTCGTCGCCCAGACGGCCACCACCCGCCCGACCAAGCTGGGCCGGCCACCGGGACGTCCTGGCGGCAGAGCGCCGTGAACGCGCCCGGGTCGTGCAGCAAGAAGGGCATCCGCCGGGGCGGGCAAGCGCGAATCGCGGCCCGGTCACTCACTGACGTTCAAGGTCGCACAGTCCGCGACGCCCAGCTCGGACAGCACTGACCGAAGCCGCTCCAGGACCGCAGCAGGGTCTGAGCCCTCCGCGATTTCGAGGTCCAGAGGGCAGCGACCCATGCCGCTGACCGCGCTGGTGACCTCCCCGTCGAGCTCGAACGCCGCCTCCAGAGCATCCTCGACCTCGTCACGAGCGACCGGCAGCCCCGTCGGACGAGTCAGCGTGCTTCTCCGTTGTAGAGCTGGAGTCGCAGGAGCTGGCCGGCGAGGCCCTGCTCTGGGGCATCGACACACAACCGGACGGCTCACATCGGGATCGCCCTGCCCCCCGCATTCCGCGGCCGCGGTCTCGGCGTCGATGCCCTGCACACGCTGTGCGAGTACGGATTCGCCGTACGCGGACCACAGCGCCTGCAGATCGATACCCTCACCGACACCCCGATGCTCTCGGCGGCAACCAGAGCCGGGTTCACACGCGAGGGAACACTGCGGCTCTCCGCCTGGGTGTACGGCGCATACGCAGACGAAGCCCTGAGGGTCTACCCGGTGCTGGTCGGCGGTGGCATCTCGTTCTTTCTTTCCCCGGCGCGAGCGCCGGGTGGATCTCGAACTCGTCGAGACCCGCACGTTCGGATCGAGAGTCGTCCACCTGTGCCACCGCGTGGTGCGCCGGCTGACTCGCGCCGAAGGCATGGAGCCGGGCCGCAGTGATGTCCGGGGCGGAGGTCGGCCCGGCGATCCTCGAACTAATCCGCGCGACAGGGCATTTACTGATCGTTTCAGAATGACACCGCGCGCTTGCTCCGTCACGCGGATTGTGTGTCCCGGCAGTAGGCGGCGAGGAAGACTCGTACTGCTTCGTCGGCGTAGTGGTCTAGTTCGGCGCGGGTGAAGTGTTCGCCGGAACCGCAGAACATGACCTTGTTGACCGGGATTGAGGTGACGAGCCACGTGAGGTGGTTGGCCGCGAGCACTGGGTCGTCCAGAGTCAGCAGCTTGCGGTCGGCGAGCTGTCCGAAGCTCTCGGCGAGCAGGGCGTGGACGCGCTCAGGGCCGCGTTCGTAGTACGTGCGCCCGAGCTCGGGGAACCGCTCGGCCTCGGCGATGACCAGCCTTCGCAGTTGGAGCAGGCGGGGCTGAGTGAGGATGGTTACGAACTGCCGGGCGAGTGCCGTGAGGTCTTTCTCCAGGTCCTGCGTGCCGGCCAGTGAACCGGTGACGTCGCTGAAGAGTTCGTCGATGCGGTCGAGGCCGCCATGGATGATCTCGGTGAACAGCCGTTGCTTGTCGGCGAAGTTCTTGTAGACGGTCTGCTTGGACACCGAGGCCAGGGCGGCGACCTCGTCCATGCTCGTGCCCAGGTACCCCTTGTTCAAGAACACCGTGGTGGCCGCTTCCAGGATCGCCTGCCGCTTGAGGGCCGAGCGGCCTCCTGCGTTCGTCTCCATGTTCCTCCCAGCTTCCATACAAGAACAGTACTGGACCGACCAGTACCCAATTGGGTACTGTACCGTCTAGTTCCCACGGGGGCGGGTGTGTGACCTGCCGGTATGAGCGGAGACAGATCCCATGGAAAAGGTGTTCTCGCACGACGGCACTGCCATCGCCTACGAACGGACCGGGCAGGGGCCGACCCTGGTGCTCGTCGGAGGCGCCTTTCAGCGGCGTGGTGACTTCGGGGCACTTCCCGACCTGCTCGCCGGGCATTTCAGCGTCATCACCTACGACCGCCGCGGCCGGGGCGACAGCGGTGACACCGACCCGTACGACATTCAGCGCGAGGTCGAGGACCTGGACGCACTGATCGAGCTCGCCGGCGGAACCGCGTTCGTCCACGGCATGTCCTCCGGAGCCGTCCTGGCGCTGGAGGCAGCGATCCGGGGCAGCGCGGTCTCCCGGCTCTCGGTATACGAGCCGCCATTCGTCGTTGACGACAGCCGCTCGCCGCTTCCCGAGGACTACCTCGAAAACCTGGACGCGCTCGTGAAGGGCGATGCGCGCGGCGACGCGGTCGCCTACTTCTTGACCCAGGCCGTCGGTGTCCCGGACGACGTGGTGGCCGGGATGCGTCATGCGCCGTTCTGGGCAGATATGGAGGCCGTCGCCCACACCCTTCCCTACGACGGCGCGGTCATGGGCGACACCATGTCCGGGCGCCCGCTGCCGGCCGGGCGGTGGAACATCCTGGCCGACCGGCTCCTCGTACTGGACGGCGGCGCGAGCGACAGCTGGATCCGCAACGGCGCCCGCGCTCTGCCCGGCCTGCACCGCACGCTCGACGGCCAGGATCACGGCGTCGACCCGCACGTCCTCGCCCCCTCCCTGATCGACTTCTTCACCACCGAGGAGATGGCATGAGCAAGGTCTTCGCCAGCCTGGGCATGTCCCTGGACGGCTTCATCGCCGGCCCGAACGCAGGCCCGGACAACCCTCTCGGGGACGGCGGGCTCCGCATCCACGAATGGGTCGAGAACATCGAGTCCTGGCGAGAACGGCAGAGCATGGCGGGCGGCCAGAGCAACGCGGACGACGAGATCGTGCGCGAGAACTTCAACCGCGCCGGGGGGTACGTCATGGGGTGCCGCATGTTCGACGAGGGCGAGCGCGGATGGCCCGACCCGCCGCCGTTTCGTGCCCCGGTCTTTGTCCTGACCAGCAGGCCCCGGGCACCCTGGGTCCGCCAGGGCGGCACCACCTTCACCTTCGTCACCGAAGGCGTCGAATCCGCCCTGGCCCGGGCCCGCGAGGCCGCCGCCGGCAAGGACGTGCAGATTTCGGGCGGCGCCCACACCGTGCGTCAGTACCTCGACGCCGGCCTGGTCGAGGAACTCCAGATCCATCTGGCGCCCATCGTGTTGGGCAAGGGAGTCCGTCTCTTCGACGATGTCTCGCCCGACCTTGCACTCGAACCCGTCCGCACGATCCACTCGCCCGCAGTCACCCACCTGACGTACCGGGTTGTGCGGCCCTGACCGCGCGAAGGCGCCTCAAACAAAGAATGCTGCAGCAAGTTCGAGCAGGCCCTGATGCAGATCGGCTCGCACCTCGTATCGGATGCGCAGGCGCTTGAACTGGTGCAACCAAGCAAAAGTACGCTCGACCACCCACCGGGTCTTGCCCAGACCAGAGCCATGCGGGGCACCACGTCGGGCGATCTTCGGAGTGATTCCCCGGCTGCGCAGAAGCCGACGGTACTTGTCGAAGTCGTAACCGCGGTCAGCGAACAGACGATGGGGACGGTGACGGGGGCGACCGCGCAGACCACGGATGTGGGGAATGGCGTCGAGCAACGGCACCAGCTGGGTGACGTCGTGTCGGTTCCCTCCGGTCAGCGACACTGCGAGAGGAGTGCCGCGCCGATCGACGATCACATGGTGCTTGCTGCCAGAACGGCCTCGGTCGACCGGCGATGGCCCGGTGTCGAGCCCCCTTTGAGTGCCCGGACATGCGAGCCGTCAATAGCGCAGTCGTCCATCTCCAGGAGACCCGCTGCCCTCAGTTCGGTCAGCAGCGCGGCGTGCAGCTGGGGCCAGAGGCCGGCCTCGGTCCAGTCCCGCAGGCGGCGCCGGGCCGTGACGCCTGAGCAGCCCACTACCTGGCGTGGCACATCACGCCAGGCCACTCCGGTTCGCAGGACGTAGATGATGCCCGCCAATGCAGTGCGATCGGGTATCCGATGCCGACCCGCGTGTCGGCGTCGCCGCTCCGGAGGCGGCGGCAACAAGGCAGCGACACGCGTCCACAGGTCATCGGGCACAAGATCCCTACTCACGCGTGGAAGCGTGCCAGAGATAGGCGGCTGAGGTGAGCGGCTCACGCAGATCCGTCACCACCTCGACTGGACTTCCGAGGTGCTGACAACCTGATTCCGAAACGATCAGTTAATCCTCCTCTTCGGACCTTGCTGCCGCTCTCCTCATGGTTCTAGCGTCTGGCAAAGGCTCACGGCAGGGCAAACGAGTGCCGAGTGGATCGAACCAGTAACCGCAATTCGGGATCGAGCGGCGGGACGCCGGCCGTGGCACACCATCCGCACGTAGCGCTTGGCCCGGACGAACGCAGCAAAGGAAACTCCCATTCCAGCTAAGACAAGACCGGCCTCCTGGGTGAGGACCAGGCCGTTGCGGAGCAACACCCGGTGGGCCGTGGACCGCGTCGGCGCCGTCTCCGGTCCGCGGCCCGCGAGTTCGGGGAGATACAGCGGGCACCCCACCGGGCGGACCGGCGTAGCAACCGGCAGATCCCGGCATCAACCTCGGCGGACAAGCGCGCGGATTGCTCCGCGGGCGGCTGGAGCGCTCCGGCGGACACCGCTGCCAAAGGAAACGTGAGAGCGCGTGATATCCGCAGATGGTGACCAGGTGACCACGCGTTCGGAACGGGTGATCGCCGGACGGTATCTGCTTCACGACGTCCTCGGCAGAGGCGGCATGGGCACGGTCTGGCGCGCCCACGACCAACTGCTGGACCGGCCGGTCGCCGCCAAGGAACTGCACGTCCTCACCGACGGCGACGAGGACCACCGCGTACGGGTACGGCGTGCCATCCGCGAGGCCCGCGCGGTCGCCCGGGTGCCGCATCCCCATGTGGTGGGAGTCCACGACCTGGTCGAGTTCGAGGACCGGCTGTGGATCGTCATGGAACTCGTCGAAGGGTCCTCACTGGCGAATCGGACGGCTGAGACCGGACCGCTCACACCGCAGCAGACCGCCGCCGTCGGCCTGCAACTGATCGACGCGCTGGACGCCGTCCACGCGGTCGGGACTCTGCACCGGGACATCAAGCCCGCCAACGTGCTGCTGCGCCGTGACGGCAGCGCCGTCCTCACCGACTTCGGCATCGCGGCCCTGGACGACGGCGCGTTCCTGACGAGCACCGGTCAAGTGATCGGCTCCGTAGAGTTCATGGCGCCGGAGCGCGTGATGGCAACAGAGGTCGGACCGGCCTCCGACCTGTGTCACTGGGCGCCACACTCGCCACGGTGTGCTGCGGCGAGTCCCCCTTCCGCAGGCCGGGAGCACCCGCGACGATGCACGCCGTGGCGTACGAGGAACCCAGCCTGTCGGAGCGGCTCGGTCCGCTGCGCCCGGTCGTCGAAGCGCTGCTGCGCAAGTCCCCGGCCGAGCGCCCTTCAACGGGAGCCGTGCGTTCCGCGCTGCGAGGCGTCGTGGCCGGCGAGCCGGACGTCGAGTTCCTGCCGCCGGCGACCGTACTCGCGCTCCGGCCTGCGGCCCCGATGGCCGACCCGAACACGATGGCCGCCAACCCGAAATGGCGCGTCCCGGCCTCGGAGACCGTGCCGCCGGGGCGCCACACCACGCCGCTCGAACTCCCACAGCCGCAGCCGCAGCCGCAGGCTTCCCGCTCGGCGTGGCCGAAGCGGCTGCGATGGAGGCTGGCCGGAACGGCCATACTGACGGCGGGCGTTGCGGGCGGTCTCTTCCTCACCGGAACGCTGCCGCTCAAGGATGATCCGAAAACTCCGAACGCTTCGAACGTTTCGAGCACTCCGAGCACTCCGAACACTCCGAAAACGGGGACGGCCCGTCAGGTCGTCGCGTCGACGGCCGGTTGGCAGCCGGTCACCGGCGTGTCCGGAGAATGGACGGCCAACTCCCGAAAGCTGCCCATGACCGGGCCGGCCGGTTACGACCCGAAAACCAACCAGCTGCCGGAGGGAACGAAGGCCTGCAAGGTCAAAGTCGGGGCTCCGTTCGGCTCCTTGCTGGCCCGACTCGTGGGTGAGCAGGACTTCCCGATGCACATCGTCGGGCGGAAGCTGACTTTCCGGGCGACCGGCGACGCCCGCCTGCAACTGGGCATGAACGACGCCTCCGGTGCCTGCTCCCAGGACAACAGCGGCACGCTGACCGTGCAGGTGCACGTCACGCCTCAACCCTGACCCGGGCGGCGTCAGCCCCCTCCGGCGCGCGGCAACACCGCATACGCCCGGGTGTCCTCCCTCTGAGTGGCTCCACAGAATTCCCACAAAGACGCCCTCTAGCTTCTTGCGCCACGGGGGACGGACGACTGATCTCCGTCCCCCCACGCAACAGTTGTGCTCAAAGAGGGGGCGCCTTCCGCCATGTTGACCGAGACGACGAAACGGGCCTCCAGCGCGCACGAGGCCCTGGTACTGAGCCTGCTGCGCGAGCACGGTCCGCTCACTCGGGGAGACTTACGGACCCTGAGCGGCCTGTCCCGCACCACGCTCTACGACGCCGTCGGGGCGCTGATGGACAACGGCAGCGTCCTCGCCTCGGTTCCGGAGGCGGCCCGGCGCAAGAGGGGCCGCCCGGCGGAGGTACTGACCGTGAACCCCGGGGCCGGCCGGCTGCTCGGCATCGAGTTCGCGCGACGGGCGGTGCGGGTGGCCGCGCTGAACGCGGCGCACGAGATCGTCGGCACCACCGGCGAACCGCACGACCCCGACACCCCGTGGCAGGCCCGCATCGACCTAGCGTGGCGACTGGCGGACAAGCTGACGCCCGGGACGCTGCGACCGGGCGCCCTGAACGGCGTCGGCGTCGGGGTGGCCGGACCGGTCGGCACGCCGGGGCAGGGCCCGCTGTGGGCGCCTCCGCACGAGATCGTGGCGGCACGCGTGCGCGAACGCTTCGGCGCACCGGCACTGATCGACAACAACACCCGGCTGGCCACCCTGGCCGAGACGATCTGGGGTGCCGCCGCGGGTGAACAGAACGTGCTGTACCTGCGGTTGTCGCACGGCGTCGGCGGCGGACTCGTGATGGCCGGCACACTGCACCGCGGCGCCCACGGCCGCTCCGGGATGTTCGGCCACATCACCGTGGACCCGGGCGGCGCGCCCTGCGAGTGCGGTGCGATCGGATGCCTGGAGACAGTGGCGTCGATCGGGGCCGTACTCGACGCCTGCCGCACCGCGGGAACCGCGGCAGCGGACCTGCCGGAACTGGTGAGCGCGCTGGAGTCCGGCGACGCGGCCGCGCACGCGGTTCTGGCACGGGTGGGCACGCATGTCGGCAGGGTGCTGGCCGATGTGAGCCATGCCGTCGGACCCGACGTGATCGTCATCGGCGGCGAGCTGGTCGACGCCGGCCGAGCCCTGATGGCACCGATCGAGCACATACTCGACACGCATGTCGCGCGCTGCTCGTACGGGGCGCCCCGAGTGATTCCGGCCGGACTCGGCAATACCGGCACCGCCCTCGGCGCGCTCGCTCTGCTCCAGCGGCACCCGGATCACGAAGTGCCCGGGCTGCGGGAGGCAACCCGGGCGCTCATACCGTGACACGGAGACGTCAGCCGCTCCGGCCGCCGGTCACCCCGTCTCTCTCAGAGGGTCACTTCAGCACCTTCTGCCGGACGACGATGTGACCGGCGTCGGGGTTGAGGCTCCCGCCGAGCCGCCTGAAGGCGCCGTCGGTCAGGTCCAGGCACTTGGGTTCCGCCTTCGTGTGCTTGAACGTGCCGCGGTCGTTGATGCGCACGACCAGGGACTTGCCGTTCGCCACGTTGGTGACCCGCACCCTCGTGCCGAAGGGCAGCTGGGGATTGCGGGTGAGCGAAGTCGCCGCGGTGTTCTTGCTGTTGTCGAAGATGTCGCCGTTGGCGGTGGTGCTGCCGGCGGGTATCGGGCCGTAGTGCGTCGCCCAGCACTTCGGGCTCTGAGCCTGCGCGGAGGCGGTCGCGGCGGAACTCGCCGGCGCCAGGGCGACCATCGCGGTCAGTACGGCCGCACCGGCCGCGATGGAGGCGTGCAGGGTCCGCTTGCTCATGTTCTTTCCCTCGTTTCTCGTGATTTCGACTGATTGATCTTGTGTTCAGCCCGCGGAGCGATAGGCGACGCCGACCCGGTTGGCCGTCGCACCGTGGTAAAGGCCGGTGCCGTCGCCGTGGTCAGTGGAGAGGGTGAACCACGCGTAGCGCCGGACGTAGTCCAGGTGCTGGAGCATGGCCGTCGACTTCTTCACGAATGCGGCCTGTTGCGCCTTGGACGGATAGCGCGGGGTGCCTGACGAGAAGTCGATCAGGGCGTATTCGGTGAGCCAGATCGGCTTCTTGTAGCGCTTGTGCACGGCCTCGAGATAGCTGCGCAACTGCCCCGTCGCGCGCTGGGCGTCGAAGTCCGCGCCGTACCAGTGCAGGGTGATGAAGTCGACCTGGTAGCGGCGGGCGGCGGCGCCCTTCACGAACCGGTCCAGCCAGCCGCCGGCGACATCGCCGCCGGTGGCCACGGCGGGGGTGCCGAGCCGCAGACCGGTCGACTGGAGCCGGGGCCACAGGTCGAGTGCCTGCTTCACGGTCATGTGGGCCTGATCCGTCCTGTCGGGCTCGTTGAAGCCGAGCAGGTTCTTGCCCTGCTTCTTGGCCAGGCCGAGCTCCTTGTCCGTCACCGAGCCCGCGTCATGGATCATGGGCACGAACTCGACACCGCGCGGCGTCCTGATTCCTCCCTTGCCCGACGACCAGGTGTAGAACCAGCCGGAGTTCGAGTCGGCGAGCGCCTTGGTGACGCCGTCGAACTTCCAGGCGCTGATGCCCTTCTTCTTCGCCGCGGAGGTGGCGGCAACGGAATGGCCGCCGGCCGCGAACGCAGTGGGCGTGGCGCTCTGGCTGCCGGCCACGACCACGGCCGAGAGCAGGAACGGCAGGGCGAGGACGCGTACCTTCCGCATGACGCCTCCCTCAGCAGCTGAGGTGCGCGCCGACGCCGACGTGGAGCATCTTGGTGAACTTCTTGTACTTGGCGACCCGGTCCTTCATCTCGGCCGGGTTGCCGCCGTTGCACTCGACGGCGCCGTTGATGCTGCGGATGGTCTCGCCGAAGCCGCCGCTCTTGACCATCGCGTGGTGGGGCGTCATGGTGCCGGGGCCGGACTGGGTCATCCAGTACCAGAGCGCGAGCTTCCAGGTCACGACGGGGTTCGTCGCCGCGAGGTTCGGGTGGTTCAGCAGGTCGATGTGGACCGCGTCGCCGGCCGCCTTGTAGTTGTAGTTCCAGCTGATCTGGAGCGGGCCGCGGCCGTGGTACGCGGACTGGCCGGCCGGGCAGCCGTAGGGCTCTTGCTGGCAGTAGGTCGGCCAGTTGGCCTTGTTCTGCTCGTTGATGTAGATCAGTCCGCTGGTCTCGTGGCTGACGTTCGCGAGGAAGGCCGCGGCCTCACGCTTCTTGGTCTTGGCGTCGCCGGTGTGCGCGAAGGCCGGGAATGCCTTCATCGCCTTGACCAGGCCCTCGTAGGTGTAGAGCTTCTTGTGGTGCGGGAACATCTTGTTGTACTCAGCCTTGCTGACGACGAATCCACCGCTTTGCTCTGCGGCGGACGCCGTGTTGGTGCTCAGATTGACCGCGCAGATCGCTATCAATGCGGCGGTGAGCACGGCGTAGACGGCACGTAGCCTTCGCATACGGGAAACTCCTTGGAGTAAAGGCGGGTTGCCGATCGGAACCCGAATACGAAGCTACCTGCCGCCGCCCGGAGAAAGGGCTCAGAAATTGCTTCGGGAACGGCAGTTGTTGCTCGCAGTCGTTACTCGGGGAGTTCGAGCGCGACGACCGCGTGCGGAACAGACGTGCGCTGGTGAGGAGAGCAATAGCGGCCGGTCTTGAAGCAATTTTGGTGCGATCGCTCAAACACATGAACCGACGTGCCTGAGCCGACGCGTCTGAACCGAATATGAGCCGGCCGCCCCGCGGGAGTGTTCGCGGGGCGGCCGGCTCGTGGAGCAGGGGGTCATGGGGTCATGGGATCACCAGAACGTCACGACGAAGCCCTTGCACTTGGCGCACTGCCGCATCGTCCTGTTGCCGGTCTCCTGGTCCTGCTTGGACCAGGCGTAGGCCTTGGGGCAGTGCTTCTTGATGGCATCGCTGTAGGCGGAGGTGGCATCACGGTTCGGGTTCACGCACAGCACGGTCTTCCCGGCGGAGTTGTGCTGCCGGTCGGCTTTCGGGCAGTAACGGAGCAGGTTCTTCCGGCAGCCCTGCTGCGAGCACGAGCCGTTCTTGGTGACCTTCTCGGCTCCCTTGGGCGCGATGGTGACGGGAAGTGAGAAGGCGTTGACGTAGCTGACGTCGTACCAGGACGCCTTCGTGTCCTTCTTGTCGAAGTTGAACTCGGCGAGGCTGACCGGCTGTTCGCCCGTCGTGCAGCGCTGGGCGAATACTCCGCAGTCGCCGATGGCGCAGTGGAACGTGCTTCCCGACTTGCCCGAACATCCCTGGCGGGCGAAGAACTTGCCGCGCCAGTGATGGGGGGCCTTGTCCTCCGGGATGGTCAGGGTCGCCGACTGCCCCGGCTTGAGTACGGGCAGCGACTTCAGGTTCTTCGAATCTCCGTCGGGCTCGTCCTTGTTGACGGTGCTGCCGATCCACAGCTTCTTCCCGGACCGGTTGACGAACGTCACCGTGTGGGCGCCGGCGGCCGCACTCGCCTCGGGTGCGGGGACGGCGGTAGCGGCGGGCACGGTGCGGGAATCGTCGGCCACGGCGGCCTGCGCGGCTCCGGCGGACGCGACGGCCGGCATGAGACACAGCACGGCCGCGAGAAGCAACTCACGTAATCTCTTCACCTGGTACTCCCTCGGTGGTCGCTTGCTGCACGCAAGAGCGGGTGTCTCAGAACGGGGTCAGCGTCAGGTGCATGTGCTGGGGGCTGGGGTCCTCGATGTAGGAGGCCCAGTCGGCGACGTCGTCGAAGGCGAAGCCGTAGGCCTTGCCGTTGCTGGTCGCGGCGTGGATGGCCTTGGCGTAGTGGTTGGTGACGGCGGTGTCGTAGAAGGTGGCCGCGCGGGTGGTGGGCTGCTTGCTGTGGCTCAGCAGCGTCGAGCGGTTGAACGCGGCGCCCAGGGCGGCGGCGACGGGGCCGGTGATCCCGTCGTTGGGGGCGGCGAGCGCCCCGTCGCAGAAGAGCACGTCACGGGTGGAGGGCTTGGCGAAGGAGACCTGCGCGGGGCCGCTGAAGGTGAGCTGCTGGTTCCTGACCCGGCCGGTGAAGGTGCCCGCGTTCGTCCTGACGACGAGGTTCTTGTTCCGGTAGGTGTGCCAGACCTTGTCGATGTAGTCGTCGAAGTAGTGCTGGGGGAACCGGCCGGCGTCGAGGCCGTGGCTCGGGGCGATGACGCGCCGGTCGGCTATGACGAGGTGCTTGAAGTCCGGGTGGTTCCTCAGGGCGTTGAAGACCTTCACGCGGCCGCTGGCGGGCAGCCGGCCGGTGCTGTGGTTCTTCGCTCCGTTCAGCCCGATCATCATCGGAACGCTGAACATGTCCACCATGGTGGTGTTGCAGTGCATGCCGGACGCGTCGTGGGTGAACTCCACGAAGTCGTGCAGCACGGAGAAGTTGGGGTCGGACTCCACCCAGCCGGCCGGCTGCTGAAGACCGATCTTGCCGTCCGCACCCCTGACGGCCTTGAACTTCAGCTTGTCGCCGAGGGCCACGTAGATGCGTCCGGACATCTGCGGCAGTCGCAGCTTGGTCGCGCCGTGGGCGGTCAGCGGGATGGAGTAGTCGGCGAAGCCGCCCGCATGGTTGTCGGAGAGCTTGACGGGGGCCAGGGTGCCCCGCCGGGTGAGCCGTACCTGCCGGTCTCCCTTGCTGCCCACGACGTACAGGTGGACCTTGCCGTTGGCGAACTTGCCGCTGCTGTTGACGACCGTGAGCGGCAGCCCCCCTCGCGCGGCCTCGGCGGCCGGGTCGGCGCCGTCGGAGTCGGCGAAGGCGCGCGGGGCGGCGGAGACGATCGCGGATCCGGCCAGGGCACCCGCCATCGAGGCGAGCGCTCTACGGCGGGTGGGCGAGTGGGCGTCGGACGAGAACATGCGGAAATTCCTCTCTCCAGTGCTGTGTGTGACGGAACACGGGTGGGGAAACGGGCGCGCGCGGACGCCCGCCCACGCGGTGCCCTGGCCGCGGCGGGCGGCCAGGGCACCCATGGGAAGCCCTGCTACGGGTGTCCGGCGCTCCAGCAGCCGTCGCCGTGGCAGTTCTTCAGTCCGGTCAGCGCGTCGTGCAGCTTCGCCAGGCGGGCCTGGCTCAGCTGTCCGGCGATGTTGTGCAGCTCGTCGGGGTCGGTGCTCAGGTCGTAGTACTCCTTCGCGCCGCTGTCGTACTCGACGTAGGTGTAGGAGTTGGTGCGCATGGCGTGGTAGTTCGGCGGGCTGACGCTCTCGGTGCCGTGGTTGTCCGGGTCGTCATGAGCCGGCTTGGCGTGGCGGTGCTCGATCAGGTTGGCCGTGCGCCAGCCCGCGTCCGAGCCGCCGTCCAGGAGGGGGAGCATGCTGTGCCCGTCCACCTTGGACGACACCGTGGCGCCGCCGATCTTCTCGAAGGTGGGCGCGAAGTCGATGTTCGACACCTGGGCGTGGCTCGTCCGTCCGGCCGCGACACCGGGTCCTGCGATCACCAGCGGCACGCGGACGTCGGTGTCGAAGGCCGTCTGCTTGCCGGCCTTGAGCCGGTACTCACCGAGGTGGAAGCCGTTGTCAGAGCTGAAGACGACGTAGGTGTTGTCGGCGACGTGGGCGCTGGTCAGGCTCTGGCGCAGCTTGCCGAGCATCTTGTCGACCGCCTGGAGCGACTGTGCGCGCTTGCGGAACTTCTTGTCGATCGCGGTCTTCTCGCTCTGGGTCAACGGGTTCTGCCGGGCCAGCCACGGCGGCGCGTTGGTCGGGAGCTTGTCGAAGGCGGGGCCCTGCGGTGCCTTCAGGCCGGGGAAGTCCTTCTTGTCCCGGCGGGCCGGCGTGGACGGACCGTGCGGTGTGAAGAGGGCGACCTCCAGCATGAACGGCTTGTTCGCCGCCACGGACTTCTTGATGAAGGACTGGCCCTTCTCGCTCAGGACGTCGGTCAGATAGTCCTTGTTCTTGTCGCCGTGGGGTTCCATCTTGTGGTTGTGGGCGAGCTTGTAGTTGTACTCCGGGTAGCCGTTGCCGACGACGTCCCACTGGCTCCAGCCCTGCGGCACGTACGGCTGCTGGCCGTCGACCGTGGCCTTGGGGTCGTAACCGTTGAGGTACTTGCCCATCATCGCGGTGCGGTAGCCCTTGGCCTTCAGGGCGGCGGCGAAGGTGTCCTTCTCCAGGCCGTTGTCGTGGAAGGCCTTGAAGCCGCCGTTGGACCCTGCCGTGTTGCTGAGGACGCCGGTGTTGTGCGGGTACTCACCGGTGAAGGTGGACGAACGGGACGGGCAGCAGAGCGAGTTGCTGACCACGAAGTCGCTGAACGACGTGCCCTGTGACTGGAGCTTGTGCACTTCGGGCATGTACGGGAGCAGGTTTGTGGACATGTCGTCGGTGAGTACGAAGACGATGTTCGGTTTGGCCGCTGCCGTGGCCGCGGCCGGCTTCACGGTGGGGGCGGTGGTGTGGGCTGTCGCCGCGCTCATTCCGCTCTGAGCGGCGAACACCATCGCCGCCAAGCCGGCTGTAAGTGTCAGCAATTGACGAGTGCGAATCATGCTGGGAGCGTGGCAGCGGGAATCCGCCCCGGTCAATATCAGATCGCCTCCCACCGAATTATTCCGTGCTCAGGCCAATTAATCCGGACCAGTCGCCTTGCGGCAGCCTCTGATTCCCCTGCACTCTATGCACGGCACCTGC
This sequence comes from Streptomyces sp. NPDC046727, assembly GCF_040645635.1. Lineage (NCBI taxonomy): Bacteria > Bacillati > Actinomycetota > Actinomycetes > Kitasatosporales > Streptomycetaceae > Streptomyces > Streptomyces sp. NPDC046727. The sequence goes on from NZ_JBEYYR010000004.1 coordinate 141,984, forward strand.
ATCGAGAGCAGTGGAACCGGACGAGAGGAAACCGGGCGTTGGAGGTAACCAGCGGGGTGGGGAGCAAAGCATGGAACTCCCTGCACGTGTGGAAGCAAACGTTCAAGAAGGGCGTCCACACGTTCCATCTGCCGTCGTCTTCAGGAATCAAACTGAATGCCCATCTGAGCGGGCTTCTGGAAATTCGCGAAGGTCACGGCACACGGACAGCGAAGGAGGCGTTCCCACTTCCCGACGACGTGTGCATCATTCCCCCGGGGCTGAGCCGGACGCTGGTCGTGGCACCGACCGGTGACGAGCCCGTGACGATCGCCACCCTCACCCTCCCGGTCGACACGCTGCGCCGGTTCATCACCGAGGAGGACCTGCGGTCACGCGTCCCATATCTGTGGGATCCGCACCCGGTGACGCGGTTCGACCCGCTCCTCGCGGCCATGGTGAAGGCGGTGGCGGCCGCGAACGAGGTCGGCGCCGACGACCTGTACGCGCAGTCGGCGGCGCAGTTCATCGCCGCCCACCTGCTCGCGCCGCACTCGTCCGGTTCGGGCAGGACAGCCGGTCTGCTGAGCTCAGGGCAGCTCGAGACGATTCTGTCCTATATGCGGGCCAACCTCGATCAACCGGTCTCGGTCGGCGACCTGGCGTCCCTGGTCTCCTTCAGCCGTTTCCACTTCGTACGCTGTTTCAAGGCCACCACCGGATTCACCCCGTACCGCTATCTCACCGAACTCCGGATCGACCTGGCCCGCAAGTATCTCGAGACCGGCGACGACACCATCGCCCGCATAGGACGGCGCTGCGGATTCTCCGGTTCCGAGCACTTCTCGCGGAGCTTCCGCCGCATCATGGGATGCACGCCGTCGCAGTACCGGACGAGGCGCACCTGCGGTCTCGGGCAGAGCCTGCCCGTGCTTTGATCGGTCTCCTCCGGGCAAGCTCGTTCGACGCGGTGAAACCGAGGTGTGCATGGCAGGTAAGGCCGGGCGGGTCCTGGTGGTCGACGACGACGCGGCGATACGGCGGTCACTGGCACGGGGGCTGAGGCTGAGCGGATTCACGGTGACGGTCGCGGACGGCGGTCACACCGGTCTGGCGGAGGCCCGCGTCGGCCGCCCCGACATCGTCGTCCTGGACGTCGGCATGCCCGATCTCAGCGGCATCGACGTGTGCCGGGCCCTGCGTGACGACGGCGACGACGTACCCGTGCTGATGCTCTCCGCGCTGGACGAGACGGCCGACCGGGTGGCGGGCCTACAGGCGGGCGGGGACGACTACCTGGTCAAGCCGTTCGCACTCCAGGAGTTGGTCCTGCGGCTGCACGCCCTGCTGCGCCGCCGCCCGCCGGCCGCCACCGCCCCCCTCCGCGTCGGCGGCCTCGTCCTCGACCCGGCCGCCCACCAGGCCGTTCTGGAGGACCGGCCACTGCAACTGACCCGGCGCGAGTTCGCGCTGCTGGAGATCCTGGCCCGCAACGCGGGCATCGTGCTCACCCGCGAGCAACTGCTGGACTGGGTCTGGGGATACGACTTCCAGGTCCGCAGTGACGCGGTCGACACCTTCGTCAGCTATCTGCGGCGCAAGCTGGAGGCAGGCGGCCGGCCCCGGATGGTGCACACCGTGCGCGGGGTCGGTTTCGTCCTGCGCGCGGACCGCCAGACCCCGCACATCGAGGGCACGCCGTGAAACTGTCCACCCGTATCGCGCTCGCGGTCGGCGTGAGCGTGCCCGTGCTGGTCCTCGCTTCCGGCTGGCTGCTGCTGCACCTGGTCAGCAGCGACCTGCGCACGCACCAGAACGACCAACTGCGCGCCCGCGCGACGGTCGTCGCCCAGAACGCCAAGGCGTATCTGGACGTGGCCGGGACCGACCACCCGCTCCTGAAGCAGGTCCGCCGACGCCGGCTGATCAACTCCGCCCGGGATGTGGGCGTCCGGCTGAAGGGGCCGCAGGACACGATCTCGGCCGGCCCGCAGCCCGACCCGAACCCCACGCTGCCCCGCAACGCCCCGACGCCCGTCACCGTGACCTCCGGCGGCAAGGACTGGCTCGTCCTGTCACTGTGCGTCGGTGCCGCGGCGAAAGAGAGCAACACCCCGAATCTGTGGCTGCTGTCACCGGACACGGCCGAGGACGAGCTGGCGCTGGTGCGCCAACGGGTACTGACCGGTGCGCTGGTGGCCGCCGCACTGGCCGGTGCCACCGCCTGGGCCGTCGCCGCCCGGGCGGTTCTTCCGCTACGGCGGCTTCAGCGGCGTACCAGTGGACTGGACCCCAGGACCAGCACCGTACGCCTGGAGCACACGCCAACCCGGGTCACCGAGGTGGACGACCTGGCGTACACGGTGCAGACCGTACTCGCCCGCTACGACGAGCAGGTCGCGCGCACCGGGGAGGCGCTGGCCACCGCCCGCGCGTTCGCCGCGACCGCCTCCCACGAGCTGCGCACCCCGCTGATGAGCATGCGCACCAATCTCGACATCCTCACCGACCACCCCGGCCTCGACCCCGAGGACCGGGCGGAGGTTCTCGGGGACCTCGGGCGCGAACACACCCGGCTGCTCGGGCTGCTGGTGATGCTGAAGGCGCTCGCACAGGGCGACCTGATCGAGGCGGACGCGTTCTCGCCACTGGACCTCGGGGAGCTCGTGGAGGCGTCGGTCTCCGACCTGCGGCGCACCCGCCCCGACGCCGAAGTGTCCGTACGCACCACCGCGGGGGTGCGTGTCGACGGCTGGGAGCAGGGTCTGCGCTCGGCGGTGGACAACCTGCTGACCAACGCCTGGACCCACGGCCGCGCCGAAGACGGCGTCGCCCGCATCGAGGTGACCCTGCGCCCGCCCCTCGGTGGGCGTGAGGCGACCGCGGTGCTCGTGGTGGACGACCACGGCCGCGGCATCCCTCCCGAAAGCCGCGAGGAGATCTTCCAGCGTTTCCACCGCGGCCCCGACAGCCCCGGCTCCGGCCTGGGCCTCACCCTGGTCGCCCAGCAAGCCGCCCTCCACGGCGGCCACATCACCGTGTCGGACCGCCCTGACGGCCGGCCCGGCACACGCTTCGAGCTCCACCTGCCGGCCACGGGCGTCCAGGACATGGAGTACACCCTGCCGCTGCTGCACCGCGACTGGCTGACCCGAACCCCCGAACAGGCCCCGCCGGGCCTGTTCACCAAGCGCACCTAGGTTTACGTTCCGCTAGGGTCGATATCCGCTTTCCTCCCTGTCGAATTATTCCCTGCCAGTGCCAATTAATCCGACGGCGGTCGCCTTGCGGCTGTCGCCGGTACGCCGGCATTCTGACTGGCGTCCCTGCCTCCTTCCGAACTCTGCAGCGGCCTCGCATGCAATTAACTCTCAGCGAAGCGAATGCAAAGGATCTGGCATGAGTACTGAATTGCGAGAAACTATGTAGGTGGCTTTGGGCCATTGCGGTCCTCCGAAGGACATCGTCATGATCCCTTGGGAGTGCGGGCGAGAAGGGCAACTCGCGGTACCACCGCACTTTCGCCGCCACCTGCCGGTGGCAGCCTCATTCGGGCCCGGTGACGGGGGCCGGCCGGCGGGGCATTGGGACACCCAGGGGGCGCCGTTTCTCCCCGCGCTGGGGAGGGTCTTCGCCTTGGGGTGCGAGACCGCCTTCACAGCTTCCGGCGGCTCTTTCGGCTCGCGAGATCCTGGCTACTCGCCTCCGTCAACGCGTTGCCCGGGAGGATATGGATCTCACGGGTGCCGCCGCAGCCAAGAACAGCGAACCCCTCAATGGGAACTGGGCCTGTCTCGGGGAAGTCCACAGCGGCTGGTGCCCGATGAGCTGTGGGAGTTGTTCCAACCCCTGGTACGGCCCGCGGTATCCGGATCCACCTACCTGTACACCAGTCACAGAACGTTATAGATCACCGGCTCTGGGCACAGCTTCGCACCTGGCCACCGGTACCGGACGCTGATCCGCGGGATCACCCCTCGGCGAGTTCGGCGTGCCGTTTCCACGGGTAGCTGTTCCAACCTGCGTCCAGGATCGTGTTGCGGCCAAGGTTCTTACCTGTGAGCGCGGTTCCGAGGGAGTACGTGGCTTGGAGAGCGTCCGCCTGCCGTTCGAGGAGAACCTGACTTGCCGGCGTGTCCTGCACGGTGACGAGGTGTTCGAGTTCCGCAGCGCTGCAGACGGTGACACACATGTGTGATTCCTTCTTCACCTCACGCTGAAAGGGGGCATTGGCGGTGTGGAAGGGCTCCATGGTCACGACCAGACCGTGCATCGGCCGGTCAACAGGTACGTGGATGAAGTTCGGGTGCCTGCTGGCGATCAGACTTGCGGTTTTTTCGACTTGTTGGCGGGCGTGTTTGAGCTGGCGCAGGGTGAGTTCCCGACCACACCTCCGCATGGGTAGGCGCCACAGATCTCGACGGAAGGGCACCTGTCATGCTGCCCTGAGGAGTTCGCCGCAGTTGACGGCGATTCCAAAGCGTGGGCATCTGTGGGCAGCTCTGAGCGGACGAATGCTGACCCAATGCGTGAGTCAGTTCAGGCGACCTGGGCAGGGAGGAGCGTCTTGCCGAGTGGAGGGCGGCCCTGTCATCAGCATTCTCGGGCTGCGCTGCGGACGGGCGTGATGATCTCGTCGGCGAGCCATCGCGCGGCCTGTGGGGGGTAGGGGCTCCGCAGGCTGAGGACGATGTGCGTCACGCCTGCGGCGATGAGCTCCGTGATGGCCTTGCGGTCGGTGGCAGGGTCGTCGTAGGAGACGATGTACTGAACGGAGCGGGTGATCGTCCGTGGATCACGGCCGATGGCTGCGCAATGGTCGTTCACAACCGCACTGCGCTCGGTGATGTAGTCCAGCGTGTTGTGCGGCGGTCCGGGGATGTTCCAGATGTCGGCGTGCTCGGCGACCAGGCGGAGCGTCCTGTTTCCCCAGCCGCCGATCAGCAGGGGCGGCCCTGGCCGCTGAACAGGTTTCGGCTCGTTGCGGTTGCCGGTCAGGGTGTAATAGCGACCGTGGAAGTCGAAGACGTCCCGCGTCCACATGCCGCGGAGAATGGCGATGGTCTCCTCCAGGCGGGCGATGCCTTCGGCGGGCGGGACGAGCGTGAGGCCGTAGGCCGCGTACTCCGCGACGGCTGGGTTCTCGCCGGCGATGCCGCCTGCGTTGGGTGGCTGAACGGTGCCGCCCACGCCGAGGCCCATGATCAGGCGGCCCCCGGAGATCACGTCGACTGTTGTGGCGATTTTACCGAGGACGGCGGGCGGCCGGATCCGATTGCTCGTCACAAGCAGGCCCAGACGCAGCCGCTGGGTCCTGGCCGCCAGGGCGCTCAGCAGCGTCCATCCTTCGAGGATCTGCCCGTCCTCCGGGCCGGCGATCGGCATGAGGTGGTCCCACAGCCAGGCGTCCGCGATCTCGGGCAGGTCGTCGGCCTCCTGCCACACGCGGAGGATGTCCTCGTAGGGAACCCGCATAGGGGTGGTCTTGATTCCGAATGTCACGGTGGGGAGGTCCTGGTCGGACATGGTTGCCATCCGCCCTTCGAGTCGATGCGCCGCCGTTGACGGCGACGCCATCATCACCGTAGTAGATCATCAGTGGTGCTGACTATCAGTTTCTCGATACGCTGTGGCCATGACGCGCGACGCACCGCCCGAGGTCCTCTCCTCCCGCCTCGGGTATCTGCTCAAGCACGTGTACCTGCGGTTCACCGACGAGTCGGCGAGGGCCTTGGCGCCGCACGGAATCGACGGCCGTGAACTAGCAGTTCTGGCCGTCCTGGACGCGCATGACGGGCTGTCTCAACTGGAAGCGGCGGGCAAGCTGGGCATCGACCGCACGACGATGGTGGCTCTCGTCGACGCTTTGGAAGGCAAGGAACTGGTCGAACGGCGCCGCAGTCCCCAGGACCGGCGCAAGAACATCGTGCAGCTGACGCCGGCCGGAGCGGAGCGCCTTCGCGACGCCGAATTCGCCCGCCAGGAGATGGAACGCCGGTTCCTCGCCCCCCTCTCCAGCCCGGACGCCACGCTCCTGGTCCGCGCCCTGCAGTCCCTCGTCGGTGCCCCGACGGGCGCTGGCCAAGCGTCTGCCTCGGCATGACCGACGGTGACGTTGGCCCACATCCGTAGACCTCCGTACTTGGTGAGTCGGGTCTCCAACCCTCTGGGGTCAGGCTGCGCGGCGGGACTGTCGGCGCCCTTGGTCACCTTCGTGCGGAGCCGCACCGTGGCGAAGGCCGACTCGATGGGATTCGTGATCCGCAGGTGGATCCAGTGTTCGGCGGGAAAGGCGTAGAACGCCGGCAGCTCGTCCATGTCGTCGGTGATCTTCTTGACGGCCTTGGGCCACTTCGCGCCGTACGTCTTCTCGAACGCGGTCACCGCTTTGAGCGCATACTGCTTGTCCTCGGCATTGTGGATCTCTTGCAGGGCCTTCTTCGCCCCCGGCTGGGCGGACTTCGGAAGGGCGTCAAGGGTATTGGCGATCTTGCGAACCCAGCACCTTTGATTGCGGGCTTCGGGAAAGACCTCACGGAGGGCGTTCCAGAAGCCGAGCGCCCCGTCGTCGACCGCGAGAACGGGGGCGCGCATGCCGCGGCGGGCGCAGTCGCGCAGCAGGTCGGCCCAGGAGTCGGCTGATTCGCGGTAGCCGTCGCTCATGGCGATCAGCTCCTTGGAGCCAAACATAGACGTAGTCGGTGGCGGACAGGTCGCGCTCGCCGAACGCGGCGTGGTCGGCCTGCCATTGCTGAGTGAGCCGGGTGACCGTGGCGGGAGACAGACCGGCCGCCGACCCGAGGAACTGCTCCAGCGCCGGCACGAAGTCACCGGAGGACAGGCCGTGCAGGTAGAGCAGCGGCAGCACTTCGCTGATCTTCGGGGCCTTGCGGCACCAGGGCGGCAGGCTCGCCGAGGGCTCCAGTGCGGCGGCCAGCATCCGCCTCGCGCCCTCACGGACGATCTCATCGATCAGGGAGGAGCCGTTGGGGGTGGCGCCGTCGTCGTTCACCAGGGCTACACCGGCAGCCTCAATCTCCTCTACGAGTACGTCACCCAGGGCCGCATCGAGGGCGAACGGCCGGTCACCACCCCGCAGCGGTTCTCCCGGCTCCTCCTGTCACGCCCCGAGAACCTCCGCGACAAGGACACCGCCTTCCTGCGGGAGCCGATCTCCTCCTGCCTCGAACTGGTCCAATTTGTAGGCGAGTTCGCCCAACTCCTGACCTCGGCCGAGGACAACGACACCAAGCTCACCGAGTGGATGCCCAGGTCCGTGCCGCCGGCCTGCCCCACCTGCACTCCTTCGCCAACGGCCTGGAACTCGACCGGGCTGCCGTCGTCGCCGGCCTCATCCGGCCCTACCACAACGGCCGCACGGAAGGCGTGAACACCCGCACCAGGAAGATCATGAGGCAGATGCACGGTCGCGCCGGCTTCCCTCTGTCACGGCTACCACCGACTACGGGCCAGAGCCCAAATCGTGGCAGGCCCAACCTCGTATCTGCACCCAAGCGGGTTGGTCTGCCTGCGAAAGCCTCGAAACTCGCTCCGAAATGGTCGATCAGGACGTGCGCCGGATCTTTGCCGCCTCCTCGGTGACGGCCGAAGCTTCCTCATGCAGCCCCGCCTCCGTCAGAAGTGCACTGAGCTTGGACAGTGCATGGGCGAGCTGCGGCTCATAGCCGGCGGGGTCGGTCACAGACAGTCGGCGGTAGACGCCGACTGTCTCTTCGGCGGTGGCCAGGGCTTCCGACCGCTGCCCCGCCTTCGACAGGTGGATACGGAGGTTGGACAGTAGTCGGGCGAGGTGGGGTTCATGGGCGGCGGGATCGTTCACAGCCAATCGGCGTCGGATCTCCACCGCCTCCTTGGCGGTGGCCAGGGCCTTCTCGGGTCGTCCCGCCTCCGACAGGTCGATGGCGAGGTCGGACAGCGAATCGGCGAGATCGGGCGCGAAGGTGGCGGGGTTGTTCGCGGCCAGTCGGCGTTGGATCTCCACCGCCTCCTCGGCGGCGGCCAGGGCCTCCTCGGGCCGTCCCGCCTCCGACCGGAGGCTGCCGAGTTCGAACAGCGAGACGGCGAGGCGGGGTTGATGGGCAGGGTCGTCCGCGGCCAGTCGGCGCCGGATCTCCACCGCCTCCGCGGCAGGGGCCAGGGACTCCTCCCGCAGCTCCGACTTCGACAGGTGGATGGCGAGATCGAGCAGCGAACCGGCCAGGCGGGGTCCGTGGGCGGGGTTGCCAGCGGCCAGCCGGCGCCGGATCTCCACCACTTCCTCGGCGGCGGCCAAGCACTCCTCCCGCCGCCCCACCCCCCGCAGGTAGAGGGCGAGGTTGGCCAGTGACATGGCAAGGCGGGGCCTGTACTCGGCCGGGTCGGCCGCCGCCAGTCGGCGCCAGACCTCCACCGACTCCCCGGCCGGGGCCGGGCACTCCTCCCGCAGCCCCGCCTCCCACAGCAGGGCGCCGAAGTCGAACAGCGAGGCGGCGAGGTCCTCCTCGAAAGCGGCCGGGTCGGCCGCGGCCAGCAGGCGCCGGACCTCCACCGCCTGTTCGGTGGCGGCCAGGGCTTCCAGGTGACATCCCAGCCTCCCGAACCGGATACCGAGGTCGGACAGCGCGGTGGCGAGGTCCGGCTCGGCGGCGGGCGGCTCGGTTCCGGTCAGTCGGCGGTAGACGTCGCCCGCCACTTCGGTGACGGCGTCGGCGTCCTCCTGCGGGGTGTCGGGACTTTCCACGACGACGTCCAACGTCATCCCGTTCGGGAGGTCGACGGTGACCTTCTGCGACTCCGCTTCGGTGACGGCGCCGGCATCCTCCTGCCGGGTGTCGGTACCTCCCGTGACAACGGCGTCCATCATCATCCCGTTCGAGAGTTCGAGGGTGAACGTCCGCGACTCCTGTTCGGTGACGGCGCCGGAGTCCTCCCGCCGGGTGTCGGGACTTCCCGAGGCAACGACGTCCATCTCCGTCCCGTCCGGGAGTTCGATGGCGAACGTCCGCGACTCCCGGGGGCCGCTCCGCTCCCCTTCGGCGGCACGAGGGGGACGGGGCCGCTGAGGATCCTTGCGGCGGGGCCGGAGAACCGTACGGACCCGCCGCCCGATACCCGACAGGAGGGCGCCGACACCCGACGGCGGGCCGGCGGGGCGAGGGGCGTCGACCACGAGGCCGGCCATGCCCAGTCGGCGGCTGATCTCCGTGGCCTCCAGTTCGGCGGCGCGGGATTCCGCCCGCCGCCCCGTCTTGAACAGGAAGACGGCGAGGGCGGACAGTGCGGTGGCGAGGTCGGGTCCGAAGGTCGCGGGGTCGTGCACGGCCAGTCGGCGGTAGCTGCGGACCGCTCCGTCGGCGGCGGCCAGGCCCTCCTCCCACCGCTCCGTCCCGATGAGGCAGGCGGCGAGGTTGAACTGCGAGTCGGCGAGGCCACGCTCGGAACCCGCGGAGCCCTCCGTGACCAGGCGGTGGTAGATGTCGACCGCCTGCGCGGCGGGCGGGAAGGCATCCCGCGGCCGCCCCGCCTGTGTCAGGATGGCGCCGAGGTTGGACAGCGTGCGGGCGAGCTCGGCTTCGAAGAGGGCAGGCTTCTCCGCGGCCAGGCGGCGGTAGATGCGGACCGTTTCCGCTGTGGCGGCCAGGCCCTTCTCCAACTGCCCCACCTCTCCCAGCCAACTGCCGAGGCTGGACAGGGAGTGGGCGAGGTCGGGTTCGAAGGCCTTCGGGTTTTCGGTGGCCAGTCGGCGCCGGATCTCCACCGCCTGCCCGACGGCTCTGAGGGCCTCCGCGGGGTGCCCCGTCTCCCACAGCCTGATACCGAGGTTGCCCAGCGAGCGGGAGAGGTCCGATTCATGGGCTTTGGGGTCGTCCGCGGCCAGTCGGAGCCGGATTTCTACCGCCTCCTGTTCGGAGGCCAGGCCCTCTGCCAGGTGCCCCAGTGCCGACAGGTAGCTGCCCAGGTTGGACAGTGAGGCGGCGAGGTCGGGTTCGTGAGCCTTCGCGTTGTCCGTGACCAGTCGGCGCCGGATCTCCACCGCCTCCAGCTCGATGCTGAGGGCCTCCTCCTGGCGTCCCGCCCCCGACAGCCAGATACCGAGGTTGACCAGCGAGTGGGCGAGGTCGGCTTCGAAAGCCGCCGCGCTGCCCGCGGCCAGTCGGCGCCGGATCTCCACCGCCTGCCCGACGGCCGTGAGAGCCTCTGCGGGGCGCCCCGCCTCCAACAGCGAGACGCTCAGGTTGGACAGTGCGAGGGCGAGGGCGGATTCGTAGGTCGCGGGGTTGTCGGCGGCCAGTCGGCGCTGGATCTCCACCGCCTCCAGTTCGGCGGTGAGGGCTTCCTCGCGGCGCCCGAGGCCCAGCAGGTGGAGGCCGAGGTTGGACAGTGAGACGGCGAGGTCGGGTTCGTAGGTCGCGGGGTTGCCGGCGGCCAACCGGCGGTAGACGTCGACCGTCGACTCGGTGGTGGCCAGGGCCTCCTCCCGAAGCCCCGCCAGCGACAGGTGGTGGCCGAGGTTGCTCAGGGCCGTGACGAGACTGAGTGCGTGGGCCGCCGGGTCGGCCTGGGCCAGCCGGCCCAGGATGCCGACCGCCTCCTGGGTGGCGGCCAGGCCCTCGTCCCGCCGCCCCGCCGCCGCCAGCCGGGTGCCGAGGCTGATCAGTGAGCCGGCGAGGTTCGGTTCGTGGGTGGCCGGATTGGCCGCGGCCAGCCAGCGGTGGATGCCCGCCGCCTCCTCGGCGGTGGCCAGGGCCTCCGCCTGCTGTCCCACCGCCGACAGGTCACCGCTGAGGTTGACCAGCGAGGCGGCGAGGTCGGCCTGGTGACCGGGGCCGCTCCGGGTCAGGTCGCGCCAGATCCGTACGGCCTGCCGGCCGCCGGCGAGGGCCTCGTCGCGCAGGCCGGCCCGGGACTGGCGGAGCGCGAGGCGCTCGTGGATGCGGGCGCGGGAGGCGGGGTCACGGATGGTGGCCAGGCGGTGTTCCGCCAGGCGGGCGGTGATCGCGGCGATGCCGACGTCGAGGCCGGTGTGCCGGTCCGCGGGGAAGTGGGGCTCGACGGTTTCCAGGACGGCGATGTCGAGAGTCTCCAGGGCGGCCAGGCGGGTCAGGGCGGCGCTGCCCGCGGCCAGGGCGAGGAGGGGGCGGTCGCGCAGGATCGGGTCGAGGTGGCGGGCGGTCAGGTGGGGCCAGCGGTGGGCCGCCTCGATCAGGACCGTCAGAGCCTGGCGGGAGTAGCCCGCCGGTTCGCCGGTCCCGTCGTCGGGCACCAGCAGCGCGGCGGGCGCGGCGGCGCTCCAGGGGTCCGTGGCGTGGTAGCCGAACTCCTCCTCGTGGCCGGGCAGGGTGAGCGCGAGGTAGTCCTCGCCGAGCCGGTCGGGGGCGAGCGGGTCCAGCACCAGCTCCGAGTCGGCCGGCGGGTAGCAGCGGCCGTGGTCCTCGGCCAGCCGCCCGCCGGCAGCGGTGCTGTCGGCGGCACCGGCCCGCACCAGGGCGGTCGCGGCGTTCTCGGGGGTCAGGGCGCCCGCGAGGGTGGCCACGTACACCACCCGGCCCATGGTGCGCGGGTCGCTGCGCAGCGGGCCGTGGCCCTCGTCGTGGAAGGAACGCCAGTGGTCCTGCTCGCGGTCCAGCAGGTAGGAGGAGAGGCTTGCCTGCCCGTTCCCGGTAGGGGGCGCGCAGCCGCGGCTGGCGGCGTCCACGTCGACCAGGGCCCGCATGTGGACGGTGAGGGGCAGGGCGAACGCCGAGTCACCCAGGTCGCCGGGCATGCCGAGCCCGGCGGGGTCCGGGTGGCCGAGCACCTCGGCGAACCGGTCGCGGGCCGCGGTGTACATGGCGGTCCGGGCGCCGGGGGTATCGGGGAGCCCTTCGAGCCGCAGCGCCTCGGCGTCGAGGACGTCGAGCTTGGCGAGCTGGTGGGCCAGGCCCTGCCACCAACTGCCGGCCTGGCGGGCCAGCAGCAGGATGCGCAGCCGGTCACGGGCCGCGTCCCGGTGCTGGCGCAGCAAGGTGATCAGGTCCTCCAGGGGCCAGCGCTCGGCGTAGTCCACCACCATGACCAGCCCCGGGGCACGCACCGCCAGGGACTGGTCCGCGCCCCCGGCCGAGGCGACCTCGCTGCGGTGCCGGGCCAGCGCGACCGCCCATCCCGCGCCGGCCGAGCGGGCGGCGAACTCGGCGGCCAGCCGCGTCTTGCCCGACCCGCCCTCGGCGTGCAGCAGCCGCACCGACAGCCCCGGTAACGCCTCGTCCCGCCAGGACTCCAGCACCGCCGACTCCGGCCGGGGCAGGAAGGGCACCACCTGGTGACGGGCCGTCAGCAGCCGACTGGGCACGCGCGCCAGCCCGGGCGGCAGGGCGGACGGTACGGCGAGCGGGAAGGGCTCCACCCGGTACGGCGGGGTGCCGCGGTAGATGTAGTTGTACTGGTCCCCGTTCTGCACGGCGTACACCCGGCCACCGCCGGTGGCCGTGATGTTCTGCGTGTACACCACGCCCTCGCCCGGGTCCGCAGGCGTGCCCACGGTCAGCTCGTCCTCTCCTCACGGCCCGTGCCGGTATGAGTCCTGGGGGCGGAGGAGTCCATGTAGTAGTTGTTCTGGGTGCCGTTCTGCAGCGCGTTGACAGTGGCGTGGTCGTTGGCGGTGACGTTCTGCACCCACTGCTGCTGGGCCTTCGGCAGTGCCGCCCGCATCGTGTCCAGCTGCGCCCGCAGCTCCTCGACCGCCTCGGGGTGCGCCATCAGGAAGTTCTCCAGCTCCAACTGCCACTGCCCGCACACCACTTGGCGGGCCCGGTCGGCGTCACGGCTCTGGGCGACCTGCACCGCGCTGCTCTCCAGGCGTGCCACGACGGCGGCGCGCGGCTCGGGGCCGCGACGGTGGAGGAACGCCGACACGTGGTCGCGTACGGTCTCCCAGGCGTCCGTGGCCATCGCCGCCACGATCGTCGTCGCACCTGACATCGCCAGGGCCAAGATCTCCTGCTGTGTCATGAAGACCCTCTCGAACGTTCGAATGCCGGGTCGGGCGGTCGGTGGAGGACGGTGGCGAAGCCGGTCACCGCTCCAGCGGTCGTTCCCGGGCGGCACATCCTGTGGAACGGAGCCAGGTCAGGATTGCCGACCCGGGGAACGGCACTCGTCCGGTCTGGGTGCTTGTGACACGTTTGTTGCACTGTCCCGCCCTCCCGGTGGGAGGGGGCGTGGGTCAGGGCGAACGCGGCGGCGAGGTAGCGGGCGATGGCGATGACCGTGCCTTGCGCGGTGGCGCGCAGCAGGGTGGGGAAGGACTCCTGGGCCCAGGTCTTCATGATGCCCTCGAAGGCGAACGCCCTGCCGATCGCGTTGACCGCCGCGGAGAGGGCGAGCGTGGCCAGGGAGAAGCCGAACAGCGGCGGGATCAGGTACGCGCCCGCCAGGCAGGTGCCGTCGAAGGCGAAGTACGCCATGCGGCGCGGCGTGCCGGCGATCCGCATGAACCACAGGCCGACGAGCGGGCTGTGCGGATCCGTCCCTCACCCGGGTCGAAGCGCAGCATCACCTCGCCGAGTGCCACCACGTACGAAGCGCGTCCCGGGGAAGGGTGCCGCGAGCGCCCGCAGCTCCGCAGGCCGCCGAGCGGCTCGGCGGGTAACGGCTTGACGGTGTCGGCACCGGCCCGCAGGACGCGCATCAGCTCGGTGGCGGTGGCGATGCCGGGCACCACGGGCACCCCCAGTTCCCGGCACCTGTCGACGACCTCATCGTCGAAGCCGGGCGAGACCACCAAGCGGGCCCCGGCCGCCACGGCCCGCTCCGCCTGCTCGGGCGTGAGGACCGTGCCGGCGCCGACGGTGAGCCCCCCCATGTGCGGCCATCGTCTTGAGCACTGCTCGGCCCCGGAGGTGCGGAAGGTGGCCTCGGCGCACCGGGCGCCGCCCGCCGTGAGCGCGTCGGCCGGCGGGCCGGCCGTCGCGGTGGACGGCACGGTCAGCACCGGCAGGAGACGGGTTGCTGCCGGTACGGAGGCCAGGTCGGTCCCGGTCATCGGCCGTCGACGGGCAGGACGACGACGCCGTGGATATGGGCGGCGGCGTCGGAGGCGAGGAACACCGTGACGCCTGCCAGGTCGTCGGCGTCGCCCACGTCGGCAACCTTTGCGCTTCCTGTGGCCACTGAACAGTGCACCGTCGACTCGACCATCCGAACGGACAGGCATGAAGACAGCAAGGCAGGCCGCGCGGCAACGCAGGCGCAGACACAGGCTGATGGTGGGCACCACGGTGGCGCTGGCCGCCGCGGGGGTCGTCGCTGCCCTGGTCATGGCGTTGCTCCCCGACCGCGAGACCGATGGGGCGTCGGTCGCGGTCGTGCCCGCCGCCGGTACCCCCGCGAGGGCCACGCCCCCGACAGGCACCCCGAGTCCCACGGGCACCCCGACCGCGACGGGCACGCCGACCACGACGGGCACGCCGACACCGAAGGCTTCCGCGAGCACCCGGTCGAAGCGGCCGTCGGCCGCGTCCACCCCGCGGGCCGCGCGAACGAAGCCGACCACGGCATCGTCGGCAGGGCGGATACGGCCCGGGACCACCTACACAGGGGTCGCCACCGCGTACGAAGCCGGCGACGGAGACGGCGCCTGCGGGTTCGGCCCGAGCGGGGACATGATGATCGCGGCGATGAACACCACCGACTACGAGACGTCCAGGGCGTGCGGCGCGTACGTCCGCGTCCGCGCGGCGAACGGCGCCTCCATCACGGTACGGATCACCAACGAGTGCCCCCTGCCCTGCGCACCCGGGCAACTCGACCTCAGCCAACAGGCCTTCGCCAAACTCGCCGACCTCAAGGCCGGCCGGATACCGGTCACCTGGAGCCTGGTCAGCCCGAGCACGTCCCAGACGGTGTCCATCAGGTACAAGACCGGGTCCAACCCCTACTGGTGCGGCATCCAGGCGATCGGCCATCGCAATCCGGTGGCGAGGCTGGAGGTCCGCACCCGGAGCGGCTGGCGGCAGTTGCCCCGCACCTCTTACAACTACTTCATATCCGCCGACGGCAGTGGGTGCGGCAGCACGATCAGAATCACGGACATCCACGGGGAACGGCTGACCGTCCGCGGGATCGCCCTGCGGCCGAACGTCGTACAACCGACCCGGGTCCAGTTCGCCCGGCACTGATCGCGCCGCCCGGGCGCGCATCTCCTTTCACCGGACGTCGGGGCGGCGACTGCCGATTCAGTCGGCTGTTCGTCAGGAGCCGCTCCGAGTGTCGAAGCGCATCGACGGCGTCATTACCCCCTGAGACACTGTCAATGACCGGGAGGTAACAGAGGGTTTCTGGCGCAGGGACTCTTGTTTCGTCCGAAACTTCTCCGTACCTTCGCTGTGAGGTGAAGCGCTTCGACAGCTCTCTCCGTCCCCAAGGAAGCCTCATGACGGCACGCAGTATCACCGACCGCCTGGGTGGCCTCGCCTTCGGCGGGGACTACAACCCCGAGCAGTGGGACGAGCCGGTCTGGAAGGAGGACGACGAACTCATGCGCCGGGCCAGGGTCAACCTGGCCACGATGGGCGTCTTCTCCTGGGCCCTGCTCGAACCGGAGGAGGGACGCTACGACTTCACCTGGCTGGACGCCCACATCGAACGACTCCATGCGAACGGCGTGGCCGTCGACCTCGCCACCCCGACGGCCTCCCCGCCGCCCTGGTTCACCCTCGCCCACCCCGAGGCGCTGGCGGTCAGGGCCGACGGCACCCGCCTCGTCCACGGCAGCCGCGACACCTACTGCCTCGCCTCGCCCGCCTACCGCAGCGCGGCCCGCCGGATCGCCTCCGCCCTGGCCGAACGGTACGGCGACCACCCCGCCCTCGCGCTGTGGCACGTGCACAACGAGTACGGCACGCTCTGCTGGTGCGACCAGGCGGCGGCCGCGTTCCGGGTGTGGCTGCGCGCCCGGCACGGCTCGCTGGACGCCCTCAACGAGGCGTGGGGCACGGCCTTCTGGAGCCAGCGCTACACCTCTTGGGAGCAGGTGCTGCCCCCGCGCGCGACGCAATACCACAAGAACCCCGGCCAGACAGTGGACTTCCACCGCTTCTGGGCCGACGAGATCATCGCCACCTACTGCGAGCAGCGCGACGCGATCCGCCGGCACAGCGACCGCCCGGTGACGACGAACCTGATGCTGCCCTACGACCTGCGGCTGAACGTGTGGGCGTTCGCCCGCGAACTCGACGTCGTCAGCTCCGACCAGTACCCGAACGCGAACGGCCTCGACGGCGCCGCACATGTGGCCTACTACGCCGACCGCTCCCGCTCCCTGGCCGGCGGCCGGCCGTGGCTGCTGATGGAGCAGGGCACCAGCACGGTCTACGACGGCGATCAGGTGATCGGCAAGGAGCCGGGTGATGTTCTGCGCCACAGCCTCGGCCACATCGCGCGCGGTTCGGAGGGCGCCCTGTTCTTCCAGTGGCGCCAGTCCCGGGCCGGCGCCGAGACCTGGCACTCGGCGATGCTCCCCCACGCGGGACCCGACAGCCGCATCTTCCGCGAGGTCACGCAGACCGGCGAGGCAGTCGCCCGGCTCGGCGAGCTGGCGGGATCGACGGTCACCGCGCGGGCGGCCGTGCTCGACGACCCGGACGCCATGTGGGCACTGGAGGCGGACGGCCTGCAGTCCTCCCGCCTCGACTACCACGCACCGCTCGCCGGAGCGCACCGCGCGCTGTGGGACGCGGGCGTCACGGCGGACTTCGCCCACCCGAAGCACGATCTGAGCCGCTACCGGCTGGTCGTCGCCCCCTCCCTGTTCCTGCTGTCCGACAAGGGTGCGGAGAACCTGCGCCGTTATGTCGAGGGCGGGGGAACGCTCCTCGTCCAGCACGCCACCGGCTACGTCGACGACCGCATGCACGCCCGTCTCGGCGGCTACCCGGCCGCACCGCTGCGCGAGGCGCTGGGCATCCGCGTCGAGGAGCACCGGCCGCTGCGGACGCAGGAGCGGATCACCCTGTCCGACGGCTCGCACGGCACCGTCTGGAGCGAGTCCCTGCGCACCGAGGGTGCCGAGACGCTCGCCGCCTACACCCACGGCATGCTCGCGGACGGCCCGGCGCTCACCCGGCACCGCTTCGGCACCGGACAGGGCTGGTATCTGTCCACGCGCCTGGACGACGCCGACTACGGCGCCCTGGTCGGACGGCTCCTGAAGGAAGCCGGCGTAGAGCCGGAGCTGCCGGACCTGCCGGCCGGTGTCGAAGCCGTCACCCGGCACGCAGCCGACGGCCGCCGCTGGCACGTCCTGATCAACCACACCACGGACACCGTGCCCCTGCCGGATCCCGCCCACGACCTGCTCACCGGCCGGGCGGCCCACGAACTGCCGCCCGGCGCCTGCGCGGTCCTGCGCGGCCACTGACCTGGAAAACGCCACCATGGAAACGGAACAGCGGAGCTTCCGCCGGGGTCACGAGGCCCTGCACCTCGAGTTCGCCCTCGGCGACGACGGCAACGCCCGCCTGACGCACCTCGGACTGCCCGGAGAGGCGGGCAAAGGCCCCCGCGGATCCCTGCCTCTGATGGCGGTGACGGCGACGGGTCACGGGTGCGACTGGTCGGGCAGCCGCCTGGTCCGGACGGCGATCGGCGGGCGGCTGCGCCACCGGACCCACCGTGCGGCCCGCGACGGTGACTGGCACAACCTGACCGTGCGCCGGCTGCGGCTGCAGCTGCAGTCCACCAGCGACCAGCAGAACCTCCACCACTCCGCGCCCATCGCGGCCTCCGCACCCACCGCCGTCACCCCCGAGCAGGGCGCCGTGTGGGCCTATCCGCAGCCGGACGACTCACTCGACGAGGTCGCCCTCACCATGGCGGGCGCCCTCCTGGGCCGCATCCACCTCTCCGGCCGCCCGCCCAAGCCGGGGCCCGAGGCCCGCGCCCTGGTCCACGAGGCGGTCGCCGTGTACAAGGCCGTCCGCGGCGACC
Organism: Streptomyces sp. NPDC046727; assembly: GCF_040645635.1. NCBI lineage: Bacteria > Bacillati > Actinomycetota > Actinomycetes > Kitasatosporales > Streptomycetaceae > Streptomyces > Streptomyces sp. NPDC046727. The sequence continues at coordinate 159,930 of NZ_JBEYYR010000004.1, forward strand.
TGTCCGGGCCGTGCCGTCCTGGCCACTCGGGCTGCCCGGCTGGGACGGCCCCTGGATCGCTCTCGCCCTGCGCACCCCCGCCACCACGTACCTCACTGTCTGGCGCCGCCCGGGCGGCGAGACGACCACCACCCTCCTGCTGCCTGAGCAGGCGGGCGGCGCAGCCTGCGTCGAGGTGCTGTACCCCGCGGCGCATCAGGTCGTTTCCGTCCGGAACCCCGACACCGCCGGCCTCACCGTGACCCTGCCCACCGCGCCGTCCGCAGCGCCGCTCCGCATCACCCGCACGGAACCGGACGCTCCCTGAGCGCCGACCCTGCCGCCCACCCGACGAAAGGACGACCGAGGGTGACCACCCAGAACCCGCCCGCCCGCGCCGCCAACCCCGTGATCCCCGGCTTCCACCCCGACCCCAGCATCTGCCGGGTCGGCGACGACTACTACCTCGCCTGCTCCAGCTTCGAGTACTTCCCCGGCGTACCCCTCTTCCACAGCCGTGACCTGGTGCAGTGGCAGCAGATCGGCAACGTCCTGGACCGGCCGGAGCAGTTGCGTCTGCCGACCACCATGCCGTCCTCGGGCGGCATCTACGCCCCCACCCTGCGCCACCACGACGGACGCTTCTGGCTGATCGTCACCAACTGCAGCGAGGGCGGCGGCAATTTCGTCGTGACAGCCACCGATCCCGCCGGACCGTGGTCGGATCCCGTCCGGGCACCGGGCGTTCCCGGCATCGACCCCGACCTGGCCTGGGACGAGGACGGTAGCTGCTGGTGCACGGTCGCCGGGGTGTCGCAGGTCCGTATCGACCCGTCCACCGGACAGACGTACGGAACACCGCACAAGCTCTGGTCCGGCGGCCCCGACGCGAAGGCTCCGGAGGCGCCGCACCTGTACCGGATCGGCGACTACTGGTACCTGCTCATCGCCGAGGGCGGCACCGAGCGCGGCCACGGCGTGTCGATCGCCCGCGGCCTTGCGCCGACCGGCCCGTTCGAGCCGTGCCCGGCCAACCCGATCCTCACCCACCGCGGCATCGACCACCCCGTGCAGAACACCGGCCACGCGGACCTGGTCCAGGGGCCCGACGGCTCGTGGTGGATGGTCCTGCTCGGGGTACGGCCGGGCGGCGGTACGCCCGGCTGGCATGTGCTCGGCCGGGAGACCTTCCTCGCTCCCGTGACCTGGGAGGACGGCTGGCCGGTCGTCGGCGAGGTCACCTTGGACCTGCCCCCGCTCCCCTGGCCGCTGTCCCCCGCCCCCGCCGAGGAACGGCGCGACGACTTCGAGCTCAGCGAACTCGCGCCGGCCTGGATCTCCGTGCGGGACCGCCCCGCCGAGCTCTGCACCACCAAGGAGCGCCCCGGATGGCTGACGCTCCGCGCGCGGGGCGGCTCCCTGGACGAGCCCGACGTGGTGTTCACCGGCCGCCGCCAGCAGCACCTCTCCTGCCGGGCACGCACCCTGGTCGACCCGGGGCAGGGGCGCGGCGGCCTCGCCGTCCGGCTGGACGAGCGGCACCACTACGCGATCGAGGCGTCCGGCACGGAGGTGCGGGTGATCGCACGCGTCGGCTCCCTGCGCACGGTCGTGGCCGCCCGGTCCGTGGCCGCCGGACCTGTGGTCCTTGCCGTCACCACCACTGACCCGCCGTCACCACACGGGCCCTGCACCGGCCCCGACGTCGTCTCGCTGGGCGTCGAATCCCCGGACGGAACGTTCACCGAGCTCGCGACCCTCGACGGTCGCTACCTGTCGACGGAGGTGGCCGGCGGCTTCACCGGCCGGGTCATCGGCATGTACGCCACGGAAGGCACCGTCCACTTCGACTGGTTCGACTACGAGTCCCTCGACGGCTGAACCCCAGTCTCCAGGACCGACCGAAAGGCGCGACCGAAACGCACGACCGGACGAAGGGGAAGAAAATGAAGGACATACGGCAACCAGCCCGTCACCGCCGCCGCGGCCCCGGGCGCCTGGCCGGCCTGCTGGTGGCGCTCCTCGTCATCCTGGGACTGTCCGGCAGCGCCGCGATCGCCGCGCCGGACGGCACGGCGGTTCCGGCAGCGCCGACGGTCAGAGTTCCGGCCCGGGCCATGGACGCCGTCGCCGCGATGCAGCCCAGCTGGAACCTGGGCAACACCCTGGACGCGATCCCGGACGAGACGTCCTGGGGCAACCCGAAGGTCACCAAGGACCTGTTCGACACCATCCGCGCGCAGGGCTACCGCAGCGTCCGCATCCCGGTGACCTGGACCGGCCACCAGTCCGCCACCGCCCCCTACACCATCGACGCCACCTTCATGAGCCGCGTCAGGCAGGTGGTCGACTGGGCGCAGGCCGACGGCCTGTACGTCGTGCTCAACGTCCACCACGACTCGTGGCAGTGGATCTCGAAGATGCCGACCGACCACGACAACGTACTCGCCCGCTTCAACGCCATCTGGACCCAGATCTCCTCGGCGTTCCGCGACGAGCCACGCACCCTGCTCTTCGAGAGCGTCAACGAACCGGCCTTCGACAATGCCACGGACGCGCAGAAGAACCAGCTCCTGAAGGAGCTGAACACCTCCTTCCACAAGGTCGTCCGCTCCTCGGGCGGCGGGAACGCCAACCGCCTGCTCGTCCTGCCCACGGTGGGCTGCACTCCCTCCCAGACCTTCATGGACCCCCTGTCCGCCACGATCGGCGCGCTGCACGACGACAATCTGGTCGCCACCGTCCACTACTACAGCTGGTATCCGTTCAGCGTGAACATCGCGGGCGGTACCCGGTACGACGAGTCCGCCCAGAAGGACCTGACCGAGGCCTTCGCCCGGATGCACGACACGTTCGTCGCCAAGAACATCCCGGTCTACCTCGGCGAGTACGGTCTGCTCAGCTGGCCGGACCACAACCATCCCGACCGTGTGGAGCGCGGTGAGGCGCTGAAGTACTTCGAGCACGTCAGCTACGCGGCGCGCGTCGCCGGTGTCACCACCGCCCTGTGGGACCCCGGAACGTTCGCCTTCCTGAACCGCGAGACGCTGAAATGGGGCGACCCCGCCCTGTTCGCCTGGATCAGGTCGAGTTGGACCACCCGCTCGGGAACCGCCTCCTTCGACAAGGTCTTCGTGCCGAAGTCCAGCCCCGTCACGGCCAGGACGCTCTCTCTGAACCCCAACGGCACCAGGTTCAGCGGCCTGTGGCAGGGCAGCACCCCGCTCGCCCCGGGACTGGACTACACCGTCACCGACAACCAACTCACCCTCACGGCGCGCGCACTGACCCGGCTGACCGGCGATCGCCGCTATGGGGTCAACGCGACGCTCCAGGCCCGGTTCTCGCGCGGGCTGCCCTGGACGATCGACGTGATCACGTCCGACACTCCGGTGCTGTCGAACGCCACGGGTACGACCGGCTCGTTCACCATTCCCACCCAGTACCGAGGTGACGTACTGGCGACCATGGAGGCCAAGTACGCCGACGGCAGCAACGCCGGTCAGGCGAGCTGGACCCCGTACCAGGAGTTCAACGCGGCCTTCTCACCGGACTACCCGGGCGGCACGATCATTCTGACTCCCGACTTCCTGAACGCGCTGCACGACGGCCAACCGGTGACGCTGACCTTCCACTTCCACAGCGGCGCCACCGTCACCTACCACGTCACCAAGTCCCAAGGCTCGGTCACCGGCACGTCATCCTGAACGACCGGCCCCCTCGCCCTGGTTGTCCCTCCCGGCAACCGGCGTGCCCGCTCGGTTGTCCGGCACGGTCGCCTTTCCCCCACCCCTCGCTTGCCACCACGTACACCCGTCGCCTGCGCGGCGGCACCCGCTCTGCGAAGGTCGGTGCCGTCACCAGCCTGTCGGCAGACCGGAGATGAACGAGGTGAGCCGGTCGGCGATGAGTCGGTCGTCGTGGGCCGAGTAGTGCCAGTCACAGCCGAGAAAGTCCAGGCCCGTGTCGTCGAGGGCCCAGTAGCGGACCCGGCTGTCGCCGGCGTCGTTGCGCGCCTTGACCACCTGCTGGACATGGGCGGCGTACTGGCCGGCGCCCACCGCCACGATGGTCGTGTCGGCCCCGTAGCGCGTGCGCAGCTTCTGGATGAAGTCGCCGTAGGCGCTGCGGTAGGCGGACGCAAGGCTGTCGGGCGTCCACGGCTCACCGGGGTTGATGGCGGTCGAGAAGTCGTTGGTGCCGAGGTTTGTCACCACGACCTGGGGATGCCAGGTGCCCGGGTTCTGCCAGACGTCACCGGGCACGTTCAGCAGGGCACGGTCGTAGAAGGTCCGGTACGTGACGTCCGACCGGCCTCCGTTGTAGTTGCGCACCATGCCGAGGCCCGAGTAGCCGTTGATCTGGTAGTCGGCGTTCAGTTGCCGGGCGGTGAGGGCGCCGTAGCTCACGTCGGCGTTGGTGTTCCGCTTGAGCTGGTCCCCGGTGCAGGTGCGCGAGGTCGACAGGTTGCCGTAGCCGACCGTGAGGGAGTCGCCTATGAACTCGATCTGGCGGTTGCGGGCGGCCGGTTTGCTCAGCACGGCTCCTTGGGGCGCGGCGACGAAGCCTCCGAAGGTGCTCGTGGCCCCCGGGGTGTCGTTGCGCTTGACGAGGCGGACGGTGTGCGTGCTGTTGGACAGGCCGTTGATCCAGTGCGTCGTGTTGCCGGGCGTGACGAGCGTGGCGACGGTGGCTCCGTCGATCTGGACGTCGTAGTCGGCGGCCGAGTCGTTGAGCACAATGCCGACGCCGGTGCCGCTGACGCGGCCCTCGAAGTACACGCCGGGCCAGCTGTACTGCACCGTGTTTCCGGCGTCCTTGACCCGTCCCGCGGTGTGCACCTGCGCCAGCACTCCCGTCGCGCGGACCAGTTGCCACTGCTGGTTGGCCCCGCCCCAGTCGGTGAACTGCACGACCTTGGCACCGTCCGCGGTCGAGGCGTTCTCCACCTCGACAGCCTTGCCGCTGCTGCGGTTGAGCAGACGGACGTAACCGTCCGACGAGTCGGCCAGCCGGAACTGCTGGTTGGTGCCGTCGGCATCGCTCCACTGCGCGATGTCCGCATGGTCGGTGGTGGAGTAGTTGAGGACGTCCAGCACCTTGCCGGAGTGCTGGGCCTTGAGCCGGTAGTAGCCGCCGCCCGAGTCGACGAACTGGAACCGCTGGTTGGCGCCGCCGGTTTGGGGCCACTGCGTCAGGCTCGCCCCGTCCGCCGTGCTCGCGCCCGCCACGTCCAGCGCCTTGCCGCTACCGCGGTTGACGAGCACATACCACGCGTTCGTGTCCACGGTGGCCGCCTGCGCCGTCCCGACGGTACCCAAGGCGGTCAACAGCGCCGCCAAAAGGGCGGTCACCGCGGCGAGCACCCCCGTACGCCTCCCGCATCTCCGCAACGAAACCCCGAGTGTCATGTACGTGCCCTCCATGGGTAGTGCGCCACACACCTGCCAAGAGCGGCCGTTCCGGCGCCGGGTCAGGGATGAGAGCTGTCCTCCGCCCTCTCGGCCTTCTCGGACTGCTCGAGCTTCTCGAAGAAGAACTCGTGCTTGAGGAAGGAGACGTCGTACTCGTGACCCGACTGAGGCGGCAGTAGCTGGGAGGCCTGGAACAGGCGCCACCCGTCGAGCAGTGCGGCAAGCCCGGTGGGATAGGGCGGCTCGTCGCTGTCACCGGTCGTCGGACGGGTCCGGCCGGTCCCGTCGTATCGGGACCAGCCCACTACGTCGGAGTCCAGCGTCGACGTCGCGAGATAGAGGACCAGAACCTGCTGCCTCATGCGTGACTCCTCAGGGTGGGGCGGTTGCTGACGCGCGTGACCCAGTACTCGACATCGAACGAGTCGTCACCGGTCAGGGCCCGCCACAGCAGGACCCGGTTGTAGATCTCCAGTCGGGCCGTGGCCTGCTCGCACCAGGGGAAGTACGCATTGAGTTCCGCGGTCACCGCGGGGTCGTGCAGGTCGGAGACGTCCCACAGACCTACCTGCGGCACGGTCGGGTTGAGGCGGAGTTTGTACATGTAGCGACGGACCGCCGTGTCGTTGCGGCGGCCACTGTGCCAGATGCCGTGGTGCACGAGAACGACCGTGCCTGCCGGGCACGTCAGACGGATCTGCCCCCTGAGGTTCTGAACGCGGCCGACGTCCGTCTCGTTGATCCTCCGCAGATGGCTTCCGGGCACACTGAGGGTGCCGCCCATCTCGGCGGTCACCTCGTGCGGGTAGTACATGAGCTGGATGTCGAACGCATCCGGCCGCACGTCGATGATCGCGTCTCCGTGGAGCGGCTGCGCCTGTCCCTCGTGCGGCTCGCGCACATGAACTGCATGGTGGTCGACGGTCGGCTCGGGGCCGACCAGGCTCTCGACAGCGCCTGCGACGACCGGCAGGGCGAGCAGCTCGTGGACGAAGGTGTCCGGCGCGAACGCCCGGCCCAGCGGAGTGCCGTAGGGCACTTCCGGCAGGCCCTCGGTCAGGGCCGCGACAGCCCGTCCATTGATCTCCTGCGGCACCACCCCGTCCAGGCGCAGGAATCCCTGCGCGACGAAGCGCGCCACCTGAACCGATGTCAGGAGTTGCTTGCTGCTTGACATGCGACGAACGTACGGGCCCTGTGCGGATCGGTCGTGGGCTGAAATCGTCCAGTGCTGGTAATTTTCCATCCTCGTGAAACACGCAACAGTACGGCTCGACGAGGCGCCCACCGTGGTCGATGCAGGCATCGGGGTGCACGGCGTCTCCACCGCCCACGACGTCTTCCGGTTGCCCGACCTGTGGCAGCTGCACCTCTACAACTACGAGGGTGCTCTGTCCCTCGGGCAGTCGGTCCACCCCATACGCCCCGGCCACGTCAGCCTGGTGCCGCCGAACACGGAGGTGCACTTTCACTACCGGGGCAGGTCGGAGCATTTCTATGTCCATCTACGGTTGCACGACGGCGGAACCGCACGGGTGCTGCCGGTGATGCAGGACGCCGCGGCCGAGAGCACACGCCTGGCCGATCTGCTCCGGCACGCCGTGACGGCCATGCCGACTTCTCCTCCGCGAGCCACAGCCGAGGTCTGGACCGCTCTGTGGCGCATCGCCGAGTTACCGAGAGGCGATGGAGCAGGGCGCCGCCACCCCTTCGTGGCCGCCGCACAGGCCTACGTCGAGGAACACCTGGCCGGCCCGTTGTCCGTACCGGACGTCGCACGCGCCGTCGGAATCTCCCACACACACCTGACACGCGTGTTCCGTGCCGAAACCGGCCTCACCGTCGTGTCATACATCCGGCACCGACGCCTTCAACGCGCCCGCCACCTCCTGCTGTCCTCCACCCTGTCCATCACCGCCGTCGCCGCGGCCGTGGGCATCGCCGATCTCCAGGCCTTCAACAAGGCCTGCCGCCGTGAACTCGGCGCGAGCCCGCGTGACGTACGGACGGGACAGATCACTGGAGCAGCGGCACGAGCCGAGGAAGACGAAGGCGAAGCCCGAACCGGACGCAGCTGACGCCGAGGCGCACGGGGCCGGCAGCATCGTGCCGAACTCGGTCCCGGTCCTCGGCGCCTGATCAAGCGAGTGCCCGTCAGGCGCCTCTGGGGCGAAGGGCGGCTCAGCGGTAGTAGGCCGCCAGTTCGGCGATCGAGGTGAAGGTCTGTGTTCCGCCGCTGCCGCCGATGACGCGCACGCCGTCTCCGCTCGTGGTGTCGAAGTCGAAGACGTAGGTCCTGTTCGTGCCGGCTGCCGACGACGTCGGGTAGGACGGTGTCGTGCGCAGGCCGGTGACGTCGGTCCAGACGCCGTCGCGCCGCACCTGGATCCTGGGAGCGCTGCTGAACCAGCCGCCGTCGCCGAACATCGTGCCGGTCGTGTAGGCCACCTGGTTCAAGCGGTACGTGCGCGGCCAGGTGTAGCCCCACCAACTGGTCGGCTTGCGTTCGTCGTTCCAGTCGTCCTCGTTCTGGGCGGTGTTTCCGTCGTTGTAGATCGCGGTGCCGAAATGCGTGGCGCGTTCGACCTGCACCGTGCCGGCTTCACGCGCGAGGTTCCGCGAACCGTCAGGCGCGTTGCCGGGAGTGGTGGGCACCGACGGCGTGAGGGACATCTTCCGCAGCGAGAAGGTGTATGCCCAGAAGTCGCTGGCGGGATAACCGCCGCCGCACGGGCAGACGTTGGACTGCAGCCACATCGACTTGCCGTCCGGGCTGATGTACTTCGACGGGATGGTGGTCGCGTAGCCGCCGTGCTTGGTGTGCGTCCAGGGGTAGCCGCCGAAGTCCTTGGGAGTGAAGTGCTTCCACGGGCCCCACGGGGTGGGCGCCTCGTAGAACTCGTACGTGTACTCCGTCCAGGACGTGTAGATGTAGCGGCCCAGGGGCTTGTCGTAGACGACGCCGCCCTGGCCGATCACGCTCAGGTCGCGGGCGCGGCCCGCTGTTCCGACGTTCTGGTAGACGCGGTGGTCGTCGTGGAGCACCGACACCCGCTGGTCGATGGCGGACGTCCACGTCGGCGTGCCGTTGCTGTCACCGGCGTAGAACTGCCATGCCGACCGGTTCTGGATCGATGCGGCGGGCACCCGGGCCAGGTAGAGGTCGGCCGGGTCCGGGTCCGGGTCGTAGGTGTCACGCCAGTTGTAGTCCAGGCCGTAGGCGTAGACGTAGCCATCGGGGCTGCCCGCGTTGTCCTTGCCGTAGTCCAGGAACATGACGGTGGTGAACTTCTGGTCCGTGAACATGGGCGTGGTCTTGTCGGACGTCCAGGTGGCGCCCTTGTCGCTCGACTTCACGATCGTCGCGCTGGGCGCGTTGTCGAGGGTGCCCTGCTTGAGGTCCTGGACGGCGAGGTACAGGTCGCCGTTCACGCAGACCATGCCGGTGGGTTTGCGGTAGTACTGCGACGGGTCGCCCCAGATCCGGCCTATCCGGTCGCCCGCAGCGAGCTGGGTGCCCGTCAGGTTGCCGGGCGTACCGCTGATCCGAGCCACACCGATGTCGTGCCAGGTGTCACCGAAGCCCACGCCGTCGCCGTAGGCGCTGTAGACGTTGTCGTCGTTCGACCAGCACGAGGGCCACAGGTCGCCGTGCTCTTTGTTGTCACCGATCGCCGGGGCGCCGACGGTGGCGCCCGCGTCGATGCTCACGGTGGAGAAGTACGTGCTCTCCGGCGCGTTCGCGAGTCCGGCGGCGTCGGCACGCACGGCTGGTGTGGTCAGTGTGGCCACGGCGGCCAGCCCGGCCGCCAAAGTGATCAGGGTTCTGAGTTTGCGCACAGACTTTCCCCTCCCGACTGCGTAGCGAGGTCTGGCGAGGACGGTGGCAGAAATCGATTTCAGCGTCAAGAGGGTGCGGGCAGAAGGTGATTGCAGCACCATCCTTGACGCACAAGGAGGCGGGGCCTAATTTCTGGTGAAATGGATTTCAGGCGGAGCCGCCCGAGGCTTGGTCACCGTTGCGGGCCTCGCCGTTGGGCATGATGGTGCCGAAGCTGTAGTGGCTGGCGCCGCCCATGCCGGCGACGAAGTGCCGGATGCCGCGGGTGGTGTCGAGCCGGCCGCTGGGGTGCCTGGGAGCGTGGTCGGCGCCGGAGGTGAACCGCGGCTGGTGCCGGTAGGCGAGGGTGCACGGCTTGGTGCCGGCGGCCAGGTCCGAGCGCAGCCACTGCTCCTGCGGTGAGCCGACGGCCATGCTGACCTCGGAGTTCAGCGAGACCTCGTGCCAGCTGCCGAGGTCGTAGGCCGGTCGGCCTCACCTGTTGATACCCGAAGCGGAGTCACCGGCCGCACTGGGGTGACCCTGGACCGGCCACGGTTGTCCCATGCGGGAGTCACCATGCGGGGATGACCGGCGCGTCGGGTTCGTGCTGCCGCCAGGCCTCGGTGAGGCGCGTGAGCCGGTTCGCGGCGGCGATGCCGCGCAGGGACGCGACCTTGCCGTCGCGGACGTCGAACGCCACGGCGCCCACGACCCGGTCGTCCATCACGGCGACGACGGCCGGGGAGCCGTTGACCAGCGCGATGTGGAGCGCGGGTGAGCCTCCGGCCAGCCGGCGCTTCGCCGGGGTGGGCTTGAAGCCGGCCCGCACGAAGGAGGCGATGCGCTCGCGCGTCCTGTACCGCAGCAGCCGCCTGGCCAGTCCGGCGCCGTCCGAGACCGCGGTCGCGTCGGCGGTGAGCATCGCCACCAGCCGGTCGGTGCGCCCCGACGTGGCCGCGGCGAGGAACTCCTCGACGATGCGGCGCGCGGACGCGGGGTCCACCTCGTGGCCGCCGCGGCGCTCTGCGGCGACCCGGCGTCGCGCCCGGTGGACATGCTGCTGGCTCGCGGCCTCGGTGATGTCGAGGATCCCGGCGATCTCGGCGTGGGGGTACGAGAAGGCCTCGCGCAGGACGTAAGCGGCCCGCTCGACCGGCGAGAGGCGCTCCATGAGGGTCAGTACGGCCAAGGACACCGATTCGCGCTGCTCGAAGGTGTCGGCGGGGCCGAGCATCGGGTCGCCCTCGAGGAGCGGCTCGGGCAGCCAGTCCCCGACAGCGCGCTCGTGCCGCGCCTGCGCCGAGCGGAGCCGGTCGAGGCTGAGGTTGGTGACGACCTTGGTCAGCCACGCTTCCGGCACCTCGATGCGTTCCCGGTCCGCCGCCTGCCAGCGCAGGAACGTGTCCTGCACGGCGTCCTCGGCGTCGGCGGCCGAGCCGAGCAGACGGTACGCGAGCGAGGCCAGCCGGCCCCGGCTGGCCTCGAATCGATCGATGGCTGCGCTGTCCATGCGGAGGAGCCTATGCGGTGACCTTCACACCGGCCGGCTCGGGCTCGGTGACCAGGCGTCGCTTGTGCTTCGGCATGCCGAAGGTCGGGTGGGCGATGCTCCATCCTGACCCCTTGAGCACGCCCGACTTGAGGCGCGCGGCGGTCCGGCCGCCCAGGTACCAGGACTTCGACCGGACGTTCCCGTCCACCATCTGGAAGATCGCGTCCCGCCGCCCGAGGCTGATGTGGTTGCCGTAGTACTTCAGCCCGGTGGTCGGGACCTGTCGGCCCGTCAGCCGCGCGATGATCGCGGCGGTCGCCTGCATGGCGGTGAAGCCGGCCGAGGCGCAGGACATCGGCAGCGGCCGGCCGTTCTCGCCGATCGCGTAGGCGCAGTCACCGGCGGCGTAGACGTCCGGGTGCGAGACCGAGCGCATGGTGCGGTCGACGACGATCTGGCCGGTCTCGGCGACCTCCAGGCCGCTGGCGGCCGCGATGGGGTGTACGGCGAACCCGGCCGTCCACACGGTCACGTCGGCCGGGACGGACGTGCCGTCGGCGGCGATGGCCCGGGTCGGCTCGACGGCTTCGATGCCGGTGTGCTCGTGGACGGTGATGCCGAGCCGGTCGAAGGCCTGGCGGAGGTGGCGGCGGGCCTTCGGGGAGAGCCAGGCGCCCAGTTCACCGCGGGCGGCGAGCGCGACCGAGAGGTCGGGCCGGGACTCGGCGAACTCGGTGGCGGTCTCGATGCCGGTCAGCCCCTCACCTACGACCAGGACGGTGCCGCCCTCGCCCAGACCGGCCAGGCGCTCACGGAGACGCAGCGCCGAGGACCGGCCGGTCACATCGAAGGCGTACTCGGCCACGCCGGGCACACCATGGTCGGCCACGGAACTGCCGAGCGCGTAGAGAAGGGTGTCGTACATGACCTCGCCGTCGCCGTCCTCGCCGGTCACGGCGACCGTCCTGCGCTCGGGGTCGACGCCGGTGACGCGCGCCAGGCGCAGCCGCACCCCGGTGCCCGCGAACACGTCGGCGAGCTTGCGGAACGCGAGGTCCTGGCCGATCGCGAGCTGGTGGAGCCGCATCCGCTCGACGAAGTCGGGCCCGGCGTTGACGACGGTGATCTCGGTGTCGGCGGGGGACAGCCGGCGGGCCAGGTTTCCGGCGGCGAAGGCCCCGGCGTATCCGGCGCCGAGGACGACGATGCGGTGCTTCATGGCAAGGCTCCTGTCTCGTTCGCGTGCCCCCTGAACGAGACGGCGCCCCGATTGCTGACAGGAGCCGGGTGTGACGTGGGCCACCCACGTCAGGACGCGTGGGCCCCGCTCGGCGACGATGCCTACGGCGTGCCGGGAAGCCGGACCGTGACGAGGAGACCGCCGGCGGGGCGGGGGACGAGGGCGAGGGTCCCGTCGTGGGCGCGGACGATGCTGTGCACGATGGCAAGTCCGAGGCCGACGCCCGCGTGCTCGTCGGTGCGGACGCGTTCCGTTCCGCGCCGGAAGGGTTCGGTGAGGGTCGGTACCAGTTCCGGTGGCACTGGATGGCCCGTGTTCTCGACCCGCAGCACGCTCGCGTCGTGCTGCGCTTCGGTGTGGACCGTCACGGTGCCGCCGGCGGGGAGGTTGTGGACGATGGCGTTCTGGACGAGGTTCGTCACCATGCGCAGCAGAAGCTCCGCCGAGCCGCTGGTCCGTGTCGCCCCGCCGGTGACGTCGAGGGTGATCCCGCGCTGTTCGGCGAGGGGAAGCAGGGTTTCGGCGGCCTCTTCGGCGACGAGGGAGAGGTCGACGCTTTGACGGGTGAAGTTCCCGCGGTCGCTGCGGCTGAGCAGCAGGAGGGCCTCGGTGAGGTCGATCGCGCGCGTGTTGACCGCCTGCAGCCGTGCGAGGAGTTCGTCTCGGTCCCGTGTGGGGTCCTTGCGGGCGACGTCGAGCAGCGTCTGCGAGATGGCCAATGGTGTGCGCAGTTCGTGGGAGGCGTTCGCGGCGAACCTCTGCTGCTCGGCGACGTGGGACTCGAGTTGTTCGAGCATGGTGTCGAACGCGTCGGCGAGTTCACGGAATTCGTCCTGGCGGCCCTCCATGCGGATCCGGTGGGACAGCGATCCCTTCCCGGCCATCCGTGCCGCGGCCGTGACCCGCGTGAGCGGTGCGAGCATCCGTCCGGCGAGGAACCATCCCCCGGCGAGGCCGAACAGGAGCAGGAAGACCATCGCCAGGGCCGCGGCGGGGACGAAGGTGCGCACGAGGAGGTAGCGATTGGGCGCGATCCCCAGAAGGCCCTTGGGAGTGTCCGGTACGTAGCGCAGCACGAACGCCCACACCACCGTCAACAGGAGAGCGCCGGCGACGGCGAGGAACCCGGCGTAGCTGAGGGTGAGTTTCAGTCGGACGCTGAGCCCTGGGCGTCTACGCATGCGTACTGCCGGGACGGATGGCGTCGGGGCCGGTGTCGATGCGGTAGCCGACACCCGGCACCGTCGCGATGATCCACGGTTCGCCGAGCCGTTTGCGCAACGCGGAGACGGTGATGCGGACGGCGTTGGTGAAGGGGTCGGCGTTCTCGTCCCAGGCCCGCTCCAGCAGCTGTTCGGAGCTGACCACTCCGCCCTCGGCGGCGACGAGGACTTCGAGCACGGCGAACTGCTTTCGGGTGAGCGCGACATAGCGTCCCTCGCGGAAGACCTCCCGGCGGAAGGGGTCGAGGCGCAGGCCCGCGATCTCACGGACCGGGGGCCGGGCGTACGCGCGCCTGCGGTCGAGCGCCCTCAGCCGCAGGACGAGCTCCCGCAGGTCGAACGGTTTGGTGAGGTAGTCGTCGGCGCCGAGCCCGAACCCGGACGCCTTGTCGTCGATCCGGTCGGCGGCGGTGAGCATGAGGATCGGGATGCCGCTGCCGGAGGCGACAATGCGCCGGGCGACCTCGTCGCCGGAGGGGCCGGGGATGTCGCGGTCCAGGACCGCGAGGTCGTAGGAGTTGACGCCGAGCAGTTCCAGGGCGGAGTCGCCGTCGCCGGCGATGTCGGCGGCGATCGCCTCCAGCCGGAGACCGTCACGGACGGCTTCTGCCAGGTAGGGCTCGTCCTCCACGATCAGTACGCGCATGTCCGAAGCCTAGGCAGCCCGCCATATCGCCGACGTATGCGATGCCGTGTGCACACCGGACCGCGGCTCAGCCCGCCGGTATCGGCGCGGGGCGAGGCCGGTCCGCCGGCGCCTCCGCCGCAGTGCGCCACCAGCGGCGCGACGCCAGCCCGGCCAGCACCGCGCCGGCGGCGTTGACCAGTACGTCGTCCACGGAGGAGACCCGGTCGAGGCGCAGGACGTACTGTGCGGTTTCGACCAGGATCGAGCAGCCCGCCCCGAGCGCCAGGATCCGCGGCACGGACGCCAGCGCCGCGCACCGTATCGGGGCGAAGAACCCCAGCGCCGCGAAGACCAGCAGGTTGCCTACGATCCCGAGCGGCCCCATGGTGACCAGGTCCCGCAGCGGTACCAGGCTCACCCGTCCGGGGACGATGCCGGCCCCGGCGCCCGGCATCATGGTCAACCACAGGAAGGGCACCGTCCCGTGGACCATGCCCACTTCGGCCAGCGACATCCGCCACGCCGATGTGACGCCGGCGGCACGGCGACGGCGCGCCAGAGCCCACACCACCAGCGCGGCCGGCGGCAGCGCGACCAGCGTCATGAGCACCACGCCGTTGAACGTGTCGAAGCAGCCGTGCCACCGCCCGGCCATGCACATCGGAGCGGACATCATGAGCGGCCCCCGCACGACGAACACGGCGCTCGCCGTGCCGAGGGTCGCCAGGCCGAGGAGCACGATCCTGCGCGTGCGGCGGGGCGGTGCCGACAGGGATGCGTTGTGGTTCATGCCCCCATTGGAGACGGCGGGCCGTTGCGGTGGCGTATGCGATTTTCGATACGCCCGCGATACACGGAATCCCCGTGGAGAGAAGGAACGTATTTCCGGAGTTCCTCAATCCGCCTTCACCGTCACCTTCGCTCCTTTCACCGCCGGAAAATCCGGCACATCAGTGGCGGCCGGAACCCGCCCATGCCATCATTCGAGTCGTAGCCACCGTCTGCCATCGGTCTCGATCCTGAGGGGCTATGGACCGCGCGATTGTGATCATCGGAGTGCAACGGACCGGCGGGCTTCCCGTGTTGCCGGCGGTGGGGGGCGCGATCAAGGCACTGCGGGAATGGGCGACCGGGCAGGGTATCCCGCCCGAGCGTGTCGCGGAGATCTCCGATACGGAACTTCGGCCGGTCACCGCGGACGCCGTGTTCGAGGCCGTCGACGCATTCGCCCAGCTGCCCACGCTGGAACAGCTCGTCATCTACTTCTGCGGACACGGAATCGTCAACAACCGGAACGAATTCTGGCTTCTGTCGGCAGCACCGAACAACCCGAACGCGGCGGTCAATGTCGCCAAGAGCGCCGAACTGGCCTCCACCGGACGGATTCCCCACGTCGTCTTCATTTCCGACGCGTGCCGTACCGCTGCGACGACCATCAACGCGCAAGGGGTCACCGGTTCGGTGATCATGCCGAACACCGGTGTCATCGGCCCCGGCCGGGCCGTGGATCTCTTCTTCCCCTGCCTGCTCGGCGAGCCGGCCTACGAGGTGCAGGATCCCGTCGAGGCCGGCAAATACCACTCCCTCTACACCGAGGTCCTGGCGGCCGGACTCCGAGGCGACTACGCCGAGGCCGTCGAGCCCATGGCCGATGCCGAGGCCGTCGGCCTCGTGCGCCCCCGTCTGCTCGCCGACGCGCTGCCGAACCGGATCGCCGACCGCGCGGCCGCCCTCAAGGCCGGACTGACCGTCAACCAGCGGCCGGACGCGCGGATCACCTCGGACTCGCGGGTGGCGTGGCTGTCGCGGATCGTGCTCCGGCCGGACGCCGCCGGGCTTGAGGTCGGCGCCTTCCCGCCGTCCCCGCCCACCGATCTCAGCGGTGTCCGCCCGCCACGGACCCGGCTCCGGGGCCAGCAGGGCCGGCCCGGAAGGCCACCGGACGGGCAGCCCAACGCCGCGGCGGAGCAGGCCGCGAGCGCGGCAGCCAGTCGGCTGATCACCCATCGCCTCGCCGGTGGCCGTCCGCCGACCGGCCTCGTCGTGCGCGGCGCGCGGATCGCCGAGGCCCACGCGGAGCCCGGCATCGCCGTCGACGCCGGCGAGCACACGGTCGGCGTCGGTATCCCCGGCTCCAGAGGCTCGGCGCGGGTTCTGGTGCGGCTGGACTCCGGGAGCTGCACCGTCGTCCCCGTGCTGCCCGGCTACGCCGCGACCCTCACGGTCGAGGACGGCCAGCTCGTCGACATCTGGTACGCACGCCCGGGTCCTCCGGGCCCCGGTGCCGCCTCGGCCTGGCGGACGCGTGCGGAGGTCGCGGCGCGCTCGCGGTTCGGGCTCCCGGCACCCCCGGACATCGCTGCGGCCCGCGGCGACGATCCCGCGCTCGCCGTGTACCGGGCCTACGCACTGGCCGACGCCGGGCGACGCGCCGACATTCCCGCCGAACAGGACGCGCTGCTGGCGGCCGTCGGTGTCACGTTCTTCGACCTCGATCTGCTGGTGCCGGGCAGACCGGCCGACGCGACGCCCGGTCATCCCCTCATGGGCCGCGGCTGGGCGCTGCTCGACGCCACGGGCCCCGTCGCCGACGCCCCACGACCGCTGTCGTCGCACTGGACGCTGTTCCCGGACACCGCATTCACCTGGCTGCGTTCCGGCCTGGAAAGGAACTGAATCGATGCGCAAGCTGGTGCTGGTCCACGGCCGCTCACAGCAGCACAAGGACGCGAAGGGGCTGAAGCAGGAGTGGCTGGATTCCTTGCACGCCGGGCTGCGCGCCGCGGGCATCACCACCGAGATCGCCGACGCCGACGTCGCCTTCCCCTACTACGGTGACACGCTCGACCAGTTGTCCGACCATCCGCAGGGGCCGGCCGTGGACGTCGTTGTCGCGGGCGTGGGTGACGCGGACGAGGCCGAGAAGGAGTTCATCGGTTCTGTCGTGGCCGAGGCGGTGGACAGGAACGGGGTGAGCGAGGCGCAGATCCGTGCCGAGGCCGGGGCGGACGTGATCGAGCGCGGCCCCCTCAACTGGCCCTGGGTCCTCGCCGCACTCCGCGCGCTGGACCGGCTGCCCGGGATCGGCGGCGCGAGCATCGCGCTGACCACCCACGACGTGTACATGTATCTCCGCAACATCGGTGTGCAGCGCGTCATCGACCAGGGGCTGCGCAGTGCCGTACAGCCAGGTGAGGAGACCGTCGTCGTCTCCCACTCCTTGGGCACCGTGGTCGCGTACAACGTGCTGGCACGTGAGGCCGCGCAGGCGGGATGGCGGGTGCCGTCGTTCGTCACGCTGGGGTCGCCCCTGGGGGTTCGTGCCATCGTCGACCGGCTGGCGCCCATCACCCATCCGGAGCGTGTCGGGCCGTGGTTCAACGCCTTCGACGTCCGGGACACCGTCGCGCTGCGTCCTCTCGACGCCGTCCACTTTCCCGTGACACCGTCGGTCGAGAACTACGGCGGCGTCCACAATCCGACCCCCAACCGGCACGGCATCTCCGGCTACCTCGGCGATCCGACGGTGGCCCGCCGCATCCACAGCGCTCTGACCGCCTAGGACCGGCCGTGCCGAGCAGCCCCCGCGTCCGCCGGCTCGCGGCCGAACGCCGGCTCCTTGTGTTGCTGTCCCGGTTCGGGTCGCGGCGCCGCGAAGCGATCCGGCTGGCAAGCGCGGGTCTGCTCAGCCTCGCGCTGTACCAGGTCAGCGGCCGGCCCGACGACCTGCTGAAGGCAGCGGCCCTCTACGACGAGGCTCTCGGGCCGGCGCGGCGTCACGGGCCGCCGGGCGCCGCGGCGGCCTACGCGTCGAACCTCCTGGCGGCTGCGGTGCTGCTGCAGGACGAACACGGCGACGGGCGGCTGTTGGGTGCCGCGGTGGACGCGGCGGGGCCGGTGGCGGCGGCCGGCCCCCGGGAACCGGCCGACACGTGGCGCTCGTTGCTCGACAACTACGGCATCGCCTGCGACCGGTTGAGGACGTCCGCGGAGTCGGCGGCTCAGGGGCGGGAGGACACCGAAGTCGGCGCCTCGGCCCATGCCTTCACCGTTGCCACCGCGCGCTTCGAGCGTCTCCTCGACGCGTACCGGGCCGACGGTGACACCGAGGTCCTCGACCGGGCCGAGCAGCTGGTGGCGGCCGCGTTCGCCACGGACCGCTCGTCGCTGGTCCCCTACGAACAGCTCCTGATCGCCGCGCACAACGGCGCCGCCGTCCAACAGGAGGTGCACCGCCGTCAGGGCCGTGCCGTGGCCCTGCGGCGCGGGGTCGAGCTGCTCCGTCCCCTGCTCGCGCTGCCGCAGCCCCTCCCCCTGGGCCGCCCCTCGGAAGACCTGAACGTCCACGATGCCGTACGGGCAACGCTCGCCCACCTCGATCTGACGCTGTACGAGGCGGCGGGCGACCCCTCCGCCCTCGACGAGTCGGTCGCACTGCTCGACGCGCGGGTGGCGGACGACCATGCGCGCCTGCTCGTCCGGGAGCGCACCGACCTCGGCGCCGCACTGCGCACCCGCTACGAGCTGACGGGGAGCGCCGATGACCTCCGGCGCTCGGCGGACGTCATGACCGGCGTGCCGCTGGCCGACGTCGCGGCGGACCTCCGGGCCGGATTCGAGGTCAACCGGGCCACGACACTGGCGGCGATCGCACGGCGGGACAGAAGTGTCCCCGGGCTGGTCGCGGCGGCGGACGGGTACCGGCGTGCGCTGGAGGCCATCGGCGGCGCGGACGACACGCTGCGGGCGACGGCCGAGGGAAACCTCGGGACGGCGCTGTCCGACCTGTACCGGCTGACCGGGGACGACCGCGTCGCCGAGCACGCGACCACGGCGATGACCAACGCGGTCTCGCTGACGCCGAGGCACGGCGGGGCACTGCCGAAGTACCTGTCGAACCTCGGCAACCACCTGATCGACGTCGCCGAGGCGCGCGGCGACGGCGGGCTGCTCGCGGCCGGCGTCGACGCGTGCCGCCGGGCCACCGAGCTGGTCTCACCGGACAATCGGTTCCGGACCCGGTACCTCGACAATGCCCTGCACGCGCTGGCGGCGCTCTACAACCGGACGCGGGAGGACTGGATCGTCGCCTACGCGTTGCGCGGCGCTCGCGAGATCGTCTCCGCCACGACCGACCGGACCCACCCCGACCTGCCGGGACACCTCCTGTCGTACGCGACCTGGCTGGCGCACGCCGCCCGCGCCGCCGCCGACGCCGACCTGCACGACGAGGCGGTCCGGGCGGCGGAGGAAGCCGTCTCGCTGCGTCGGGAGCGCGGCGAGGATGCCGCCGATGCCCTCATGTCGCTGGGCCGCATACTGTCCGGTTGGCGGCAGACGTCCGCCGAGGGTGCCGAGCCGGACGCGGGGGCGCTCGCCGCGCTGCGGGCCGGGCTCGACGCCACTCCGGCCGACGACCGCCGCTACGCCGGGCGGGCCCGGGCTCTCGCCGCGCTGCTGGCCCGGGCGGGCGACTCCGGGCCGGACGAGGCCGAACGGCTGCTGCACACCGCACATCAGGCCCGCACCGCACCGCTCGCCGACCGGATCGAGGCGGCCCGGGACCTGGCTCGCCTGCTGGAGCGCACAGGTCGCTTCGCCGACGCGCTGGATGTGTACGAGAGCGCGCTGGATCTGCTGGAACTCATGGTCGGGCCGGCCATCGCGCGCCGTGACGGGCAGGCGATCCTGGCACGCCACGGGACCCTGGGCGCGGACGCGGCGGCCTGCGCGCTTCAGCTGGACGATCCCGTCCGTGCGCTGTCCTGCGCCGAGCACGGAAAGGCGGTGCTCCTGACGCAGACGCTGGCTCTGGCGTCGGATCTCAGCCTGCTGCGGCAGGCGGCACCGGAGCTGGCCGAGCGCTTCACCCACGTCGCGGACCGCATGCGCGTCGCGGGCGTGCTGGGCTCCGCCGCGGACGCCGATCCGGCGCCGACGACGTCCGTGCCCCTGGCCGGGAGCCAGGTGCGGCTGGCCGTCGACGACTTCCGGGCGGTCGTGACCGAGATCCGCGGGCTTCCGGACCTCGGTGACTTCCTTCGTGGGCCCCGTATCGGGGAACTGCTCACGGCGGGAGCGTACGGGCCCGTCGTGGTGGCGAACGTCACCGGCTCCCGTGCGGATCTGATCGTCGTCCGCGCGTCCGGGATCGCGCACGTCCCGCTGCCGGACGCCTCCTGGGCCGACCTCGGCCGGGTCACCATCGCGGTGTCCGAGGCACTCGACGCGGACGACGGCAGCGACGCGGCACTGCAGGTGCTCGAGGACCGGGTCGCCGACTGCTCACAGTGGCTGTGGCGAGCGGTGTGCGCACCGCTGATCGACGCGCTCGGCCTGTCTCCGGGTACGGACGGCCGGTCACCGGACCTGCGCATCTGGTGGTGTGTCTCGGAGTTCCTGGCGTACCTGCCCGTGCACGCGGCGGCGCCGGACCCGTCCGGTGCCTCGATGCTGGACTACGCCGTCTCGTCGTTCGTCCCCAGCGTCGGTGCCCTGCTCGCGGGCCGGCGACGAGCCGGGCGCGCGGCGGGCGAGGTGCGCAGCGTCCTCGGGGTCGCTATGCGGACCACTCCCGGGTTCGACGAACTGACCGCCGCGGATGCGGAGATCGACGCCATCGCGCACCTGTGGCCGCATCGGACCGTGCTTCTCCATGGTGCGGAGGCGACCTCGGCCGCCGTCACCACCGCGCTGCGCTCGCATCACCTCGCGCACTTCGCCTGTCACGCGGCGATGTCCCATGACGACCCGTTCTCGGCCCGGCTCGTGCTGTCCGACGACGCGACGTCTCCTCTGACGATCTGGCGTCTGGTCGATTCGGGCGCGGCGGGTGCCGGTGAGCTGGCCTACCTGTCCGCCTGCCGGACCGCGCGCCCCAGCATCGCGCTGCCGGCGGAGTCCCTGCACATCGCCTCCGCCTTCTACGCCGCGGGCTTCAACCAGGTCATCGGCAATCTGTGGCCCGTCGAGGACGAGGTCAGCCTGCGGGGATCCCGGACCGTGTACGCACGGCTCACCGAGTCCGCCGACGCCGACAGCCTGCCTGGCGCGGAGGCGGTGAACGCGTGGGGCCGCGCCCAGCGCGGACGGGACCCGCACACGATCACACGGTACGCGTCCATGATCCACACCGGCATGTGAGGGGGCCCATGAACCAGCAGGGCGACGACGACGGACTGCCCGATCTCCTCGCGGCCCTGGACGGGCTGCGCCGCTCCGACACCGGGAAGGGCGCCGGAGCACCACCGGCGCCTGTGCGTTCGCCCCTCGGCGGTGGCGCCACAGCCCTCGACTTCACGAGCACGCTGCTGGCGACTCTCGTCGCCGAGCCCACCGGTTCGCCCACGGTACGGAGCTGGGTCGACGAGCTGGCGCCGGCCGGTGGGGACGGCGACCGTGTGACGGTGGCCGCGCGCTCCCTCCTTGAGGCGTTCCCGGAACCGGACGACCTCCTCACGACCCTCGTCGACACCCTGCTGGCGGCCGACGAGAGCGAGACACTCGCGGCCCTGCTGAGGCACACCAGCGGCACCGCCGGTCTGCACCTGCCGCATCGGACGACGCTGACGGCCCTGTTGGACGCCAGGCTGCTGCCGCTGTGCGAGCTGGCGGTGACGGCACCGGAGGGTTCGTTGCCCGCCGCCCTCACGACGGCGCTCGTCGTCGCGCCGTCGTACGCCCAGGCGATGAGAGCCATGTCGGTGCTCGACGCGGCGGGCGAGGAGCTGCTCGAACTGACCCTGGTCGTCAACTCCTGCGCGGTCACGGCCTTGGAGCGGCTCGCGGCGGCGATTCCGGAGACGGTGGAGTTCCGGGCCGGGCTCGCCGCCGAACGTGCCCGGTACGCGAGCAACCTGGCCGCTGCCGGCCGGCACAGCGAGGCGGTGAGCGAGGCCCGCCGCGCCCTCGCCGTCGTCGAGGAACTGGCGTCGGACGCCCCGGAGGAGTATCTGCCCGACCTCGTCGAAGTGCTCGCCGTCCTCGTGCACGCCCTGCTGCTGCGCGACCGGTCCGCCGAGGCGCGCGAGGTGATCGACCGCGTTGCCGCGACTGCGCACGACATGCTCGCCGAACCGGCGGAGTTCGCGTCCATCGAGGTGTGCAACGCGCTGAGCCGGCTGGCGACGCTGGCCCATGACAACGGCTGCGAGCCGGCGGCATGCCGGATCGGACTCCTCGGCCTGGACTTCCTGATGCGGCTGGAGGACCCCGTACCCGAGCAGTTGGATGCCTTCTGCCGGTCGGCGATGGTGCTGGCGGACTGGCTGCCGGCCCAAGGAGCCGTGGCCGACGCGGTGTCCGTCCTGGAGCGTGCGGCGGTGGTCGCCGAGGAGCTGGCCGGCCACGACCGCGCGTTCGCGGCGACCGAGAGCGAGGTGTTGAGGCGGCTCGTGGCGGCGCTGGCACAGGCCGGGCGCATCGCCGAGGCGGCCACCGTCGCCCGCCGCGCCCAGCGCCTGCCGGGCGCGCCGGACGCGGACGGCCGGGGCTAGCTGGAGGTGCTCTCCTCCGATTGCCTCGCGTGGCGGGCCTCCGGATCGCTGTCCATGATGGAACGGGGAGCGCCGAGACGAGGAGGGCGCCGTGGCCATGCGGATCGTCGTGGATCTCACACGCTGCCAGGGCTATGCGCAGTGCGTGTTCCTCGCGCCGGACGTGTTCCAACTGCACGGGCAGGAGGGGCTGCTGTACGTCCCGGCCGTGCCCGACGACCAGGTGCCGCGTGTCCACCAGGCCGCGGCGGCCTGTCCGGTGCAGGCCATCCTCGTCGGCGAGGAGGTGCCCGCCGGTGGCGGGTGAGCTGCGGGACGGCCGGATCGTCGTCGTCGGCGCGTCACTCGCCGGGTTGCGGGCCGCGGAGACGCTGCGCGACGAGGGCTTCACCGGTTCGCTGACCGTGGTGGGGGACGAGCCGTACCCGCCCTACGACCGGCCGCCGCTGTCCAAGCAGGTGCTGCTCGGCGATGTGCCGGCGGACACCACGGGGCTGCCGATGCGCCGGGACCCGGACGCCGACTGGCGGCTGGGAGTGGCCGCCACCGGCCTGGACCTGCTGGGCCGGCGGGTGCTGCTGGCCGACGGCGAGTCCCTGCCGTACGACCGGGTGCTGATCGCCACCGGGACGCGGGCGCGGCCCTGGCCCGTACCGGAGGAAGCCGCCCTGGACGGGGTGTTCAGCCTGCGCACCCGCGACGACGCCGCGGGACTGGCCGAGCGGCTGGCCGCCGGGCCGGGCCGGGTGCTGGTGATCGGCGCCGGGTTCACCGGCTCGGAGATCGCCTCGGCCTGCCGTGAGCGAGGGCTGGACGTCACGGTCGCCGAGCTCGGCCCCGCGCCGCTGGTGGGCGCGCTCGGCGGGACGCTGTCGCAGCTCGCGGCCCTCATGCAGCGCGAGCACGGAGTGGACCTGCGCTGCGGGGTGACGGTCACCGCGCTGCTCGGGGACGGGAACGGCCGGTTCGCCGGTGCGGAGCTGTCCGACGGCACCCGGGTCGAGGCGGACCTGTGTGTCGTGGCGCTGGGAGCGGTCCGCAACGTCGAGTGGCTGGCGGAGTCCGGGCTGGCGGCGGGTCCGCGCGGGATCGCCTGCGACGCGGGGTGCCGGGCCTTCAACATGTACGGCATCGTCACCGACGACGTCTTCGTGGCCGGTGACGTCTCCCGGTTCCCGCACCCGCTGTTCGGGTACCAGATGCTCTCCCTGGAGCACTGGGGCAACGCGGTCGCCCAGGCCGGGGTGGCGGCCCACAACATGGTCAGTCCCGGCCCCTTGCAGCGCCCGCACCTGACCGTTCCGACGTTCTGGTCGACCCAGTTCGGGCGCAACATCAAGTCGGTGGGGGTGCCCACCTACTCCGACCGTGTCGTCATCGCCCAGGGTTCGCTGGAGGCGGGCCGGCTGGCGATGGCCTACGGCTACCGGGGGCGGGTCACCGCCGCGGTCACCGTCGACATGGCCAAGTCGCTCGACTACTACCGGCAGCTGATCGAGACGGCGGCTCCCTTCCCGCCCCCGCCGGGCGCGGCGGACCGTGCGATCGCGGCCGACGTGCCGATTCCGTCGGACGTGCCGGACCCGAAGGGACTCTCCCACGAGCCCGTGGTGGCGCTCACCGGTCACCTGCCCGACCGCCGGCTGATGGTGGTGCGGCCGACCGGCTGACCCACGTCCGCCCGACCACGAGGAGCCGTCATGGCCTCCGACTCCGGCACCCTGCTGGCACGGATCACCGACTACGCGAACCGCCCCGACCCCTACCCGCTGTACGCGGAACTCCGCGAGGCCGGTCCGGTGGTGCCGCAGGAGGACGGCAGCTGTCTGGTCGGCGCCTACCATCAGATCGCCGCTCTGCTGCACGACCCGCGGATGAGCGCCGACGAGCGCTCCGTCCGCACCTGGTCGCCGTCCGAACAGCCCAGGGAGCCGTCGTTCCTGCGCCTCGACGACCCCGAGCACCACAGGCTGCGCACCCTGGCCATGCGGCCGTTCGGTCCGCCGCACAGCCCCCGCCGGGTCGATTCCCTGCGCGGGGAGATCGCCCGGATCACCGAGGAACTGCTGGCGGCGCTTCCGGCGGACCGGCCGGTCGACATCGTCGACGATTTCGCCTATCCGCTGCCCGTCACGGTGATCTGCCGCCTGCTCGGTGTGCCACGCGAGGACGAGCCGCTGTTCCGGGCCTGGTCGGACACCCTGGTCGCGGCGGCGGACGTACGGCCGGGTGCGGACACCGCCGAGGCGGGCCGGGCGGGCGAGCAGGCCGGCCGCGAGATGCGGGAGTACCTGCTGGATCTCGCCGAGCAGCGCCGCGGGCGCCCGGCCGACGACATGCTCTCCGCCTTCGTCAACGAGCCGGACCCGTCGCTGCGGCTGGCTCCCGCGGAACTCGGGGTGACCGCCACGCTGCTGTTCATCGCGGGGCACGAGACCACGGTGAACCTGATCACCAACGGGGTGCTGACCCTGCTGCGCCGGCCCGAGCAGGTGGAACGGCTGCGCGGCGAGCCCGGCCTGCTGCCGCGAGCGGTGGAGGAGCTGCTGCGCTACGAGCCGCCGGTCCACATGCGCGAGCGGGCACCCCTCGTCGACT
This sequence comes from Streptomyces sp. NPDC046727, assembly GCF_040645635.1. Classification (NCBI taxonomy): domain Bacteria; kingdom Bacillati; phylum Actinomycetota; class Actinomycetes; order Kitasatosporales; family Streptomycetaceae; genus Streptomyces; species Streptomyces sp. NPDC046727. Next base: position 184,822 of record NZ_JBEYYR010000004.1, read on the forward strand.
TCGAGGTGGCGGGCACCACGATCCCCAAGGGCACCTCGGTCTTCCTGGTGCTGGCCTCGGGCAACCGCGACCCCAGGGCGTTCCGCGACCCGGACCGGTTCGACCCCGCCCGCCCGGACAACGAGCACCTCGGCTTCGGCAGCGGCATCCACCTCTGCTACGGCGCGCCGCTCGCCCGGATCGAAGCCGAGACCGCGCTGGGGGCCCTGCTCCCCCGCCTGACGGCGGCACGCCTGGTCGAGGACCCGCCGCCGTACCGGCGCAACGCCATGCTGCGCGGCCCCCGCCACCTGCCCGTCCGGCTCGGCGGCCGCCCGGATCGCGTGTCCGGTCTTACGGACTCGTGACGTACGGGCGCGGCCCCGTGGTCCGGGGCCGGGGCGGGCCTAGCGTGGGCGTATGCGGGTACTGGTCACCGGCGGTGCCGGGTTCATCGGCTCTCATGTCGTCGACGCGCTGAGGGCGCGCGGGCACGAGGCGATCGTGTTCGACGTACGGACGGATCCCGGCGCGGACGTGCGCGATCCCACGGCGGTCGCGCGGGCTGTGGCCGGCGTGGACGCCGTCTGCCACCAGGCCGCGATGGTCGGGCTCGGGACCGGGTTCGGCGACGCGGCGGAGTACGTCTCACGGAACGACCTCGGCACCGCCGTGCTGCTCGCCGCCATGGCCGAGGCGGGCGTACGGCGCCTCGTGCTGGCCGGGTCGATGGTCGTGTACGGGGAGGGTCGGTACGCGTGCCCGCGCGACGGCGTCGTACGGCCCGGGCCGCGGGCGGTCGCCGATCTGGACGCGGGCCGGTTCGAGCCGAGGTGCCCGGTGTGCGGCGCCGAACTCGCCGCCGGGCTGGTCGGCGAGGACGCGCCGGCCGATCCGCGCAACGTGTACGCCACGACCAAGCTGGCGCAGGAGCATCTGGCCGCCGCCTGGGCCCGCTCGACGGGCGGGTCCGCCGTGTCGCTGCGCTACCACAACGTGTACGGGCCCCGGATGCCGCGCGACACCCCCTACGCCGGTGTCGCCTCGTTCTTCCGGTCCGCGCTCGCCCGGGGTGAGGCGCCCCGCGTGTTCGAGGACGGGCGGCAGCGCCGGGACTTCGTGCACGTGCGGGACGTCGCCGCCGCCAATGCCGTGGCGCTGGAGGCACGGTCCGCGCCGGGGGTGCTCACGGCGTACAACACCGGCAGCGGTGAGCCGCACACCGTCGGCGAGATGGCCCGGGCGCTGGCCGACGCGCACGGCGGGCCCGCGCCCGTCGTCACCGGTGAGTACCGGCTGGGGGACGTACGGCACATCACGGCCGACTCCTCACGGCTGCGGGCCGAGCTGGGCTGGAAGCCGGAGGTCGGGTTCGCGGAGGGGATGCGGGAGTTCGCGTCCTGCGAGTGATCAGGGGGCTGCCGGCAGCGTGACCTCGAAGCGGCAGCCGCCGGGGATGTTGCGTACGGCGGCCCGCCCCTGGTGGGCCTCGACGATGCCGCGCACGATGGCGAGGCCGAGGCCCGCGCCGGCCGGCGGCGTCCGGGCGTGGGTGCCGCGCCAGCCGGTGTCGAAGACGCGGGGCAGGTCCTCTTCGGGGATGCCGCCGCAGCCGTCCGTCACGGAGAGGACCACGCCGTCGGGCGAGCGCTCGGCGGCGACGGCGACCGTGCCGTCGGCGGGCGTCCGGCGGATCGCGTTGACCAGCAGATTGCCCAGGACGCGGCTCATCTCCTTGGCGTCGACCTCGACCGGTACCGGCTCCACCCGGTCGCCGACCAGCCGTACGCCGTGGGCGCGGGCGAGCGGGTCGGCGCCCGCGAGCGCGTCGCCGACGAGGTCGTACAGCGACATCCGGCTCGGGGTCAGTGCCAGCGTCCCCGCGTGGATGCGGGAGAGTTCGAAGAGGTCGCCGACCATGTCGTTGAGGCGCTCCACCTCGGTGCGGATCTGCTTGAGGTAGCGGTCGGGGTCGCCGGCGACGCCGTCCTCCAGGGCCTCCGCCATGGCGCGCAGACCGGCGAGCGGGGTGCGCAGATCGTGGGAGATCCAGGCGACGAGTTCCCGGCGCGAGGTCTCCAGCAGGCGTTCCCGCTCCCGGGACTCGGCGAGCCTGGCGCTGGTGGCCGCCAACTCACGGCTGACCTGGGCCAGTTCGGCGGTGGCCGGGGCCTCGGGGGCGGCGAAGTCGCCGGCCTCGCCGAACGAGCGTGCCGCCATGGCGAGTTCGTGACTGCGGGCGACGACCCAGCGGCCCAGTATCAGCGCGGTCACCAGGGAGACCACGGCGGCCATCGCGACGACCGTCGTCACCACCGTCAGGTCGTGCGGGGACAGGAACATCGCCCAGGCGACCGCCAGGGTGCCCGCGAGCACACCGCCCACACCGACCGCCGCGACCACGGCGAGGGACACGGTGAGCGAGCGGCGCCGCAGCAGCCGTAGCGCGGCGGCTCCCGCCAGGCCCGTGGCGGCGGCCCCGGCGAAGGCGTACAGGGCGATGAGCAGGGTGTCGCGCATGTCAGCCCTCCTCCCCCCGGCCGCTCGCGTCGAAGCGGTAGCCGACGCCCCACACGGTCTGGATCAGGCGCGGCCGGGCCGGGTCGTCCTCGACCTTGCCGCGCAGCCGGCGGACGTGGACCGTCACGGTGGAGAGGTCGCCGAAGTCCCAACCCCACACCTCGCGCATCAGGTCCTCCCGGCTGTACGCCCGCCCCGGGTGCCGCAGGAAGAAGGCGAGGAGGTCGAACTCGCGGAGGGTGAGGGCGAGTGCGGTGCCGTTCTTGGCGGCCCGTCGGGCGGTGGGGTCGACAGTGAGACCGGCCGCGGCCAGCGGGCGGGTGTCGGCGGCGGGCCGGGTGCGGCGGAGCACCGACTGCACGCGCAGGACCAGTTCGCGGGGGCTGAACGGCTTGGTCACATAGTCGTCGGCGCCGACCTCCAGGCCCAGGATGCGGTCGTCCTCGTCGCCGCGGGCGGTGAGCATGACCACGGGGACGGCGGCCCGTGCGCGCAGCCGTCGGCAGACCTCCAGGCCGTCCATGCCGGGCAGCATCAGGTCGAGCACCACCAGGTCCGGCCAGTGGGCGGCGGCGCGGGTGAGGGCGGTGGGGCCGTCGTCCGCCCGGTCGACGACGTAGCCGGCGCGGCCGAGGTATCCGGCGACGACCTCGGCCACGGTCGCGTCGTCGTCGACGACCAGGACGCGGGCGGCACCGGAGGCGGACGGAGGAGCGGGGAGCGCGCTGTCGGGCGCGGTCAGGGGGACGTGCGGCTGCTGCATGCCCCCAGCCTCGCACCGGGCCCTCGCGGCTGTCGCACCCGAGGCCGGGCGCCGCCCCCGACGTCCGCGTTTCGTAAGCAGCGGCGGTCCGAAATGTCCGCTTGCCGTTCGTAGGGTGAACGGCGTGACCCCCTCGACACCTTCAGTGCCCGCGGACGTGGATGTGGTGCTGCCCTGTCTGGACGAGGCCGAGGCCCTCCCCTGGGTGCTCGCCCGGATCCCGGCGGGCTGGCGCGCCCTCGTGGTCGACAACGGCTCCACCGACGGCTCGGCCGACATCGCCCGCTCCCTCGGCGCGACCGTCGTCCATGAACCGCGCCGCGGCTTCGGCGCCGCCTGCCACGCCGGGCTGACCGCCGCCACCGCCGACGTCGTCTGCTTCTGCGACTGCGACGCCTCCCTCGACCCCGCCCTGCTCGTGCCGTTCGTGCGCGAAGTCCTCGACGGCGAGTCCGACTTGGTCCTCGGCCGGCGGCGGGCGCGGGGCCGGGGCGCCTGGCCCGCGCACGCCCGGGCCGGCAACGTCGCGCTCGCGCGGCTGCTGCGGCGCCGTACCGGGCTGCGCCTGCACGACATCGGCCCGCTGCGCGCCGCCCGCCGGGAGCCGCTGCTCGCGCTCGGGCTGAGCGACCGGCGCAGCGGCTATCCGCTCCAGATGGTGGTCCGCGCGGCCGACGCGGGCTGGCGGATCGCCGAGCACGACGTGCCGTACCTGCCGCGCACCGGCGTCTCCAAGGTGACGGGCACCTGGCGCGGCACCTGGCAGACGGTGCGGGACATGAGCCGTGTGCTGGCCGAGCCCCCGGCCGGCGGGAGGGCCGTACGGTGACCACGCTGCTCGTCATCGCCAAGGAACCGCTGCCCGGGCGGGTCAAGACGCGGCTCACGCCGCCGTTCACGCCCGCCGAGGCGGCGTCGCTCGCCGAGGCGGCGCTCGCCGACACCCTGCGGGCCGTGGCGGCCACGCCCGCCACCCGGCGCGTCCTCGTGCTCGACGGAACCCCCGGCCCCTGGCTGCCGCCCGGCTTCGACGTCGTACCGCAGTGCGCGGGCGGTCTCGATCTGCGGCTGGCCGACGCGTTCGCGCGGTGCGACGGCCCCGCCCTGCTCATCGGCATGGACACCCCGCAGGTGACCCCGGAGCTGCTCACCGCGGACTTCGCCGGGTACGACGCGTGCTTCGGTCCGGCGGAGGACGGCGGCTTCTGGGCGCTGGGGCTGGCCGAGCCCGATCCGGCCCTGCTGCGGGGCGTGCCCATGTCCACCCCCGATACGGGCGCCGTCCAGCGGCGGCGGCTGGTGGCCGCCGGGCTGCGGGTGCGCGACCTGCCCCGGCTGCGGGACGTGGACACCGCGGCCGACGCGGCGGCGGTCGCCGCACGGGCGCCGCACGGTCGGTTCGCCGCCCGGCTGGCCGTGTGCACCGCGCACATCGGGATCCCGCGATGAGCACCTCGCCGGCCGTCGCCTGGGCCGGGGCCGACCCCTACGCCGCCGCCCTGCGCACCGGGCGCGGCCCGCTGTTCCTGCGGCGCACCGACGGATGGCTGCTGCCCCTGGAGGTCGAGCGGTGGTGCGCGCGGGCCGACCCGGTCGACCAGGCGGTGCTGGACCGGTGCGAGGGCGCGGTGCTCGACGTCGGCTGCGGACCCGGGCGGCTGGTGGCCGAACTCGCCGTCCGGGGACGTACCGTCCTCGGGATCGACGTCAGCGAGGCCGCCGTCGACCACACCGTGCGGCTCGGCGGCCAGGCCCTGCGCCGCTCGGTGTTCGAGCCGCTGCCCGGCGAGGGACGCTGGGGCACCGTCCTGCTCATGGACGGCAACATCGGCATCGGCGGTGATCCGCGCGCCCTGCTGGACCGGGTGGCCCGGCTGCTGCGCCCCGGCGGCCTGCTGATCGCGGAGACCGCCGCGGTGGACGTCGACGAACTGGCCGAGGTGCAGGTCGTCGACGGCACCGACGGGGGGACGAGCAGCGGCGGCGCCTTCCCGTGGGCGCGGCTCGGTACCCCGGCACTGCTGCGGTACGCGGGGCGGGCGCGCTGGCGGACCGTCGGTCAATGGACGGCCGGCGGGCGACGCTTCGTCGCCCTGCGCACCCGCAGCGCCAGAAGCAGCGCCGAGCCGCCGAACAGCAGGGCGCTGATCAGCAGCCAGCGGGCCGGGAAGCCGTCCGGGGACAGGCCGGTGGCGGACCGGTAGCGCCGGTCCACCATCCCGCTGATCAGCGGGAACCACACGAGCAGGAGCAGCGCGGAGAGGGCGGCGGGAACCCGGACGTACATCACCCACGCCCGGTGTCCGCCCAGCGCTCGTGCGACCGCCCGGTCGGCCAGCGCGTACAGCGGCAGCAGCACCAGGTCGTGCAGCAGGGCCGCCCCCACCACCCACAGCGCCACCCCGGCCCAGTCGCCGGCCAGCAGCCGGACCCCGGCATAGACGGCGAGCGCGAACGAGCAGGCCAGCAGCAGGATCTGGAACGGGTTGCCGAGCGGCGGGCGCGGGCGCATCACAGGTCTCCGAAGGTCAGCCGGGCCACCCACTTGGTGTTGAGCACACCGGGCGCGGCGGGCACGATGACCCGCGCCGGGTAGCCGTGGTCGGGGGACAGGTCCTCGCCGTTGACGTGCAGGGCGAGCAGGGAGCGCGGGTCGGCGACCTGGTTGGCGCGCAGGGCGGCGCGGCGGAAGGCGCCGTGCCGCTGGAGCGACTCCACGAACACGTCCGGCGGGTCGCCGTCGTGGCCGACGAGCGCCGCGAGGTCGCGCAGCCGCACCCCGCGCCACCACTGGTCCGCCGTCGACCAGCCCTCGACGCAGGCGATGGGCAGCGCCGAGCTGTGCTGCGGCATGCGGAGCAGTTGGGCGCGGCTGAGGCGGACCGTCCCGGAGGGCCCGGTGACGACGAGCCGCCACGCCTCCTCGTCGGTCTCCTGGGCGTCGATCCCGGCGTACGCGGCCGTCTTGTTGATCTGGAAGCCGTTCGGCCCGTCGCCCGGGTCGGCTCCGCCGTGCGGCGCGAGGAGGGCGGTGCGGCGCAGCGCGCCCCCGACGCTCTGCCCCACGGTCGTGACGAGCAGCAGCAGCGAGGCGCCCCCGACGAACCCCAGGGCCCCGCGCCGGGAGACGGTCGGCGGATCGGGCCGGGGCGACACCAGCGACTCTTCCGCCGGCCGGGCGGTCACCGCCTCCCCCTGTTTCCGCCCGCGCCGGCGGACGGCCCGCAGGGCGGTCGGCGCCTTCAGTGCCGCGTGCGCCACGAACGCGGCGAAGAACACCCAGGCGCCGTAGAAGTGCAGCGGGTAGAAGGAGCCCGGGAAGACGTAGTCCAGCTGGACGTTGAGGACACCGGTCGTGAACTCGAACAGCCCGCCGCCGACCAGCAGCAACAGGGAGATCCGCTCCAGGGCGTGGGCGAGCGAGCGGGCCGGGGGCAGGGCGAACAGCCTCGGCACCACCGACCACAGCTTGGCCAGCAGGACCGGGATCAGGGTGATGCCGAGGGTGACGTGCAGGCCCTGGGTGAGCCGGTACAGCCAGTACGGGTGCGTCGGCCAGGCGAAGAGGTAGAAGCCCAGGATCCCCTTGTCCGGGGTCTGGTCGTTCACGGGTGAGAGGCCCGGGTTGTAGGCGGCGTACGACACCAGGCCCGTCACGAACAGCACCGTGATGCCGACGAGCAGCACGAGGCCGAGCACCGAGGTGAACCAGGGGCCGCGCAGCGGGCTGCGCCAGAAGCCGGGCGAGGAGGGAAGCCGTGGGTCGTCGTCTCGCATGATCCGACGGTAGGCCGGGAGCACCCCCGGAAAGGGGCCGCAACCCATGACGAAAGTCTGACGTCAGGCCGCTGATCCGTGGTTCCGCCCGGTCGCCGCCCTAGCGTTCCGCTGTGACCCGCCGTAGTCGATATGCCGATCTCTGTGCCGTCTCGGCCGCCGCCCTGCTCGTCCTCGTCGCCGTGTTCGTCGGCCGGCACATCCAGGACGCCTACCGCACCCTGTTCGTGCACTGGCCGCCGCTGTTCGCCGACTGGGACCCGCACGTGGGCCCGGGCACCCCTGCCGCCGCACTCGTCGCCGTCGCCGTGGTGGCGTACGGGCCGGCCGTCGCCGCACGACTGCCCTGGCGCGGGCTGCTCGTCGCGGCCTGGGGCGCCTGTCTGGCCTGGACGTGGTCGCTGGCGCTGGTCGACGGCTGGCAGCGGGGCGTGGCCGGCCGGCTCACCACCCGCAACGAGTACCTCACGGTCATCGGCCGCTTCCACGACATCCCGGCCGCCCTGCGCGACTTCACCCACCACATCGTGAGCGGCTCCCCCGCCCCCTTTCCCGCCCACATCGCCGGTCACCCGCCGGCGGCCACCCTCACCTTCGTCCTGCTGGACCGGATCGGTCTGCGCGGCGGCGGCTGGGCGGGCGCCTGGTGCGTCACCGTCGGGGCGACCGCCTGTGTGGCGGTGCTGGTGGCGGTGCGGGCGCTGGCCGACGAGGGCCTGGCCCGGCGGGCGGCGCCGTTCCTGGCGCTGGCCCCGGCCGCCGTGTGGGTGGGTGCCTCGGCCGACGGGTACTTCGCGGCGGTGGCCGCCTGGTCGGTGGCGCTGCTGGCTCTCGCGGTCACCGGGCGGTCCGTGGCCTGGGCGGCGGGCAGCGGACTGCTGTTCGGCCTGACCTGCTATCTCTCGTACGGCCTCACCCTCTTCGCGCTGATCGGGGCTGCGGTGCTGGTGATCGGGCGGCGCCGGGTCCGCGAGCGACCGGTCCTGCTCGTCCTGCTCCTGGCCGGTACGGCGGTCGTCCCGGTGGCGTTCACGCTCGCCGGGTTCGACTGGTGGGAGGGGTACCGGCTGCTGGTCACGCGCTACTACCAGGGCGTCGGCGGCACCCGCCCCTACGGCTACTGGGTGTGGGCCAACCTGGCCTGCACGGTGCTGGTCACCGGCCCGGCCACGGCGGCGGGGCTGCGGCGGGCCGGCGCGGTGGCGGCCCGCCGCCGCACGGCCCCCTCGGCCGAGGCCCGGCTCGCGCTCGTCGTGGCGGCGGCCCTGCTCGCCCTGCTGGCGGCCGATCTGTCCGGGATGAGCAAGGCGGAGACGGAGCGCATCTGGCTGCCGTTCGCGATGTGGCTGCTCCCCGTCTGCGCGCTCCTGCCGCGGCCCCGCGGCTGGCTGGCCGCGCAGGCGGTGCTCGCGCTCCTGCTGAACCATCTGCTGTTCACCGGGTGGTGAGCCGCGCGGTCACGGCCCGCGGAGGCCGCGGACCGTGACCGCGTCGGGAACGGGCGCGCTCCCGGCCGGAGAAGGGCACCCCTCGGGGCATCGGCCGGGGCGGCCGGGATCATCCCTGCCGGCCGGCCGTCCCCGACCGGGCGCGCCGGTACAGCACCGCTCCGCCCGCCAGCAGCGCCAGGCTCGCGCCGGCCGCCGCCCAGGTGCCGTCCGCACCGGTCTGCGCGAGCGTGCCGACCGGCTGGTGCCGTACGACGACCGGGTCCGGCTTCGGCGTCGAGCGGACGGTGCTCGGGTGGTGGGCCCGGACCGGCGGCTTGGTGTGCACCGGCGGCACGACCCGCGTGGGCGGTTGCGTCGCGGGCTCGTCGGGGTGCTCGTCCGAGGTGTTCACGGACGTGTTGCCGAAGACGGGGTTGCCGATGCCCACCACGTTCACGGAGTTGCCGCTGACGTTGACGGGCAGATCGACCGGCAGCTGGATGCCGTTGCCGGAGATGAGACCCGGCGAGCCCTGCGTGCTCCCCTTCGCGGTGGCCCCGCCCGTCGTCGTGGCCCCCGCCTTCGTGTCCTTCCCGTTCTTCTTGGTGGCCTTGCCGACATTGGCGCAGCTGTTGCCGTGGGCCGGGTTGAGCAGCCCGACCACGTTCACGGTGTTCCCGCACACGTTCACCGGGAGGTGCACCGGCAACTGGATGCCATTGCCGGAGATCAGCCCGGGCGAGCCGCCCGTGGAACCGTCAGCGGCGGAGTCGGCGTACACCGGTCCCGCCACAGCCATCGCACCGGAGACGGCGGCGAAGGCGATCACACTGTTTCGGGTAGCCCGTTTCATCGGTTCCCTGTCCTTCCAGATACGGTCACGGGCATTCGCCCGCGTCCGGTGAAACGCCGCTCAAACCGTGCAAGTTATGGCTTTTCAGCCTTTTGACCGGTAACAGAGACACATGTGCGCCGGTCAGGCCCCTTCACCTGCGGCGCCGTCGATCCGGCGGCCCGATAGTAGCCATGTACATAGTATCCATGTACAGTATTTGGCATGAGCAAGGTTTCCGAAGGAGCCACGCCCGGCTTCCTGGTGTGGCGGCTGTCGATGAAGTGGCGCGTCGCGGTGGACCGTGCGGTGGCGCCGCTCGGACTGACCCATGCGCAGTACTCGTTGGTGGCGTCGTTGCACGGCATGCAGCGCGCCGGGCTGCGCCCCAGCCAGCGCCGGCTCGCCGACCACACCGGCCTGGAGGCGCTGTACGTCTCCAAGCTGGCCCGCGGCCTGGAGTCGGCCGGCCTCCTCGAACGCACCCGGGACCCGGACGACCCGCGCGCGGTCCAGCTCGCGCTCACCGAGCAGGGCCGCGAGACCACCCGGAAGGCGATCGACGTCGTCCAGGGGCTGCTGCGCCAGCTGCTGGGCCCGCTCGGCGGACCCGACAGCCCGCGCGCCCGGGAGTTCACCCGGGACCTGGCGACCCTGCTCGAAGCACCGCTTGACCCATTCGGCACCACCGATCACAAGACGGAGCAGTCATGACCACCACCGCACCCCGTGTCGACAGCCGCGTCATCGGGCTCGCCCACTACGCCGCCCGCTCCGTGCTGGAGCAGGCGGTCCTCGCCCCGCGCGGCATCTCGTTCCTGCAGTCCATCGCCCTCCGGCTCACGGCGGTCGCGGACGGGCCGGTCGAGCGGGCCGCCCTGATCGACGGTGTCACCGGCACGGTGAAGGTCGACGAGAGCGACGCGCACCGCGCGATCGACGACCTGACGGCCGCGGGCCTGATCGCCCTCGCGGAGCCGTCGGGCGTGCGCATCACGGACAGCGGGCGCGAGCTGTACGCCACCACCTCCGCCGAGGTCGCGGAGATCGGCGAGCGGGTGTACGCCGGCATCTCCGAGGCGGACCGGATAGTGGCGGGCCGCGTGCTCACCCTGGTCACCGAGCGCGCGAACGCCGAACTGGCCGCGCTCCGGCAGCGGTAGAGCACCCCGACAGGTAGTGGAATATTGAACAACCGCGTTCCGTTGTGGCCGTCGAAGGAGGTCACGAGTGGAGACGCAAGTGGAGACCACGTACTACGACCACGGCACCGCCGCCGAGCGCTGGGAGCGCGCGCAGCTGTTCTTCGACGCGAAGGACTACGCGGGCGCGGCGCGGGTGCTGGCCGGACTGGTCGAGGAGGTGCCGGAGCAGACCGGACCCCGGCTGCTGCTGGCCCGTGCCTACTACCACTCGGCCCAGCTGCGCCGCGCCGAAGCCGAGCTGCGGACCATCGTGGAGCGGGATCCGGTGGAGCACTACGCCCGGCTGATGCTGGGCCGCACGCTCCAGCGGCAGGCCCGGCACGAGGAGGCGGAACGGCATCTGCGGATCGCCTCGGCGCTCGCGGGTGACTTCCCCGAGGAGTGAGGCGGTTCCTCGGGAGTGAGTTCGTACGTCCTGGGCCCGGTCCCCGTCGGGGGCCGGGCCCTCGGCGTCAGGTCACAGGGGTGTCGCCGCGTGCAGGATCCGGAACAGGGTGACGGCCGAGTTCGCCGACGACATCGCGGACACCAGCGCCCCGGCGGCGGCGCCCCAGGCGGCCAGGCCGACCGGGGTGAACGCCGACGGCCAGGTACGGGCCACGGGCGCGGGGGCCAGCAGCGCGGCCACCCGGCGCGGCACCGGACCGGTCGCCGCCAACGCGGCCGGCGTCGGCACCGGGGTGCCCGGGGAGAGCAGGGCGGCCTTGCCGATGGCGCGGGCGACCGTGCGCCGGTCACCGACCGCGCGGGCCGCCTCCTCGTCCGCCCACCGCTCGGCCGTGTAGACGACGGCGGTGCGCAGCGGGCGCAGGAACGGGTTGGCGCGGGCGGCCAGGTGCGCGGCGAGCAGATGGCGGTGGTGACGGGCGGTCAGATGGGCGCGCTCATGGGCGAACAGGGCGCGCCGCTCGGCGGGGGCGAGCCCGGCCAGCAGCCCCGTGGTGACGACGATCCGGCCGCGGCCCCGGCCGCCGGGGAGGGCGTACGCGTACGGCGTGCTGTCGGGCAGGACCGCCACCGTGGGCCCCGGCACCCCGGCCAGGGCCCGGCGGGCGCGGCGGGTGACCCGGCGGTGCCGCCCCAGGGTGCGGGCGCACGCGGCGGCCACCACGGCGAGCGCGGGGAGGGCGGCCCGGCCGGCCACCTCGTCGTACGGGACGGCGGCCCGCACCTGAGGGTCGGACCAGCCGTCCGGCAGCGGATTGCCGGGCAGTTGCGCGGTCCCGACCACCATGAGCAGGGCCAGGCACAGCGTGCTGCACACGGCCATGACGACGGCGACCGCGGTCAGCAGCCGGGTGGCGGTGCGAGGGTGCAGCCGGGTCTCGGCGAGCCGGGCGACCGGCCACGCGGTGAGCGGCAGCACCAGCGGCAGGAAGACGAAGACGCCCATGAGCGATCAGCCTTCCGTACCGCCGGCGTCCGTGCCCGGGTTGTCGAGCAGGGCCCGCAGCACCTGTTCGTCGCCCGGCGGCAGCGCGGTGACGAAGCTGGCCAGGACCGCCTCGCGGTCCCGCTCCCCGTCCAGCAGGCGGCGCATGCGCAGGGCGGCCAGCCGGGCCACGTCGGCCGTCGGCGTCCACAGGAAGGAGCGGCCGTGCCGTTCGCGGGCGACGACGTCCTTGGCGAGCAGCCGGGTCAGGATGGTGACGACGGTGGTGTAGGCGAGGTCGCCGCCGAGGCGCTCCTGCACCCAGGCCGCGGTGACCGGCCCGTCCGCCTCGCGCAGCGCGCCGAGGACCTGGCCCTCCAGTTCGCCCTGGCCGCGCCGGGCCCGCCCGCCGTCCCGCGCCATCTCCCCGTCTCCTTCTGCTCGCCCGCCCGTCGCCTCGGCGTCGGCGTGTCGACCCACGCTACTTCACGCCGCCGGCGCCCCCGTAGCTACGGCGACCGCGCCGGTGCGCGATCTCGCCGAGGAGGATGTCGACGGCGAGGAAGGCGGCCAGCGGGATGCCGAGCAGCGGAACGAACCAGCCGAGCACGGCGACGGCGGCGAGGGCCGGTACCAGGAGGTACGGCGGCACCTCGGCCCAGGCGCCGCGCGGGATCGGCCGGCCGAAGGCGGAGCCCCGGCCGCGCTGCCACCACATGCGGTAGCCCCACACGATGAGCAGGACCAGGGCGAGCGCGAGCAGCGCGAGGGCGATCTGGTTGACGAGGCCGAAGAGGGAGCCGGTGTGCAGGTCGATGCCCCAGCGGGTGAGTTTGGCGAGGACCGGGTAGTCCGCGAAGCGCAGCTCGTCGGTGACCTGGCCGGTGGCCGGGTCGACGGCGACGGAGTCCTGCTTCTCGGGCCAGCTGCGCTGGATCTGCTTGACGACGTAGGCGCTGTCCGCGTCCGCCGGCGGGACGATCTCCACCGGGTCGCCCAGGCCCTCGGCCCGGGCCGCCGCGAGCACCTTGTCCAGGCCCGTACCGTGCTCGGCGGTGCCGCCGGTGCCCGCCGCCGTACCGTGGCCGGCGTGGTCGCCGCCGGCCGCGGCCGCCGAGACGGACGGGGTGGCCTGGCCGAGCGAGGTGCGCAGCTCGTCGATGTTGGCGCCGGCGTACGTCGACCAGGTCAGACCGGTCGCGGACAGGAACAGGAAGCCGGCGGCGGTCCAGACGCCGACGGTGCCGTGCAGGCCGAGGGTGCGGCGCCGGCCGCTGGTGCCGCGGACCTTGCGCAGGGCGCGGCGCCGGGAGAACCACAGCACCAGGCCGCCGCCCGCGATCACCCACAGCCAGCTGGCGGCCAGTTCGCTGTAGAGCCGGCCGGTCTCGCCCAGGTGCAGATCGCGGTGGAGTTCGTCGATCCAGGTGCGCAGGGGCAGCGCGCCGGTCGCGCCGTACTGTTCGAGCGCCCCGCGCACCGTGCCGGTGTACGGGTCGACGAACACGGCCAGGGTGTGCCCGGGATCGACGCCCTGGACGCCGGAGAGCAGCACCCTGGTGGTGGCGCCGGCCTCGGGCGAGGGGCGTACGGCGGCGACGGTGCCTTCGGGGTGGGCCTTGCGGGCGGCGGCCACCTGGGCGGAGACCGGCAGCTCGCGCTCCCCGACCGGGACGGTCAGCTCATGGTCGTACACGAGCTTCTCGGCCTGGAAGGAGCCCGCGTACAGCAGGCCGGTGACGGCGGCGATCAGCAGGAACGGCGCGACGAGCAGGCCGGCGTAGAAGTGCAGGCGCAGCACGAGGGGGCGCAGGGGTGCCCAGCGGCCGCGGGCGGCGGGGCGGGACGCCTCGGCCGGGGTGGTCGAGGGAGCGGTGGTCATCGGCGTGCTTCTCCGGGGACTCGGTGCCGAGGGCGGACGCCTGGCACGGAAGCGAGGGCGGTCCAGGAGTCGGACCGCGAGTCGGTTGAGTTCCCCGGGGTGTTGGTGACGTGCGCCACAGGGGGCGGCCCAGGGGCGTGGCATGCTGACGCGATGGCACCTCCCCGTGATGAGACACCGCTCGCCGAGCGCGTCGAGGAACTCCTCGCCGCCGGCGGCCCCTTGCCCATCGTCGCGGCCGGCCGGCCCGTGCTGCGGCGCGGCACCGAGCCGTACGACGGCCAGCTCGGCCCCGCGCTGCTGGCCCGGTTCGTCGAGGCCCTGCGCGACACCATGCACGCGGCCCCCGGTGTGGGCCTGGCCGCGCCGCAGGTGGGCGTTCCGTTGCGGATCGCGGTCATCGAGGACCCGGCGCCGGTGCCGGAGGAGGTCGCGGTGGCCCGGGGCCGGGTCCCGCAGCCGTTCCGGGTGCTGGTCAACCCGGTGTACGAGCCGGTCGGGACCGCCCGGGCGGCGTTCTTCGAGGGCTGCCTGAGCGTGCCGGGCTGGCAGGCGGTGGTGGCCCGGCACGCCGAGGTGCGGCTGCGCGGCGAGGACGAGCACGGCCGGGCGCTGGACGAGGTGTTCACCGGCTGGCCGGCCCGGATCGTCCAGCACGAGACGGACCATCTCGACGGCACGTTGTACCTGGACCGCGCGGAGCTGCGCTCCCTGTCGACCAACGAGGCGGTGGCGGCCCTGTGGGCCCAGCCGGCGCCGGAGGCGGCGGCCGAGGCCCTGGGCTTCGAACTTCCGTAGTCCGCGGGTCAGTTGTCCCGGTACGCCTCCAGCAGCCGCAGCCACACCTCGCTCAGCGTCGGGTACGACGGGACGGCGTGCCACAGCCGGCCGACCGGGACGCGGCCCGCGACCGCGATGGTGGCCGAGTGGATGAGTTCGCCGACGCCGGGGCCGACGAAGGTGACCCCGCGCAGGATCTCCTCCTCCAGGTCCACGACCATGCGGGCGCGGCCCTTGTAGCCGTCGCCGTACAGGCCCGCGCCCGCGACGGAGGAGAACGCGACGTCGACGGCGCGGACGCGGTGGCCGGCCTGCTCGGCCTCGGCGAGGGAGAGGCCGACCGCGGCGGCCTCGGGGTCGGTGAAGACGACCTGAGGTACGGCGTCGTGGTCGGCGGTGGCCACGTGCGCGCCCCACGGCTCGTCCAGGAGGGGGCCGCCGGCCGCGCGGGCGGCGATGGCGGCACCGGCGACGCGGGCCTGGTACTTGCCCTGGTGGGTGAGGAGGGCCCGGTGGTTGACGTCGCCGACCGCGTACAGCCAGTCGGTGCCGGTGACCCGGAGGGTGTCGTCGACGTCCAGCCAGGAGCCGGGTTCCAGGCCGACGGTCTCCAGGCCGAGGTCGTCGGTGTGCGGGACGCGTCCGGTGGCGAAGAGGATCTCGTCGGCCTCGATCCGGTCGCCGTCGGCGGTGACGGCCACGACCGTGCCGTTCTCGCGGGCGACGGACTCCACGGAGGTGCCGGTGCGGATGTCGACGCCGGCCTCGGTGAGGGCCTCGGCGACCAGTTCCCCGGCGAACGGCTCCATGCGGTTCAGCAGGCCCTTGCCGCGGATCAGCATCGTGACCCGCGAGCCGAGGGCCTGCCAGGCGGTGGCCATCTCGGTGGCGACGACACCGCCGCCGACGACGATCAGCCGGCCGGGTGCCGCCTTGGCGCTGGTCGCCTCGCGGCTGGTCCAGGGCTCGACCTCAGCGAGTCCCGGCAGGTCGGGCAGCTGGGCGCGGGTGCCGGTGGACACCGCGACGGCGTGCCGGGCGGTGAGGGTGGTGACCGTGCCGTCGGGGGCGGTGACGGTGACCGTGCGCGGGCCGGCGAGTCGGCCCTGGCCCCGGTAGAAGTCGGCGCCGGTGCCCTCCAGCCAGGCGACCTGGCCGTCGTCCTTCCAGTGGGACGTGTAGTCGTCCCGGCGGGCCAGCACGGCCGGGGTGTCGAGCGGACCCTGGACCGCCTGGGCGACGCCGGGCAGGCGGCGGGCGTCGGCCTGCGCGATGACCGGCCTGAGCAGGGCCTTGCTGGGCATGCAGGCCCAGTACGAGCACTCGCCGCCGAGGAGTTCGCTCTCCACGACCGCGGTGGCGAGGCCGGCCGCGCGGGTGCGGTCGGCGACGTTCTCCCCCACCGGGCCGCCCCCGATCACCACGACGTCGTACGCGATGGATTCCGTTTCCGTCATGGGGTCAGTCTGGTGGGTGGTGTGCGCCACGGCCACATGGGTACGCGCGCGGAACACGGCCGTGCACGGGTGGAACACAGCTGGAATAGGCGGCCCGGCCCCCGTGTTTCCGCCCTCGGCACACCCCACACCAGGAAGAGGGAATCACGCCATGAGCAGCACCGTGGAGCTGACCAAGGAGAACTTCGACCAGATGGTCAGCGAGAACGAGTTCGTTCTCATCGACTTCTGGGCGGAGTGGTGCCCTCCGTGCCGCCAGTTCGCGCCCGTCTACGAGAAGGCCGCGGCGGCGAATCCCGATCTGGTGTTCGGCAAGGTGGACACCGAGGCGCAGCCGGAACTGGCCGCGGCCTTCGAGATCCAGTCGATCCCCACGCTGATGATCATCCGCGACCAGGTGGCGGTCTTCGCCCAGCCGGGCGCCCTGCCCGCGCCGGTCTTCGCCGACCTCATCGAGCAGGCCCGGGGGCTCGACATGGACGAGGTCCGCAAGAGCGTCGCCGAACAGCAGGGCCAGGCGCAGCAGTAACCGTGCGGGGCCGCGGTGTGCGGCCGGGTCAGCTGGACTCGCGCCGGACCACCGAGGCCCCCAGCACGGTGTGCACCTCGGGCTCGCCGCCGGGGTCGCGCACCGCCCGGTCGACCAGTTCGGCGAGGTCGCGGCCCGAGGGCAGGTCGATGCGGACCGTGCTGAGCCGGGGCCGCAGCAGCCGGCCGAGCATCAGGTCGTCGGCGCCGATCACGGCGACGTCCTCGGGGACGCGCACGCCCTCGTCCTGCAGGGCGCGCATCAGCAGCATCGCGTACTCGTCGTTGTAGGCGAACACCGCGTCCAGGCCCGACTCGGGCCAGCGGGCGGCCAGTTCGGCGGCGGACTCCTCGGTGTGGGCGAGCGGCAGCTCCGTCACGCCGGCGTCCGTGCCGCGCAGCGCCTCGCGGACGCCGGCGAGCCGGGGCCGCGAGAAGGCCTCAAGACCTGACTCCTCGGGCATGACGACACCGATCCGGCGCCGGCCGCGGGCGTACAGGTGCGCGCCCGCGCAGTGGCCGACGGTGTCGTGGTCCATCAGCAGGGCGTGCGCTCCCTCGACCCGGCCGGGCCCGAGCGTGACGACGGCCCGGGCGCCGGAGCGCTTGAGGACGGCGACGCCCCGCGGGCCGAGGTCCGCGCCCGGCACCAGGACGGCGACGGGCCGCAACTCGGCCCAGGCGCGGGCCGCTTCGTCGCCCTGGAGACCGACGCTGCCGTACTGGACGACGGTGTAGTCGAGACGGCCGAGCGCCCCCTGCAGTTCGTTGAGGAACCTGCTGTAGAGCGGGCCCACCGGGATGGCCGGGGCGGGCATCAGGACCATGCGGCTGTGTCCGGCGCGCAGGCTGCGGGCGGCGGCGTGGGGGACGTACCCGAGTTCCCGGGCGGCCTCGTGCACGCGCCGGCGGGTCGCTTCGCTGATCCGTACGGCGCTGGTGTTGTTGAGGACGTAGGAGACGGTCGCGCGCGAGACGCCGGCGAGGCGGGCCACATCGGCACTCGTGGGCGTGTTCGGTATCTGCACCATCACAGACCGCATCTTGGCAGAGGGCCCGGGGCGGGGAACGGGCGGGGCGAGGTGGTTCGGCGTTCGACAAGCTCGGCGTCCGCACATCTGTCGACGAACATGTTCGTGTCGAACTTGTTCGCAACGAACATGTTCGTTACCGTGAGGGCATGACCGCTGCCCCCCGCTCCCGCCGGGAGCGCCCCGCCAAGCCCGCTCTCACCCGGGAGGGAATCGTCACCGCCGCCGTCGCGATCCTGCGCGCGGAGGGGCTCCGCAAGGTGACGATGCGCCGGCTCGCCCAGGAGCTCGACACCGGCCCCGCCTCGCTCTACGTGTACGTCCGCAACACCGACGAGCTGCACGCGGCCGTCCTGGACGAGCTGCTCGGCACGGTCGGTCCCGCTCCGGCTCAGGGCAGCTGGCGGGAGCGGCTGGAGCGGGTGCTCACCGCCTACACCGCGATGCTCCTGGAGTACCCGTCCCTGGCCCACTCGGCGCTGACCGCCCGGCCGAGCGGCCCCCACTATCTGCGGCTGATCGAGACCCTGCTGGAGCTGCTCGAAGCGGGCGGGGTGCCGCGCGCCCAGGCGGCGTGGGGCGTGGACCTGCTGCTGCAGCACGCCACCGCGACCGCCGCCGAGCACGCCGGGGAGGAGTCCCCGGGCGAGTGGCAGGCGGCCCGGGCCCTGCGCGAGGCGCCCGCCAGCACCCACCCGCACATCGCCGCGGGCGCGGACGCGCTGCTGTCCGGCACCCCCGAGGCCCGCCTGTCGTGGGCCTTCCAGACCCTGATCAACGGCATCGAGCGGACCGCCGTACCGACCGAAGGCCAGGAGGCCCCATGACCACCGCTGCCCTCCCCCACCACCCCGTCGCCGTCGTCGGCGCGGGGCTCGGCGGGCTCGCCCTCGCCCGCGTCCTGCACGTGCACGGCGTCGAGGCCGCGCTGTTCGACCTGGACGCGTCACCCGCCGCCCGGACACAGGGCGGCATGCTCGACATCCACGACGACTCCGGGCAGGAGGCGCTGCGGGCCGCCGGCCTGCACGAGGCGTTCCTGTCCCGCGTCCACACCGGCGGCCAGGCGGTACGGGTGCTCGACCGGGACGGCACCGTCCGGTTCGCCGCACCCGACGACGGCACCGGCGGGCGCCCCGAGATAGACCGGGGCGAGCTGCGCGACCTGCTGCTCGACTCCCTGCCCGCGGGCACGGTCCGCTGGGGCGCCAAGGTCACCGGCGCGCACCCGCTGGACGGCGGCCGGCACCGGGTGACGCTCGCGGACGGCACCGAGTTCACCACCGATGTGCTGGTCGGCGCGGACGGCGCCTGGTCGCGGGTGCGCCCGCTGGTCTCCGCCGCCCGGCCCGCGTACACGGGTGTGTCGTTCGTGGAGGCGGACCTGACGGCCGCGGACCTCGGGCATCCGGTGAGCGCGGAGATGGTCGGCGGCGGCATGCTCTTCGCGCTCGGCCCGGGCCGGGGCTTCCTCGCGCACCGCGAGCCCGGCGGCAGCCTGCATGTGTACGCCGCCGTGGTCGCGCCGGAGGACTGGCTGGACGGCATCGACTTCGGCGACACCGAGGCGGCGAAGGCGGCCGTGCTGAAGGAGTTCGACGACTGGGACGAGCGCCTGCGGGCGCTGGTAGCGGACGCGGACGGGCCGCTGGTGCCCCGCCGGATCCACGCCCTGCCGCCCGGCCATCGCTGGGACCGCGTTCCCGGGGTCACCCTGCTCGGGGACGCCGCTCATCTGATGTCGCCGTTCGCGGGCGAGGGCGCCAACCTGGCCCTGCTCGACGGCGCCGAACTGGGCCTCGCGCTGGCCGCGCACCCCGGGGACACGGAGGCCGCGCTGGCCGCCTACGAGGCCCGGATGTTCCCGCGCGCGGAGGCGTCCGCGGCGGACTCCGCCCGCAGCCAGGACCTGCTGTTCCGCGCGGACGCCCCGCGGGGACTGGTGGAGATGTTCACCGGGCGCTGACGCGACCGCCGCGTGCGGGTCCGTCTCAGCGGGGCGGCTGCGCGCCGGTCACCCGGGCGACCAGGTCGAGCCAGCCGGCCTCCAGCCGCTCCATGGGCATCCCGCACTGCCGGGTCAGGTGATGGATCAGCGCGGGGTCCAGGGAGGACAGCAGGGTGTGGGCCAGGAGGTCGCAGTCGGCGCCGGGCACGAGCTGCCGGAGCAGCATCGTGACGTGCGTGCGCAGCGACCCGGTCGCGGGGTGGGAGAACCGGCGGGCCGACTCCGGCTGCGCGGCGAGCTGCAGATCCAGCTGCTCGGCCGAGCGGTACAGCACCGCCACGCCGAACGCCCGCAGCCGCTCCAGGGGCGGCGCGCCGGGGCCCAGCGGCGGGGGCCCGCTCAGGAAGTCGGCCTGCAGCTGCCTGGCCGAGTGGTCGAGCAGGGCCATCAGCAGCCCGGTGCGGTCGCCGAAGCGGCGGAAGACGGTGCCCTTGCCGACGTTGGCCGCCGCGGCGACCGCCTCCATCGTGACCCCGGCGACCCCGTGCTCCGCGATCAGCCGGGCGGCGGCCTCCAGCAGGCGGGCGCGGTTGCGGGCCGCGTCGGCCCGCAGGCACGGCTCGTCGGAAGTCGGGCCGACCTCCAGCATCCGGGGCTCGTCGAAGGGCTCCTGAGGCTTCGGGAAGGGCGGCAGGGCGCTGGACATGAAGACAGCGTAAAGCATCGGGAAGAAAACTGGACCACGGTCCGTTTAGAGTGATACAAAGCTAAACGGACCCCGGTCCGGATCATGCCAGTGAGTTTCGCCCCCTTGGAGTTCCCATGTCTGTTCGCATCCTCGCGCTCGTCGGCAGCCTCCGCGCCGGTTCGCACAACCGCCAGCTCGCCGAGGCAGCCGTGAAGTTCGCTCCGGAGGGCGCCGAGGTCGTGCTCTTCGAGGGCCTGGCCGACATCCCGTTCTACAACGAGGACATCGACGTGGAGGGCAACGTCCCGGCCGCCGCCGCCAAGCTGCGCGAAGCCGCCCAGGCCGCCGACGCCTTCCTGCTCTTCTCCCCCGAGTACAACGGCACCATCCCGGCCGTCCTGAAGAACGCCATCGACTGGCTGTCCCGCCCGTACGGCGCCGGCGCCTTCGGCGGCAAGCCCGTCGCCGTGATCGGCACCGCCTTCGGCCAGTACGGCGGCGTGTGGGCCCAGGACGACACCCGCAAGGCCGTGGGCATCGCCGGCGGCAAGGTGATCGAGGACATCAAGCTCTCCATCCCCGGCTCCGTGACCCGCTTCGCCGAGACCCACCCGGCCGACGACGCCGAGGTCGCCGCCCAGCTGACCGAGGTCGTGGCCCGCCTGCACGGCAACGTGGGCGTGGCCGCCTGACCCGAGGGGTCCCCGAAAGGGCCGGAGCCGCCACGGCTCCGGCCCTTCCCCGTTCAGCCCCCGGTCAGCCGGTCCGCCAGCGGGCTGCGCCGGTACAGCACGCGCCGTCCGTCCCGGGCGCGGGTCACCAGCCCGGTCGCGTGCAGCACCCGCAGATGCTGGGAGACGGCACTCGGGGTGACGCCGAGGCGGCGGGCGAGTTCGACGGTGGGCAGGGGTTCGGCGAGCAGCCCGAGCAGCGTGGTCCGGGGCGCGCCGAGCAGCGCGGTGACGGCGGAGGCGTCGGGCGCGGGTTCCGGTTCCCACAGGGTCGCCGCGCCCCGGCCCGGATAGGCGAGCATCGGCGGGGCCGCCGCGCTGATCGGCGGCGCCGGCTTGTGCGCGAACACCGACGGCACGAGCCGCAGCCCCCGCCCGGCACCCGCCACCTCGTGCCGGCCGATCATCCGGGCGATCGTCAGCACACCGCCTCGCCAGCGCAGGTTCGGGTGCAGACCGGAGAGCAGGGCACCGGCGCCGCCGGTGGCCAACTGCCCCGCACGGTGCCGGATGTCGGCCTCCAGGACCAGCCGGGCGCGGGGCCAGTACGGCAGCAGGGCGGCCTCCCAGTACCGGCGCAGCACCGCGCAGAGGACGTCGACGAGCTCACGGACGGGGCCGTCCCCGGCGCCGTCCGCCTGCCGCAGGGGCGCGGGCAGCGGCCGGGGCGCGTGCGCGGCGCGCAGATCGTGTCGTACGACCTCCACGGGCGTGGCCCGTACGACGGCCAGCTCCTCCTCGAATGCCGGGGCGTGGACGGCGGGCCGGGGCGTGAGGAAGTCCGGCAGCGCGAGGGCCGGCCCGACCAGGGACGACAGCACAGGCCGGTCGTCGGGGGCGAGGGCAGCGAGCACGGTCCGGCGCCAGTCACGGTGCAGGGGGTGCAGGGCGGGGGCGCGCAGGACGCGCAGGCTCTCCATCAGCTCGCCGAGCGGGGAGATCGCGAACCGGGTGTCGGCGAGGTCGTCCACCCCGAGCAGGAAGCTGATCATGTAGCTCCCGGCTGAATCCTTGGACAGCGGGCGGCGCGCGCCGTGGACTTCGGCACATGACGGATCACCACACCGGGCAGCGTACCGCGCGCCCGCCCGTGCCCTCATGGCTCGTCCCGCTGCTGGCGCTGGCCTGCGGGGTCGGCGTCGGCAACGTCTATTTCCCGCAGGCCGTCGCACCGCTCGCCGCGGCCGGCCTCGGCGTCTCCCCCGACGCGGCGGCCGGCGTGATCACCGCCACCCAGTTCGGCTACGCGGCGGGCATCTTCCTGCTCGTGCCGCTCGGCGACCGGCTGCCGTCCCGCCCGCTGCTGGTCACCCTGCTCGGCCTGACCGGCCTCGGCCTGTGCGCCGCAGCCGCCGCGCCCGCGCTGCCACCGCTGCTCGCGGCGAGCGCCCTGACCGGGGCGGCGACGGTGATCGCCCCGCTGGCCGGTCCGCTGGCGGCCGGGCTGGTCTCCGAGGAGCGGCGGGGCGTCGTCGGCGGCACCCTGCTCAGCGGTGCTCTCGCGGGCATGCTGCTGTCCCGGACGGCCGCCGGTGCCCTCGGCGAGCGGCTGGGCTGGCGGGCGCCCTACGTCCTCGCGGCCCTGCTCACCCTGGCCGTCGCGCTGCTCCTCGCCCGTGTGCTCCCGGACACCCGCCCGTCGTCGCGGCAGCGGTACCCGCGGCTGCTGGCCGAACCTCTCCGCCTGCTGCGCACGGAACCGGCGCTGCGCCGCTCCTGCTGGTACCAGGCGACGGTGTTCGCCGGCTTCTCCGCCGCGTGGACCGGGCTCGCGCTGCTGCTGACGGGGCCGGAGTACGGGCTGGGCACGGACGCGGTCGGGTTGCTGGCCCTGGTCAACGCGGTCACCATGGTCGTCACCCCGTTCGCGGGCCGGCAGGTGGACCGGCGGGGAGCCGACCGGGTGAACCTGGCCTGCTTCCTCCTGGTCGCCGGTTCCGCCCCGGTCCTCGCGCTGGGCGGGCTCGGCGGCACCACCGGCCTGGTCTCGCTCGTGGCGGGCACGCTGCTGCTGGACGTCGGCATGCAGTCCGGCATGGTCGCCAACCAGGTCCGGGTCTACGCCGTCGGCCCGGGCCGACACAGCCGCCTCAACACCGCGTACATGACCTGCGCCTACCTGGGCGGCAGCGCCGGCTCCTGGCTCGGCACCCGCGCCTACGCCTGGTGCGGCTGGAGCGGGGTGTGCGGGCTGGTCGTCCTGCTGACCACGCTGGGGCCCGTACGGCAGCCGGCACGGCACGTGACGGCCAGGCGCTCCCGGCCGGCGTCCGCCCGTGCGGCAGTGTCGGCCAGGGGTGGCACCGCAGGCGGGACGGGGTAGTCGGGTCGTACCGGTACGGCCGTCCGACACCGGCGCATCACCGATGGATGCCACGCCGGTCCACCGGTGCGTGCCCTGCCGGACGACTCGCGGAAGGAGAAGCCATGCCCTGGGACCCGCCGCCGCTCGATCGGGAACTCGCCGCGGCGCTGAGACAGTTCCAGGACGCGAGCGGGCCGGGCTTCACTCTTGCCGATCTGCCCGCAGCCCGGCAGAACGCGACCGTCGAGTTGCCCGACCTCACCCTGGACGGCACCTTCGAGACCGAGGACCGTACGGTTCCCGGCCCCGAGGGCGCGCCCGGCGTCTCCCTCCTCGTGTGCCGTCCGGCGTCCGCGCCCACCACGGCCGCCCTGCCGGTGATCTACCACGTGCACGGCGGCGGCCTGGTCGCCGGCACCAACCGGGCCGGTCTGGCCGAACCCCTCGCCTGGGCGTGCGAACTGGGCGCGGTCGTGGTGTCGGTGGAGTACCGGCTCGCGCCGGAGCACCCGTACCCGGCGCCGACCGAGGACGTGTACGCCGGGCTGCTGTGGACCGCGGAGCACGCCCGGGAGATCGGCGGCGACCCGGACCGGATCGTCGCCGCGGGCGCCAGCGCCGGCGGCGGCCTGGCCGCGGCGCTCGCCCTCCTCCTGCGGGATCGCGAGGGACCGCCGCTCATCGGCCAGCTCCTGATGTACCCGATGCTGGACGACCGCAACGACACCGTCTCCGCGCACCAGATGGCGGGTGTCGACACCTGGGACCGCACCGCCAACGAGACCGGCTGGACAGCACTGCTCGGCGACCGCCGGGGCGGCCCCGACGTCTCCCCCTACGCCGCTCCCGCCCGCGCGACCGACCTGTCCGGCCTGCCTCCGGCCTTCCTCGACGTCGGCTCCGCCGAGACGTTCCGCGACGAGGTCGTGGACTTCGCCTCCCGCATCTGGCGATGCGGCGGCGTGGCCGAACTCCACGTCTGGCCCGGCGGCTTCCACGGCTTCGACGGCCTCGCTCCCGAGGCGGCCCTGTCCCGGACGGCCCGTGCGTCCCATCTGAACTGGCTGAGGCGGCTGTTGCGCCGATGAGACCCGCCTCCGGCTTGCGGAGAGTTCGGGGCAAAGTAGCCTGATATGGACTATTCCTACCCAATCATGGAGGTAGGCGATGTTTCTCCGACTGCTACGGCGTCGTCGCAGGCCGCGGAGGCTTCTCCTTCTCGGCAACGGCCGCCTGATCCGCGGCTTCAGCGGCGGCATGTACGACGGGCACGGGCACCAGTCCTGACACCGCCCACCGGTCGTACGGGAGGAGGTGCGGTGGCAGACGACACCGAGGCCCTGGTGGCGGTGGAGCGGTTCCTGTCGCCGTACTGCCGTGTCATCCAGATGTCCGGCGGCGTTCTGATCGCGGACTGGAGACGGACCCGCTTTCTCGGCATGCCAACGGCAGAGGTCCGGAAGTTCGCCGACGGAAGCGACGGAAGTGCCGAGGAACGCGCGGAGCTCGTCACCGCTCTCGTCCGTGCCGGGTGCGCGCCGGCCCGACGGAGGGAGTATGCCGACGCCGAGGTCGGACGCTGGCTCCGCGGAGTGCACCTGCTGATCCGGACCGTGGGATTCGGACGCGTCCTTCGGTTCCTCTCCTTGGCGGCCCCGGACTACGCCCGCGCCGAGCCCCCCGGGACCGAGACTGTGGCGCGGCTCAAGCGGGCCGTGCAAGCACACGGCCGCACCAGCTGGTTCGTCAACGACGACTGCAAGGCCGAGGCCGTGACGGCTTTCGTCCTGCTGCGGCGGGCCGGCCTGCAGGCCGCACTGCACGTCGGTGTGCGCGAGCACCCGTTCGCCCTGCACGCCTGGACGTCGGCGGCGGGGCTGTGCATCCCTGACGCCGACCCGCGCGGGCACGCGTTCACGCCGATCCTCTCCATCGACCGCGGCGGGCGCTGACGTGGAAGCGGTCCGCCTCGAGTGGGCCGGGGGTGCGCCGCAACTCCGGGCGGCCGAGGACATGACGAGCAAGGGACTGGTGACGACGGTCTCCTCCCGGGCCGGCACCGCGGCGGTCGTCGGCTGGGTCGGCTCGTTCCGTGACCGCGTGGCGGGTGCGCACCGCCTCCTCGACTCCTTCGCCCGACGAGGAGTCCAACCACGTCTGCCGAGTGGCGATTACGCGGCTGTCCTCGTGTACCGCGACCGCGTTCTGCTGATGCGGGACGAGTTGGCGCGTATCCCCCTGTTCTTCAGGGAGTCCGATGGCCGGGTGAGCGCGGTGAGCACCTCGGCACGTCGCCTCGGCCTCGGCCACGGCGCGGAGCTGGAGCGACGCTACTTCTGCCGCTACCTGACCGGGAACATGGCGCAACCGCACACGGACCTCACCCCGTTCACCGGGGTGCGCCGGGTCCTGGGTGGGGAAGTGGTGGAACTGTCCCTCACCGGGCAGCTGCGCGGTCGCGTTCCGCGACCCGTCTCCGATCCTCGCGAGCCGTTGCCGCCGGCGGCGGGCGGGGCTCACCCCGGCGCGGCGGCGAAGGACCTGCGCCGCGTGCTCGAGAACGCTGTCGCCCGCCGTTCGGGCACGATGACGGCATGCCACGTCTCCGGCGGCATGGACTCCACCAGCGTCGCGCTGCTCGCCGCGCGGACCCCGGCCGGAGAAGACAGCCGGCCCGGTGATCTCGTCCTGCTCTCCGGGTGCTTCGGCAGCGGAGAGCTGGCGGCGGAGCGCCCCTACCTGGACGCGGCGCTGGCGGAGATCCGCCGTCACGCACCGGCGGCCCGCGCGGTGATCGTGGATGCCGGCGACGTGGCCGACTTCGACGACTTCCGGCACCATGCCGGAGATTCGGACGAGCCGCATGCGCACGCCTTTCGCGCCCCGTTCTGGAGCAGGCTCCATGCCGCTGCGGCGGAGCTGGGCTGTGACACTCTCATGACAGGGTGCGGGGCCGATCCGATCGCGGACGCCAACCCGTTCCACCTGCACCGGCTGGCCCGCACGGGACGGCTCCGGGAGCTGACGCGGCAGGCACGCGCCTGGGCCGAGGGCAGTGAGCGGGGCGTGCGGGACATCGTCCACGCCTACGTCATGCAGCCGACCCTCCCTCTGGCGGCCGAACGGCTCGGCACGCTCGCCCACCGCGGAGCGGTGCTCGGCGGCCTCGGCGCTTTCGGGCGTCCCCCGTGGCTGCGGTCCGCATTCGCGCGGGCGCACGGCTACCGGGAGGCCAGCATCGCGGAGGCCCGGTTCGTCTTCGGACGCGCGCCGGAACGGTCGCTCTACGACGCGGCCAACTACCTTGAGGCTCCCGACCTGCTGTCCTGGCATCGCGCACGGGAGGACGGGTACTTCCTCTCGCACCCCTTCCTCGACCGGGAGGTCGTCACCCTGATGCGCCGCCTTCCCGCCGAGGCGACATTCGATCCGGGACGTCCGAAGGCGGTTCTGCGGGAGGCGATGGCGGATCTGCTTCCGTCCGGCATCCGCGACCGAGCGGTCAAGATCCCCTTCGACGAGCTGTACGCCCGTGGCTTGCGGCTGCACGGCGACGAACTCATCGACCTGTGCCGCTCCGCGAGGCATCCGCTCGTCGAGGAGATGTTCGACGTCGAGACGCTGTGCCGGGCCGTGCGGGAGGCTCGGCTCGGCATGGGGGACTCGTACTCCTGGGATCGCGTGAACAGCTCACTCGCCCTGGTGATGTGGCTGGAGGGGCTGGTCAGCGCCGGCTCAGGCTCTTGATCTCGCCCAGCGTCTGTTCGACCGGGCCCGTCAAGATATCGAGCAGACCATAGCGGTTCTGCACCTCACGGATCTCCTCTTCGGAGAATTCGCGACCTTCCTCACCCTTTCGCGCGATGACCACCGACACTTCTGCACCGTGGGAACCAAAGCGCCAATAGGTGCTGACGCGTCGTTGGTCCCTCGTATAGCGATCGATCGCGTTGTTCTCTTTCATACTGGCCATTTTGACGATAGTGTCGATCCCTTTCGATTCCTTGACCCAGCGAGGCATATTGACGCCCCGCCAAGAGTACATGGGTTGACCGAAACTTCCCATGACAAGCCGATCTTTGCGTGCCAGACTCAGGGAGGAATAGAACGTCAGCTTCTCGTACGGCGTGCCGATGGGAAGCTTGACAACGATTCTCGTGAGCGACTCGTCGTTTTCCTGGACCCAGTTTCCGGCGGGAATCCACGGCTGCGCCGCCACCAGCTCGCCGGACTGGTAGACCTCCCTGCGGGTAAGTGGGTGCTTCTCCCGGTATTTGGCCCATTCTTCGGCGTCCTTCCGCCACCTCGGCTGGGACAGGTCCGTCGGATTCAGCCGCACCTTCTCTCCCATGGCATGGAACTCGGCACCCAGCACATAGAAGCTCACATCGCTGTGGTTCACGAGCTTGATGTCGACCGGCACGGAGAACGCCTTGCCGTCCTCGTCCTCGCTGAGCACCGGCTTGCCCACGGACAGCTGCACGAGTGGTGCGGCCCCTCGCCGATACGGCTGATAGAGGTACTGGTAGCTGAAATTGGCGACCGCCACAATGGTGGTGACAATCAGTGCCACAGCCACCCGCTTCGGAGTGGGGATCTGGTCCAGTCTCCGCCACACCGAGATGACCGCCCAGAGCGAACCCAGCACGAGCAGGCCGAAAAATACCGGATAGCCGACCTTCTCGCCGTCCTTCCATGTCTGGAACAGGAGCAAGCCGTTCGTCAACAACGCCACGCCGGTACTGATCAGCGCGACCACTCCGAAGTTGGAAATCGGCCCTCGCGCCCAACAGTCCAGAACCGCGACCATACCCACGATCATGGTGAGGGCCACCAGCACGAGGGCCGCTCCGGTGACGCAACTCGGGAAAGTCAGAGCTTCACTGAGGTCCTCGAGGCCCCACCTACCCGCCGGCAACGCCGTCAGGAGCAGGACCAGCACAACCCCGACCATTTCCGCCAGCGAGCATTTGGATTTCGTCAGGCCCCGGCGCACCATCACGTGCGAGCCGCAGGGGGCCCCCGCATCCGGCCCTGGGGAAGTCGTCACATGATCACATCCTGGCGTCACATCGGAGTCCGGGTCCGAGCACCATGCTCCGACGTGATCCACGCGATCACTATCCGCGTTCCTCCGGTCGGCCCACCCGGCCTGCGCGAAGGCTGTATCGACGGGCCCCTCTGACGTTACCGTTCAGTAGAAGTGGTGCTCGGAGACTCCGGAGGTAGCCCGCAATGACGCCCGACCGTGCCGCCGGCCTCGCGGAGACCCGGCGCGCCCTCGCCGACGGTGACGTGACCTCCCGTGCGCTGGTGGAGCAGGCCCTGGCCCGGATCGAGGCCACGCAGCCGACGCTGAACGCCTTCCGGATCGTGCGCGCCGAGGCCGCGCTCGCCGAAGCCGAGGCCGCCGACCGGGAGTTGGCCGCCGGTGTGCGGCGCCCGCTGCTCGGGGTGCCGGTGGCCGTCAAGGACGACATGGACGTGGCGGGCGAGCCGACCGCGTTCGGCTGCCGGGGTGACTTTCCGCCGGTGGCCGCGGACGGGGAGGCGGTACGGCGGCTGCGCGCGGCCGGCGCGGTGATCGTCGGCAAGACCAACACCTGTGAGCTGGGGCAGTGGCCGTTCACGGAGGGCCCCGCATTCGGCGAGACCCGCAACCCCTGGGACACCGGGCACACCCCGGGCGGCTCCTCCGGTGGTTCGGCCGCCGCCGTCGCCGCCGGGCTCGTCCCGGCCGCGCTCGGCTCCGACGGCGCCGGCTCGGTGCGCATCCCCGCCTCCTGGACCCATCTGATCGGCATCAAGCCGCAGCGGGGGCGCATCTCCACCTGGCCGCGCGGCGAGGCGTTCCACGGCATCACGGTCAACGGCACCCTCGCCCGTACGGTCGCCGACGCGGCCCTGCTGCTGGACTCGGCGAGCGGCAACCACGACCGGGACCCGCACCGGCCGCCCGCGCTGACCGTCGCGGACGCGGTGGGCCGCGACCCGGGCCGGCTGCGCATCGCCCTGTCCCTGAAGCCGCCGTTCACCGCCGTACCCGCCCGGCTGCACCCGGAGATCCGCGCCCGGGTCACCGAACTCGCCGAGATGCTGGCGGAGCTGGGGCACGTCGTCGAGGAGGCCGATCCGCCGTACGGGCAGATCGGGCTGACCTTCGTGCCCCGGGCCACCGCCGGGATCGCCGAGCATGTCCGCGAGGCCCCCGACCCGGCGCTGCTCGACCGGCGCACCCGGGACGCGGCCCGGCTCGGCCGGCTGCTCGGCGGGGCCCCGCTCCGGGTGGCCCGGCGCGCCGAGGCGGTGCTGCACCGGCGGATCGGCGCGTTCTTCGAGTCGTACGACGTGATCCTCGCGCCGACGACGGCCGCGCCCCCGCCCCGGATCGGCGCCCTGTACAAGCTCGGCGGGCTGGCCACGGACCGGGCGATGATCGCCGCCTGCCCGTACGCCTGGCCGTGGAACGTGCTCGGCTGGCCCGGGGTGAACGTGCCCGCCGGGTTCGCCGGGCCCGGGCTCCCGGTGGGCGCGCAGCTGCTCGGCCCGGCCAACAGCGAGCCGCTCCTGGTGTCACTGGCCGCGCAGCTGGAGGCGGAGCTGCGCTGGCACGAGCGGTGGCCGCCGGAGCGCCGGACGGAACCGACGAAGGCCGGCTGAGACGCCGGCACCGCTCGGAGGGGTGCCGCCGCCCGATCCCCGCCATCCGCTGTCCGCCGCGGCGGTTCTCTGCCAACATCATGCGAGACGGAGCGAACGGGGCACGGGGTGGCACGGTCGATCGAGGACTCTTGGCGCGTACGTATTCTGACCGCGGACGGCACACCGGCGGGTTCGGGTGTCCTGGTCGAGCGGGAGCGGGTGCTGACATGTGCTCATGTCGTACAGGACGTCCTGGGACCGGGCGCGGAGGAGGAT
Source organism: Streptomyces sp. NPDC046727 (assembly GCF_040645635.1). NCBI lineage: Bacteria > Bacillati > Actinomycetota > Actinomycetes > Kitasatosporales > Streptomycetaceae > Streptomyces > Streptomyces sp. NPDC046727. Next base: position 214,968 of record NZ_JBEYYR010000004.1, read on the forward strand.
CTCCCGCGAAGACGGCTGGCCGTCGACTATCCGGGATCGTTGTCCGACGGCGTGTCGTACGCCTCCGTGCTGCCCCAGGGCTGGGCCCCGCCCGACGGTGAGCGCGCGGACGTCGCCGTGCTCCGGCTCGACCCGCCGCCGCCCGGGGACTGCGGGCCGGCCCGGCTCCGCCCGTGCGGGCCGGTCCGAGGCCGTGACGTGCGGATCTTCGGCCAGGGAGCGGACGGCACGCCCGGTCTGTGGGTCGCGGCCCGGCTGAGCGGAGCCGGTGGGCTGAGCCCCGACTGGATCCAGCTGGACAGCGCCGGTGCGACGCACGCCCGAGTGCGGGGCGGCTACAGCGGAGCGGGGGTGGTCGACGTGGGAGGCGACGTCATCGGCATCGTCGTCGCCGGGCTGCGCCGGACCGGATCGGACACGGCGTGGATGATCCCGGTCGAGGCCGCCGTACGGTACTGCCCCCTGCTCACCGACGCCGTCAGCCTGTCCGAGGACGGTTCGGCCTCACCGCTGTGGCCCCGCGAGGCCCTGCGGGAACTGGTCACGGCCCTGGTGCGGATCCCCAGCATGCGCGACCCGCAGCGCCGGGACAGCGTGCTGCGCGACACGGGCGACGACATCGCCGACCTGGCCGAGCGGTCACCGGTGCTGCTGGAGGACGTGCGGGGAATCACCGAGTTGTGTCTGCAGTACGCGGACGGCATCGACCGGCTTGCCGCCGCACTGCGCTGGTACGAGCGGGGGTCACTGCCGATGCGGGACTTCGACCGGACGCTGGGCCGGCTGCGCGGCGCGCCGGGATCGAGGCCGTGACCGACGTCGGCGCACCGCGCACCGATCTCTTCTGGGAGCTGGCGGGGTGCCTGGCACGCATCCCCGGCCTCAGCCGTCACCTCCCGCTGCGCCGGGCGGCCGACGCGTTCGCCGAACGCTTCGGCCCGCTGGACGTCGAGCACTCGGGAATCCTCCGGGAGGACCTCTACGCGATCCTGCGCTCGTGCGACGCCTATCCGACGGGCCTCCGCTTCTATCTCGACACCCTGGGCAGCGGTCGCACGGGCACCCTCGCCTGGACGGCCGTGGAGCAGATGTACCTGCGGCTCCACCCGCAGCGGCTGCTCACGCCCGGCGAGTACGACGAGTTGAACGACCTGTTGTCGTGCCGGTCCCCTCGGGTACCGGTCGAACCCATCGCGCTGCGCTTCCTGCCGTTCCTGCCGCCGCGCGGTCTCGGGGACCCGGCGCACAAGGATCCGGTGGTCCTCCTGCTCGACGCGCTGGAGGACGCGCTGCTGATCCCGGACGAGCCGCATCCCCTGCTCTGCTTCGTCGAGGCCGTGGCGGTCCGGCAGTCTCCTTGCCTGGAGCGGAAGTTGCGGGCGTGGGGCGACCGGGTGGCGTCCCGGATCGGCTGCCCACCGCACCTGCTGCGCCGGATCCGGGCACGCGAGGCGGCCCGCGCCGGGCGGCCCTTCGAGCCGGCCCGGCTCCTGGTGGAGATCGTGGCGCGCACCGCCACCCCCGACGAGTACCACGTACGCGGCTGGCTGCTGGCCCCGGGTCAGGGGCCGGACACGTTGCTGGCGGACTGCCGGGTGACGTCCCGGCCCGCGCTGGAGGAGGCGGTGGCGGGGCTGCACCAGGTGGTGGTGGACCGGCTCGGCGAGCTGAGCGCCGGGCTCCAGGTCGAGTTCCTGCTGCCCCGGGTGCTGCTCTGGCTCGACGTGGACCAGTTCATGATCGGGCCGTCCGGCTCGGTGAGCCGCCCCATCGGTGCCGATCACACCGTGCTCGTGCGCAGCCGCGACCGGTTCCGCAACCGGCACTGGTGGCCCGCGCTGCACCGGCGGCTGGCGTGGCTGGAGGCACATCCGGACGGGGCCTTCGACGCGCCCGCCGTACGATGCGTCGAAGCGGGCGTCACCTCGGAGCCCTCCGACGTCCTGCGCCAACTGCGCAACAGCGACACGCCGTTCTGCTTCGTGCTGATGGAACCGCCGCCCTACGACGGCGACCTGGCGGCGGACCCCGTGTACGTCCTGCTCGAAGTCGGCATTCCCGCCATCGTCGCGCTGCGCCGCAGCGGCCATCACGCCGACGCGCTCCCGGCGTTGCGGACGAATCTCGCCGGTTCGCTGGGCACGCTGCCCGACCGGGTACGGCTGCTGCGGGGCGGCGCCGCGGCGGACGGCGGGGCGGGTCTCGTACCGCTGGACCTGCATCGCCACATCACCCTAGTGTGGGACAGCCTGGACGGACTGGAGGGAGCGGATGCCGTGCTCGGGCATCCGCGGACCGGGGGTGGTCGCCGATGAGCGGGGACGAGACGGACCTGTGTGACGCGGCGGCGTTATCCCCGGCCCCGTCCTGGTGGGTCTTCCAGGACAGCGGGGCGCACCGCTCGCCCTCCGACGACACCCTGCCCGAGCTGCCGCCCGCTCCGCCGTGGCGGCGCTTCAGGCCGACGGCCGACTGCGAGCCGCTGGACACCCCCGTGCCGGCCGACTCCTGGGAGGTCGACCGCAAACTGGGGGCGCGCCGGGCCGGGACCCTGGATCACGCGGTCATCGACGTGATCAATGCCGCCGTCCAGCTCCGCCGGCCCCTGCTGGTCACCGGGCAGCCCGGGACCGGCAAGTCCAGCCTCGCCTACCAGATCGCCGCCGAGCTTGGCCTGGGCCGGGTGCTGTGGTGGCCGGTCGTGAGCCGCACGACACTGCGCGACGGGCTGTACGACTACGACGCGATCGGCCGGGTCCAGGACGCGCCGTCGGGCCCGGGAGCGGACGGCGCGCACCGCCCGCTGCCGGATGTCAGCCGCTACCTCACCCTCGGGCCGCTCGGCACGGCCCTGCTGCCGTGGAAGCGACCGCGGGTGCTGCTGATCGACGAACTCGACAAGAGCGACATCGACCTGCCGAACGACCTGCTGCACATCTTCGAGGAAGGCGAGTTCCGGATCAGGGAACTGGAGCGGCTGGGGCAGTCCCGGCGTGCGGTGAGCGTCGGCACCGCCGATCACGGCGCGCCGGCGGTGGTGCGGGACGGCAGGGTGAGGTGCGTCGAGTTCCCGCTGGTGGTGATCACGAGCAACGGCGAGCGGGCGTTCTCGCCCGCCTTCCGCCGCAGGTGCCTGGAGGTCGAGCTGGCCGCGCCGGACGAGCGGCGCCTCGCGGCGATGATCGAATCGCATTTCGGCACCGGTCTGGACGAGCGGACGCTGGAGTTGGTGCGCTCCTTCCTGGAGGAACGCGGCGATGGTTCCCTCGCCGCGGACCAGTTGCTGAACACGGTGCACATGCTGACGAACGGCGCCGCCGACGCCGACGAGGCGTCCTGGGCGCGGCTGCGGTCGTCGCTGTGGCGCGATCTGGCGTCGGACAGCGCACCGTGACCGACGCCCCGAAGGCCTCGCCGCCGACCGCCCGCGAGTGGGCGGAGGCGCTGTGGCTGGTGAACCGCATCGTCGCGGCCGACGCCGACCGGCCGGACGACGCGGACTCCGAGGGCCGGAGGGCGGCCGGCCAGTCGATTGCCGAAGACCCGCGGGCGGAGAGCGACGAGGAGTTCCCCGGCGCGGCACTCACCTCCCAGGACGCGCGTCCGCCCGGGCGTTCTGGGCACACCGGGCGGCCGAGCGGCGCGCCGGAGGCCGTTACCCCCGCCGCCTCGGCGCTCTTCGACATCGAGATGCGCCCCGGTGTGCTGCGCGACCCCCTGCGTCTGGCCCGGACGCTGCGGCCCTTCAATCGCCGGGTCCGCTCGCGGCACCGCCGCACCCTGGACGAGGAGACCACCGCGAGCAGGTCGGCGGAACTGGGCCGGTGGAGTCCGGTCCTCACGGACGTGCCGGACCGGTGGTTCGATGTGGCGCTGATCGTCGAGCAGAGTCCGTCGATGGCCGTGTGGTGGGGGGTCGCGGGTGAACTCGTCGAACTCCTGCGCCGGCAGGGTGCCTTCGCCGATGTGCGGATCTGGCAGCTGGACACGCGCGGCCGGAAGGCCGCTGCGCTCCGGCCGGAGCGGGGCGGCCCGGCACGTGCCCCGGGTGAGCTGTTCCATCCGCAGGGACGGCGGTTGATCCTGTTGATGAGCGACTGCGTGGGCGACGCCTGGGCAAGCGGAACCGTCCCCGGGATGCTGCACCTGTGGGCGCGTCAGGCACCGGTCGCCGTGCTGCAGCCGCTGCCCAGCCGGCTGTGGGACCTGTGCGAGGCGGTGCCCCGCGACGTCCGGGTGCTCACCGCCGCCGCGGGCCGGCCCAACGCGCTGCTCCGGGTGCGCCGCGACAGGCGGTGGGTGCGCGGCGGTCCGTCGGTCGTGCCCGTGCTGGAACTGGAGCCCGCCTGGTTCGCGGGCTGGGCCCGGCTGGTCACCGCCGGCGCCGGCACGCCGGTCGATGTCGCCGCGCTCCTCGTGGACCAGGAAGGGCTGGCCCCGGAGTGTCTTCCCCCGCTTCCTCCGTGGGAGCGGCACGCCCCGGCCTCCGCCGAACAGACGGTGCTGCGCTTTCTGCGGCACGCTTCGCCCCAGGCACGGCGGCTCGCGGCGCTGCTGGCGATGGTGCCGCTGCGGCCGGAGGTCGTGAAGGCGGTGCAGCACCTGCACGGATGGGAGGCCGGGCCGCTGCCGTTCGCCGAGATCCTGCTCGGCGGACTGCTCGCGACCCGCCCCGGCCAGGAGGGTGCCGAGCCGGTCTACACCTTCTTGGACGGCGTGCGCGAACGGCTGCTGAGGGGGCTCGGCCGCACGGAGGTCCTGCGCATGCTCCAGGAGGTGTCGTCAGTCGCGGCGCGGGTCATCGGGGCTCGGCCGGACCTGCTCGGCACCCTGCTGGCCGCCCCCACCACGGTGGACGCCGACGATCTGGGCGCTGCCGACCAGGAACTGCTCGCGGCGGCGGCACCCGTGCTCGCGGCCCTCGGACCACCCTACGGAAGCGTGCTCGACGGCACGAGCGCCCGTGCGTCCCCGGGTCCGCTCCCGGGTGCGGGGGAACGCGGGGTTGCGCCGTCGGCCGGCGGGCCGGCGCGGGCCGCACGCGCCGGGGCCGCCTCCCCGGTGCCGCTTCCGCCCGTCGTGCGCGAGCCGCCCGCTCCCCCCGGCAGCGTCCCGTCCGCCCTGCCCGGCGTACCGGCCGGGCTGCCGCGCTCCATGCCGCTGCCGCAGCCGTCCGGGTTCACCGGCCGCCAGGCGGAACTGGCCGAGCTGGAGCGGCTGTTCGGCCCCGCGCCAGGCGAGGACGTCTCGCCGTGCGCCGCGCTGTACGGCACGGGCGGGGTCGGCAAGACCCGGCTCGCCGTCGAATACGCAGTACGTCACCGCACCGTGTACCAACGGATCTGGTGGGTCGACGCGCAGCAGCCGACGGTGATCCGTCAGCAGCTCTCCTTCCTCGCGGCAGAGTTCGGGGACGCCGCCGAAGGCCCTGGTGATCCGGTGGACCGCGTCCTGACGGCGATGGCCGCGGGACAGCCCTTCGGGCGGTGGCTGCTGGTCATGGACAACGCCGGCCCGGCCGACGACATCCTGCCGTACGTCCCGTCGATGTCCGGCGTGCCGGAGGGTGCCGGGCATGTGCTCGTCACCTCGCGCGACTCAAGCTGGGCCGACCACATGGCCGCACTGCCCATCGAGGCGTTCGACAGGGGGACGAGCGTCGGATTCCTCCGTCGGCGCATGCCATGGACCACCCCCGAGGAGACCGAACGGCTCGCCGAGGCCCTGGGTGACCTCCCGCTGGCCCTGGAGCACGCCGTCGCGGCCCAGGCGGAGTGCGGTATCGGCACGGACGTCTACCTGGACCTCCTCGAACATCAGCGCGACCAGTTGCGCGCCGAGCCCGTCGCGCCCGAGGTCCGGCCCGTCGCCGCCGTCTGGCGCACCTCGGTGGACCTGTTGCGCGAGCGCAGCCCGCAGGCACTGGAACTCCTGCGCCTGCTGGCCTTCTTCGGGCCGGGCCCGGTCGCGCGGTCGTTCCTGCACTCCGCGCGGGGGCTGCCCCTGCCGGACGCCCTGGCTCCGGTGGCCCGCGACGAGGCGGTCCGTGCCGAGGCGGTCGAGGCCATCAGCCGGTTCTCGCTGCTGGCCGTCAATCCCGCGGCGGACACCCTCCAGGTGCCCCGGCTGCTGGCCCGCGTGCTGCGGGACGAACTGCCGGACGACGAGGGCAGCGGGCTGCGTCATCTGGTCCACCGGATCCTGGCCGCGCACGACCCCGGCGATTCCCAGCGTCCGAACCACTGGCGCAACTACGCGGACATCCTGCCCCACCTCGAACCCACCGGGCTGGCGCACTGCGAGGACGAGACCGTGCGCGCGACGGTGCTGCAGGTCCTCGGCTATGTGATCGCGCACGGCGACTTTCCCGGGGCGGTCCAGCTGGGGCGGGAGATCGTCGACTCGTGGACGCGGGCACTCGGCCCGGACCACCTCCAGACCCTGTGGGCGCGTCGTCAGCAGGCCAGCGCGCACTGGCAGCTCTCCGAGTTCGAGGAGTCCCGGCGGATCAACGAGGACGTGCTGCGCCGGCTGCGCGCCACCGTGGGCGACGATCACAAGTACACCCTGACGATGGCCGGTGCGACCGCCGCCGACCTGCGCGCGGCCGGGCGCTTCGCGGAGGCTCTCGTGCTCGACGAGGACGCCTACCACCGCAGCGTACGGCTGTACGGCACCGCGGACCCGTACGTCCTGACCATCGGCCACAACTATGCGGTGTGTCTGCGCGTCAACGGTCTGTACGCCGAGGCCCTGGAGGTGAACGAGCGGGTCCACGAAGGCCGTCTCTCCGTCCTCGGGCCGACGGCCCGCTCGACCCTCTTCTCCCTCAACAACGTGGCGCGCGACCTGCTCGACTGCGGGCGCTACGGCGAGGCCCTGGATCTGCAGTCCAGCACGCTGGAGCGCTACCGCGAGCAGTACGGGGACCAGCACCCGCACACCCTGCGGGCCCTCAGGAACATGGCGGTGACCTGCCGGAAGGCGGGAGAGCTGGACCGGGGTCTCACCCTGGCGCAGGAGGCGCTGGAGCTGAGCCGGGGCTACCTGGGCCGAGAGCACATCGACACGCTGGCCACGCTGATGAGCCTCGCCAGCGGGCTGCGGCAGACCGGCCGGGCGGAGGCGGCACTCGCGCACAGCGCGGAGGCATTGCGGGGCTACCGAGCCGTCCTGGGCCGCGGGCACCCGCTCACGGGCGTCGCCGGGGTCAACCACGGGGCTGCGCTGCGTGCCGCGAGGCGGTACGACGAGGCTCACGGCGTCGACCGGGAGGCGGTGGCCACGCTGGCCGGGACACTGCCCGGCAGCCATCCGTGGCTGCTCCTGGCCCAGGTCGATCTCGCCACGGACCTGTCCCTCGGCGGCGACCCGGCGGCGGCCCTGGCACTGGGCGAGGAGTGCGCGCGCCGGCTGGCGGCCCGCTACGGCGACCGTCACCCCATGACACTCGCGGCTCTCACCAACGTGGCTCTGGACACCGGCGCGGCCGGCGCCGCCGAGGCGGGCGCCGAGCTGCTGGAGTCGGTGCGACGCCGCTATCTGGGCACGCTCGGCCCCGGGCATCCGGACAGCCGCGGCGCCGCGGCCGGCACCCGCGCGGAATGCGACATCGACCCGGGTTCGATCTAGGTGCCAGGGCCACCAGCCCGACGGCGTCGCTGAAGGAGGCGCTGCTCCACCCCCGGTCGGGCGCCGCGGTCCCCCGGTGCGGGGTCAAGGGTGTTCCCCGGCCGCGAGCGCCAGATCGGCGCGCACCGCCCTCGCCACGTGCCGGATCAGTGCCATGAGGTCCGGGCAGTAGACGGAGGGATGGAGGTAGCCGCTGTCCGCGCGGTAGCGGTGCGGATAGTGGCCGCCTCCGCACACGGCACCGACGGGGCAGGCGCGGCACTGCTCCGCCAGCCCCGCGGTCCCCAGCCGGCGTGCCACCACCCCGGGGTGGTGGAGCAGGGCGTCGAACGTGTGCCGGTACACGTCGAATCCGCTGCGGTCGGCTCCTTCGTGCGCCGACTTCAGCTGGTCGGAGAGGGTGAGCGCGCCGTCGGTGTCGACCACCGCGAGTTGCGAGGGGGCGGCGCCGATGGTCTCGGTGCGGGTGACGCCGCCGAGCAGCAGGTCCAGGATCGACTCGAAGAACGCGATCCGGACCGGTGGCCCCGGCGACCGGTACCAGCGGTCGAAGACCGGGATCAGCCAGTCCGCGTACGGCGTGTGCGCCGGGTCGTCGGTGCGGCCCGGGGGGCGGTGGGTCCAGTTGCCGAGCGGCAGGAGGAGGCGGATCGCGGGCGGGTCGTAGCTCAGCAGGTGCTCGTACGTGGTGAGCGGGTCGGAGTCGACGTCGATCACGGCGAGGATGCCGGCCCAGACGCGGCGGTGCTCGGGGCGCGACAGCCGGCGCAGGGCGGCCGCGACGCCCGTGTGGCTGCCGCGGCCGGCGTGGTCCCGTCGGACGCGGTCGTGGACGGCAGCGGGACCGTCCAGGCTGACCGCGAGGCCGATGTCCTCCTCGTGGCACAGGCGCAGCGTCTCGTCGTCGACGAGAACGCCGTTGGTCTGGATGAGTACTTCGGCGTCGGTGGTGTCGGGCAGCCGGGCCCGCAGGGTGCGGGTGAGGTCCCGCAGGAACGGGATGCCGGCGAGCAGTGGTTCGCCTCCGTGCAGGAGGACGCGGACGGAGCCCAGCCCGTGGCGCTCGGCGTGCTCGGCCACCCGACGGCAGACCTGCAGGGCCGTGTCCCGCGACATGGTGCGAGGTTGGGTCCGCCAGAGCTGGTCGCCGGCTTCGTAGACGTAGCAGTAGCGGCAGGCAAGGTTGCAGCGGCTGTGCACCTTCAGGACGAACTCGCGGAAGGGCAGCGCGCGTTGCCGTTCGGCGCGGAGAGCCGGGACGTCGAGGAGGTCGTCGGGCCACCGGGGCCGCCGGGAGCCGGCCGGCCGGCTCATGAGGCGGGGGTGCGGGCCCGGCGCGGTCCCTCGCACAGGTCGCCCCCCGAGTCGTAGGCGGCCACCGGAGCCTCCTCGCCGGCCACATGGCGGAGTACGCGGCGCAGGGCCTCGGACAACGCGGAGTCGGCGCCCTCCAGGATCCGTTCCAGGGGCAGCCCCGTGAGATCCGGCATGTCTGCCGTCGACTCGCCGCCCCTGCTGGGCATCGGCCTCATCCCCTGACGCTTCGGTCCGGCCAGTGATTCCTGGTCGGTTCCGAGGATATCCAGCCGGGCGTGGCCGGTCAGCGTGCGGACGGGTCCGGTGGTCCGGCTCCCGGGGCCGTCCTCGCGGCGGTTGTTCCTGACGCAACGGTGCAGGTCATGCGGGCGAACCCTACGCTGTTCCCATGGACGACGCGTCGATGGTCGGGCGGATGGGGCGGGTGACGGGGACGGTCGGGCCCGGTCTGGTCGGCGAGGTGATCGTGCGGGTGCGCGGCGGCGCGGAGCACTTCCTCGCCCACCCGGCCGACGGCACCGCGCGGCTCGCGACCGGGACGGTGGTGATGGTGGTGGAGTACCTGCCGCCGAGGACGGTGTACGTCACGGCGGCGTACGACAGTTGAGCCCGCTCCGCCCCAGGTGAGAGCGGCGCGCGTCAAGATTGCAACAAGGATTCGTCAGCGTCTTCACCCGGGCCGCCGGCAGGCGCACACTCCCTTCGTTCGGTGCCGAACGGGCACCATGCAAAGGGGGCGTATGCCGATGGTTGTCGGCGTCGTTGCGGGGGCGGTCGTCGTTGCCGTCCTCGTTCTGATCGGCTTGTTCAAGATGATGTGGCGGGTCGCCGAGCCGAACGAGGCGCTCATCATCTCCGGGTCCAAGCACCGCACCGAGGGGCTTGAGGAGGGCATGGGTTTCCGCATCGTCACCGGGCGCGGCACGCTGGTGCTGCCCGGTGTGCAGGCGGTGCGCAAGCTCTCGCTGGACCTGAACGAGACCGAGCTGCAGGTGGACTGCGTGACCCACCAGGGCATTCCGCTGAAGGTGCGGGGCGTGGTCATCTTCAAGGTGGGCGACGACTTCGTGTCGATCGCGAACGCGGCCCGCCGGTTCCTGGACCAGCAGAGGCTGATGGCGGAGCGGGTGCACAACGTCTTCGCCGGTCATCTGCGGTCCATCGTGGGCGGGTTGACGGTCGAGGACATGATCCGCGACCGGGAGAAGCTGACCGGGCAGACCCGGGCGGCCTGCGGTACGGAGATGGAGAAGCTCGGTCTGATCGTGGACTCGCTGCAGATCCACGAGATCGAGGACCCGACCGGGTACATCCAGAACCTGGCGATGCCGCACGCCGCGGCCGTGCAGCGGGACGCGCGGATCGCGCAGGCGGAGGCGAACCGGCTCGCCACCGAGGCCGAGCAGCAGTCGCTCGCGCGGATGGCGGAGGCCACCCGGGACAGCGAGATCCTCCAGGCCGGCTACCAGGCCGAGCGGGACAAGGCGGCGGCGAAGGCCCAGCAGGCCGGGCCGCTCGCCGCGGCCGGCGCCCGGCAGGAGGTCGTCGTACAGGAGACGCGGGTCGCCGAGCTGGAGGCGCACCGGCGGGAGCAGCAGCTCCAGGCGGATGTCCGCAAGCCGGCGGACGCCCGGGCGTACGAGACGCGGACGCTGGCCGAGGCCGAGCGCGACGCACGGATCTCGGCGGCCGAGGCCCGGGCGAAGGAGACCGAGCTGGCGGCGGCGGCCGAGGCGACCCGGGTGAAGACCGCCGCGGGCGCCGAGGCCGAGGCGACCAAGACCCGCGGTGCGGCGACCGCCGCCGCCACCCGGGCCACCGGAGAGGCCGAGGCGGCCGCCGCGCAGGCGAGGGGCCTGGCGGAGGCCGAGGCGACCCGGGCGCAGGGTCTGGCGGAGGCGGAGGCCATCAAGGCCCGGGCCGCGGCCCTCGCGGAGAACCAGGAGGCGGTCGTCGCCCAGCAGCTCGCGGAGAAGTGGCCGGAGATCGTGCAGGCCGGCGCGTCCGCGTTCGGGAACGTCGACAACATGGTGCTCCTCAACGGTGCCGACGGCATGGGCGAGTTGTTCGCCAAGGCGCTCACCATGGGCGGCACGGGCCTGGGCCTCGCCCGCAAGCTGCTCGCCACGACGGGAGACAACGGGCAGGCACTGAACGGCACTTCACCCTCCCCGAACGGGGTGGCGGCTCCGCCGCCGCAGAAGGTGACGGTGGATCAGGAGAGCTGACAGCGACCGGTTCCGTGCGGCCGGGGTCCCTCACCAGGGACCCCGGCCGTGCGTCCGCACGAGCCGGTCGACCGTGCCCCGCTCCAGCGCCGGGTTCGCGGCGGCGGCGTGGGCGAGTTCCGGGTCGGCGAGGAGTTCCGCCAGCCGGGGCGCGGGGAGGTTCGGGTGGCGGGCCAGGGCCGCCCGGACCTCGGGGTCGGGGTCCCTGGTGAGCCGCTCGACGACGGCCGGCCCGGTCTCCGGGTCCCGTGCGGTCAGGGCGCGGACCCGGGGGTCGGCGTGCGCGGCGAGGCGGGCGAGCCCGGTGCGCGGGAAGTCGGGCCGGGTGGGCAGGCGGTCGCGTTCGTCGCCGGTGTACTCCAGGAAGCAGCGCAGGAGGAGTGCCGCCGGGGCGTCCGGGTGGTTGTGGGCGAGCAGGACGCGGACGCCGAGGTCGTCGTCCTCCGCCAGGCGGGCCACCAGGTCGGCCGGAAGCGTGTGCTCCCGCGCGGCTCGCCGGCGCAGCATCGGGTGCCCGGAGAGCGCGTCCCGGCGGACGTCGGCGGGGTCGCGGGGCTCCTGGGGCGCCGGGCGGAAGCCGAACCGGCCGTCCGGCGGCACCCGGTAGTCGATGCGGGCGCGTTCCTCCTCGCTGAACGCGGGGTGGACGGAGACGGCCAGCCGTACCTGCGGGTCGGGGTCCGTCGCGAGGGTACGGCGCTCGTCGGGACCGAGGTCCGGGTGGCGGGCCACCGCCCGGCGCACGTGCGGTTCGGGGTCGGCGACGAGGGCTCGGCGCTCGGCCGGCCGCAGGTCGGCGCGGCCCGCGATCCGCTCGCGTGTCCTGGGGTCCGGGTCGGCGGCGAGGAGGACCACCGCGTCGGGCGGGAGTGTGGGGTTGAGGGCGATCGTCGCCCTCTCGTCCGGGTGGGCCGGTGCGGTGAGGACGCCCTCCACGACGGCTTCGCTGAGGGCCCGGTTGAGCAGGATGTCGGTGCGGCCGTGGCAGGGCCGCGGGGGCAGCTGGGTCTCCACCCACGCCGGGTCCTCCCACCGCGCCAGCTCCTGGGCCCGCTCGCGCACGCTCGTGTCCGGGTCCGCCAGCAGCGCGGCCCTCCGCTCGGCGGGGAGCGAGCCCCAGGAGCCGACGCCCCAGCGGCGTACCGCGGCGACCGGGTGCGTGGGCATCGACCGGATCAGCTGCCAGGACATCTGCTGCCAGAAGCCGGTCGAGCCGAGCGGCTCCTCACCGTCGTACGTGGTGATCATGCGGACGACGGTGTCGTCGGGCAGTGGCCTGGGCCGGTGCGGGAGGGGCACGCGGGGGCCTTCGGTGAGGTGGCACCGGACGATCCAGTCGGGATCGTCGACCAGCCGGGCCCGCTGGGCGGGGTCGACATGGGGGTTGACGGCGAGGAAGCCGCGGGTGCGCGCGTCGGGATGCGCGACCACGGCGTCCACCACGGCGGCCGGCAGATCGCGGTCCCGGCACAGCACCATGCGTACGGCGAGCGGGGCCTCGGCGAGCAGCCGCAGCAGGATGTCCTGAGTCACGGCCGGGTTGAGCGCGAGTCCGGCCAGCCGGCGTGTCGGCAGGTCGGCTTCCTCCCAGATCTGTGCGGGTGTCGGCATGTCCCGTGATCCCCCCGTGTGCGAACCGCCCTCGCGGCCCCCCGGGGGCCGACCTTAAGGGATCACACCGTGAGCAGGCGGGTTCCCAGGGCGATCAGGGTGCCGGCCTTGAGGATCTCCAGCGCCACGTACCACAGATGGCCGCGCGAGCGGGGCAGGTCCTCGCCCGCGAGGACGCGGTCCGACCTGCGGTTGAGGGCGGGGCGGACGACAATCAGCTGGGTGAGGAGGAGCACCGCCACCGCGGCGGTCGGCGCGGCGATCCCGGCCGGGGCGTCCCCCAGGGCGACCGCGGTGACCACGGCGACGGCCAGGACGGCCTCGACGGTGTTCAGCGCGCGGAACACCAGCCGCCCGATGCCCAGGCCGAGGGGGATCGTCACGCCCGGGGCGCGGAACTTCAGCGGGGCCTCCAGGAAGGAGATCGCCAGCACCATCCCGAGCCAGACGAAGGTGACCGCCGTGGCGGTGGCGGCGGAGGTGGCGTTCATCGACGCGGCCCTTTCTCCGCCGGGGCGGCGGATTCGTATCCGCTGACGGATCCAGGCGGTTCAGCCGGCCGCTGCGCCGGCCAGGTGGGCGACGCAGGAGTCGGGTGTGGCGAACGGTTCCAGTTCCGTGGCCGTCAGCGGCGCGCCCAGCTTCGCCAACGCGCCCTGGATCAGGCCCAGGTGGAGGGAGCACACCAAGGTGCCCTGCTCCTCGGCGAGTTCGAGGAAGGGGCAGTGCCGCAGCCGGATCCGCTCCGGCGGCCGGCCGGGCTCGCCGGCGCCTTCCGGCCTCGGTTCGAAGCCCAGGCCGTCGAGCAGGGCGAGCAGCCCGGCCACCGACCGCTCGGGCGTCGCCGGCTCGTACGGCGGGAGCGGGTCCACCAGGAAGCGCCCCCAGGCACGGCCCGTCTCCCGGGCCTCCGCCCGCGCCTCGGCCGGGTCGGCGGCGGCCCACCGGCTGAGCAGCATGCGGGCGAGCAGCCGGTAGTCGCGCAGGCCGCCGCGGTCCATGCCGGGACGGACGCTGTAGACGGTGCGGGGCCGGCCGGGTCCCGAGGGTGCCTCGGCCCGGCGCTCCACCAGGCCGTCGGCGACCAGGGCGTCCAGATGGAAGCGCACGGTGTTGGGATGGAGTCCCATCCGCTCGGCAGCCTCGGCGACCCCGAGCGGCGAGGGCGCGGCACGCAGCGCGTCCAGCACCTCCCGGCGGCGCGGACTCTCCCGCGTGGTCACGTCCGGCACACCTGACCCCCTCCCGAACGGTCCCATTTTCACGAATCCTACATGTACTAATTGTAAACTGGGTGGGCACTGTGGGGCTTGCAACGCATGAGCCGAGGGGGAACACCAGATGACGTCGCCGTCCGCGACCGACACCGGACCGGCCGACCGCGCGGCGGGAGGCCCGCGCGTCCTGTGCGACACGCGCGCGCTCGCCGAGGCACCGCGGGTGCCGGGCGGGGTGCTGTGGAAGCTGGCCGAGAGCGGACGCCAACTCGACGCGAACGTCGTGCGGGTGGCCCCGGGCGGGCGGATCCCGGCCCACACCGAGGCCCAGTTGGACGTGCTGGTGCCCGTCGTCGCCGGGGACGGCACGCTCGGCGAGGGCTCCTCGGGCGCGGTGGAGCCGCTCGCGGAGGGCTCCCTGGTCTGGCTGCCGCACGGCGCGCCCCGCAGCATCACCGCCGGTGCGGCGGGCCTGACGTACCTGACCGTGCACGGCCGGCGCCCCGGCATGCGGATCGGCGCGCACCCGGACACCGCGCCCGGCCGGCACCCCGGCGGGACGCCGGAGTAACGCACCCGTACGGGACGCGGGTTGCGCGGACCACTAGGGTGTGCCCCCGTGATCACGTCCACCGAAGAGAACGTCCCCGGCCGACAGGGCCCCCACGCCACCACCGAGGCCGACCCGCGCGAGGTCGGCCGGGTGCGCACCGAGTACTCCCCTGCCCACGACGGCGACCCGGACCCCGGGGAGATCGTGTGGACCTGGGTGCCGTTCGAGGAGAACGACGGCCGGGGCAAGGACCGCCCGGTGCTGGTCGTGGCCCGGGAGGCGGCCGGCACCTTCCTCGCCGTGCAGCTCTCCAGCAAGCGGCACGCCGGCGACCGGGACTGGGTGGCGATCGGCAGCGGACCGTGGGACCGGTCGGGCCGGGACTCCTGGGTGGACGTGGACCGTGTGCTGCGCCTGCACGAGCAGGGCATGCGCCGGGAGGCGTGCGCGCTGGACCGCATGCGGTTCAACCTGGTCCGGCAGCGGCTGCACGAACGCTACGGCTGGACCTGACCGGCCCCCGCCGCCGCGGACTCGGGGAACGCCCGTACGAACGCCTGCCGCACCACGGCTCCCGGTGTCCGGTCCAGCACCCCGAACACCACGTGCTCGAACGATCCCGCGAACCTGCCGCCGGGTCCCAGCAACGCCCGGAAGGCGCCCGCGACCTGCGCCGGGTCGTTCTGGAAGACACCGCAGCCCCAGGCGCCGAGCACCAGTCGCCGGTAGCCGTGGGCCGCGGCCGTCTCCAGCACCCGCTCGGCCCGTACCGCCAGGGCGCCGGGCAGGCCGGCGGCCCGCTCCGGTGCCGTACGCCGGACCACGCCCGCGTTCGGGGCGGCGGCCGTCAGGAAGCCCGCGAGGTACGGCTCGGCGAGCAGCCGGCCCCGGTCGTCGCGGAAGACGGGGACGGCCGGGGAATGGATGACCCGGTCGGTGTAGAACGGGTCGCGTTCGGCGCGGTGGTGGTCGTAGAAGGCGCGGGCCGCCAGCAGGCAGGTGTGCAGCGCGGAGGCGCGGCACAGGGCCTCCTCCTGGGCCTGCGCGCCGTTCAGGTATCCGCCGCCCGGGTTCCGGGCCGAGGCGAAGTTCAGGACGGCGACGGGGGCGTTCGCCAGCCGGCGGGCCGCCTCCAGGCTGCTCTCGCCGGTGACCTCGAAGACCGTGTCCGCCTCCGGCACCGGCTCCACCGGCACCGGCGCGGGACCGAACATCCGGGTGCCCGCCCGGGCGGCCTCGGTCGCTGCCGCGATCGACACCTCCCGGCCGTCCGGCGTCCGGTACCGGCCCGCGGCCACGATCCGTTCCGTCTCCGCGGCAACACCGCGCAGGCGCGCGCTCACGGCGCCACCCCCGTGGGCGCCATGACCGCGCCCCGCGCGGTCTCCCCCGTCGTGCTCATGGACGCATCCTGGGTGATGCTGGTGATGCGGTGCAACGGAGTTTCCCGCGCCCGGAACGGTCCGGAAACGCACAACGAAACGGAAGTGACGGATCCGGAACGTCCGGATGGGGACCCTTGTGCGAATCGGCCCGAGGGTCTTGGGTGGGACGAGTGCCTCCGGCCCTCACACCGGGGCGGTGGCACGGTGGAACTTCAGGAGGATCCCGAAATGTCCGATACGCAGAGCGACGGTGGCGACTGTACGGAGCACCGCACAGCCGTCACCGAAGCCGAGGTGGAGGCCCTGGTCCGGGGCATCTGCTTCAAGACCGGACCGCCCCGCACGCTCGGTGTCGAGCTGGAGTGGCTCGTCCACTCGCTGGAGATGCCGCAGCTCCCGGTCACACCCGAACGACTCGAAGCGGCCTACGCCACGTTGCGGGCCGTACCCCTGGCCTCGGCGCTCACCGTCGAGCCCGGCGGCCAGCTGGAGCTGAGTTCACCGCCCGCCGCCTCCCTGATGGAGTGCGTCGACACCGTCTCCGCCGACCTGGACACCGTCCGGGACGTGCTGGCCGAGGACGGTCTCGGACTCGCCGGCATCGGCCACGACCCCTGGCACGCGCCCCGCAGATTCCTGCACGAGCCGCGCTACGACGCCATGGAGACCTGCCTGGACCGCAACGGTCCGGCCGGCCGCCACATGATGTGCGCCTCGGCCTCCGTCCAGGTCTGTGTGGACGCCGGCCACGAGGAGCCCGGCCCGCTGGGGCACGTCCGGCGCTGGTGGCTGGCGCACCAGCTGGGCGCGGTCCTGGTGGCCGCGTTCGCCAACTCGCCGCTGCTGGGCCGGCGGCCCACGGGCTGGCAGTCCACCCGCCAGCTGATGTGGATGGAGATCGGTGCCGGCCGGGCCGGCGCTCCCCCGCTGGACGACGCACCGCGGGCCGCCTGGGCCCGGCACGTGCTGGACGCGCCGGTGATGTGCGTCCGCCGGGACAGCGGCCCCTGGGAGGTGCCCGAGGGGCTCACCTTCCGGGAGTGGACCCGCTCCGGTTCACCCCGGCCGCCCACCCGGGCGGACCTCGACTACCACCTGACCACGCTGTTCCCGCCGATCCGGCCGCGCGGCCATCTGGAACTGCGCATGATCGACGCGCAGCCCGGCGAGAACGGATGGCTCGTGCCGCTCGCGGTGACGGCGGCGCTGTTCGACGACCCGGAGGCCGCCGAGACCGCCTACCGGACCGTGAAGCCGCTCGCCGAGCGGTCCCTGAACCTGCCCGCCCCGCACAACCCGCTGTGGGTGGACGCGGCCCGGCACGGGCTCGCCGACCCGGAGCTGCGCGAGGCGGCCGACAGCTGCTTCGCGGCGGCCCTGCGGGCGCTGCCCCGGCGCGGCGCCACCGCCCGGGTCATCGACGCCGTGGCGGCGTACCGGGACCGCTATGTCGCCCGGGGCCGCTGCCCGGCCGACGATCTGCTGGACGCGCTGCCCGCCATGGATCCGCCCCAGCCCGGCCCGGCCGGGGGCACCCCCACCGCCCACGGGAGGAAGGACATCCGCACATGACCGCCCCCGAGACCGACATCGAGACCGCGACGGACACCGAGGCGCTGCGGAAGCGCGCGCTGGCCTCCCTCACCACCGCCCGTGACCGCACCACGCTGCTGACCTCCTGCGTCGACGAGCCCGACCTCACCGCACAGCACTCCCCGCTGATGTCCCCGCTGGTCTGGGACCTCGCCCACATCGGCAACCAGGAGGAGCTGTGGCTGCTGCGGGCGGTCGGCGGCCGGGAGGCGATGCGGCCCGAGATAGACAGCCTGTACGACGCCTTCGAGCACCCGCGGGCCGAGCGCCCCTCGCTGCCGCTGCTGCCGCCCGCCGAGGCCCGCCGGTACGCGGCCGAGGTGCGCGGCCGGGCGCTGGACCTGCTGGAGACGGCGGACTTCCACGGCACCCGGCTGACCGAGGCCGGCTTCGCCTTCGGAATGATCGCCCAGCACGAACAGCAGCACGACGAGACCATGCTGATCACCCATCAGCTGCGCAAGGGGCCCAGGGTCCTGACGGCACCGGACCCGGAGCCGGCCCCGCCGTTCACCGGCCCGGCCGAAGTCCTGGTCCCCGGCGGCCCGTTCACGATGGGCACCTCCGACGAGCCCTGGGCGCTGGACAACGAACGCCCGGCGCACCCGCGGGAGGTGGCGCCGTTCTGGATCGACACGACCCCGGTGACGAACGCGGCGTACCAGGCGTTCATCGAGGACGGGGGCTACGACACCGAACGCTGGTGGACGCCGGAGGGCTGGGCGCACATCCGGCAGCACGGCATCACCGCCCCGCTGTTCTGGCGGCGGGACGGCGGCCAGTGGCTCAGGCGCCGGTTCGGGATCACGGAGCCGGTCGCGCCGGACGAGCCGGTGCTGCACGTGTGCTGGTACGAGGCGGACGCCTACGCCCGCTGGGCCGGGCGGCGGCTGCCCACCGAGACGGAGTGGGAGAAGGCGGCCCGCTTCGACCCGGCCACCGGCCGCTCGCGGCGCTACCCGTGGGGTGACGCCGACCCGGCGCCCGAGCACGCCAACCTGGGCCAGCGGCACCTCGGGCCCGCCCCCGCCGGCAGCTACCCGGCCGGTGAGTCGCCGCTCGGCGTACGCCAGTTGATCGGTGACGTGTGGGAGTGGACGGCGAGCGACTTCCTGCCGTACCCGGGCTTCCGGGCGTTCCCGTACAAGGAGTACTCGGAGGTGTTCTTCGGGCCCGAGCACAAGGTGCTGCGCGGCGGTTCGTTCGCCGTGGACCCGGTGGCCTGCCGGGGCACGTTCCGCAACTGGGACTACCCGGTCCGCCGGCAGATCTTCTCCGGGTTCCGCACCGCCCGCCCGGAGGCGGTCTGATGTGTCGTCATCTCGCCTACCTGGGGCCCGAGGTGCCGCTCGGCCGCGTGCTCATGGAACCCCCGCACAGTCTGTTCCGCCAGTCGTGGGCGCCGCGCCGGCAGCGGTACGGGACGGTCAACGCCGACGGCTTCGGGGTGGGCTGGTACGCGCCCGGGGATCCCGTCCCGGCCCGCTACCGGCGGGCCGGGCCGATCTGGGCCGACCTGTCCTTCGCCGACCTGTCCCGGGTGGTGCGCTCGGGTGCCGTACTCGCGGCCGTCCGGGACGCGACCTTCGCGGGCGCGGACGCCGAGGCCGCGGCGGCGCCGTTCGCGGCCGGGCGGTGGCTGTTCAGCCACAACGGCGCGGTCGCGGGCTGGCCGGACGCGGCGGCCCCCCTGGTGTCCGCGCTGCCCCCGGTCGAGCTGCTGTCGCTCCAGGCCCGTAACGACTCGGCGTTCATCTGGGCACTGGTCCTGCACCGCCTGCGGTCCGGCGACGAACCGGACCAGGCCCTGGGCGAAACCGTCCGCCGGTTCGCCGGGGCGGCCCCCGCCTCCCGCCTCAACCTGCTGCTGACCGACGGGGACACGATCGCCGCCACCGCCTGGGGTGACTCGCTCTGGTACCGCGCGGAGCCCGGCCACGGAACGGTCGTCGCCTCCGAGCCGTACGACGACGACCCGCTCTGGCAGGAGGTCCCCGACCGCACCGTGCTCACCGCGAGCCGCGCCGGCGTGCTGCTCGCCCCGCTGGAGGATCCGGCGGCCGTACCCCCGAAGGAGCCCTGCCGTTGAGCCCCCTGCACGTCACCCGTACCCTCCCCGAGGACGCGACGGACGCCGCGCTGCGCGCCGACGTCCTGACCGGCCTCACCGTCACGCCCAAGCGGCTGCCGCCCAAGTGGTTCTACGACGCCCGCGGCAGCGAGCTGTTCGAGCAGATCACCGAACTGCCCGAGTACTACCCCACGCGCGCCGAGCGGGAGATCCTCGCCGCCCGGTCCGGTGAGATCGCCGCCGCCAGCGGCGCCCGCACCCTGGTCGAACTGGGCTCGGGCTCCTCGGAGAAGACCCGCTATCTGATCGAGGCGCTCACCTCGCTCGCCGCCTATGTCCCGGTGGACGTCAGCGAGAGCGCCCTCACCCAGGCCGGCGAGGCCCTGATCGCGGAACGCCCCGGCCTCGAAGTCCACGCGCTGATCGCCGACTTCACCGCTCCGCTGGCCCTGCCCGAGACGCCCGGCCCCCGGCTGGTGGCGTTCCTCGGCGGCACGATCGGCAATCTGCTGCCCGCCGAACGGGCGGAGTTCCTGGCCTCCGTGCGCTCGCTGCTCGCCCCGGGCGACGGGCTCCTGCTCGGCACGGACCTGGTCAAGGACGAGCGGGTGCTGGTCCGGGCGTACGACGACGCGGCCGGGGTGACGGCCGCGTTCAACAAGAACGTGCTGGCTGTCGTCGACCGCGAGCTGGGCGCCGACTTCGACCCGGACACGTTCGACCATGTGGCCCTGTGGGACGCCGAGCGGGAGTGGATCGAGATGCGGCTGCGCTCCCGTACCGCACAGACCGTGAAGGTGCCCGCGCTGGACCTCGCCGTGGACTTCGCCGCCGGTGAGGAGCTGCGCACCGAGGTGTCGGCCAAGTTCCGGAAGGAGGGCGTGACCGCCGAACTGGCCGTGGCAGGGCTTGAGCTGACCCACTGGTGGACGGACGGGCAGGGCCGCTTCGCGCTGTCGCTGAGCGTGGCGCGATGAGCCGGGTCCGACGGTTCAGCCGACGTCGGGGGCGAGCGCCTCGGTGATCTTCCGTGAGGCGCGGCGGGCCTCGACCGCGGGGTCCGCGCCGCCCAGCACCCGGGTCATGTACCGCTTGATCGGGTTGTCGGCCTCGACGTCGGCCCACTGAGGGGTGTGGGGGGTCGCCCGGCCGTGTGCCGCGCCCGCGGCCATGGCGGCGACCCCCTCCTCGCTCGCGACCGCGCCGGCCAGCGTGGTCTTGTTCGGCACGTAGTTCATGGTGCGGGCGAGTTCGGTGTCCCACTTGGCGCCGGTGAGCGCCGCGACGACCGCCGTCGCGGCGAACTGGTCGTCGGTGTTCTGCGGGATGACCAGGTCCGAGCCGCCGGTGAAGACGGTGCCGGGCCGCCCGGCCGTTCTGCCGGGCACGGGGAAGAAGCCGAGCTCGTCCTCCAGTCGCGGGTTCTCCCGGACGATGGAGCGGGCGAGTCCGGGTACGGCGATGATCTGCGCGACCTTGCCGCCGGCGAACACCCCGGCCTGGGGCGGGTGCTCCTCGTCGGCGTCCGCGGGCCCCTCGCCCAGCGCCTGGAGCCGCCGGTAGAAGTCCATGCCGCGCAGCGCGGCCGGGCTGTCCAGGGTGCCCTGCCACTCGTAGTCCTTCTCCTCGGCGAGATCGCCGCCCTCGTCCCAGATGAAGCCGGAGAGGGTGTACCAGTCCTGCCCGGCGAGGTAGATGCCCTGGTTGCCACCGGAGTTGAGCTTCTCGGTGTCGGCGAGCCAGGCGTCGCGGGTCTTGGGCGGGCTGGTGATGCCGGCCTGCTCGAACAGGTCCTTGCGGTAGATGACGACGCGGTTGGCCGCGTACCAGGGGATGCCGTACTGCTTGTTGCCGTCCTTGCCGGGCTGGGCGAGACCGGGCAGCCACTTCTCCTTGCCCCAGTCCCGCATCGACTCCAGGGTGAGGTCCACGAGCCGGCCGCCGTCGGCGTACAGCGGCACCTGGGTGTTGCCGACCTCGATGACGTCCGGGCCGTCGCCGGAGCCGGCCTTGAGCGCGGTGCGGACCTTCTCGACGATGCCGGTCCACTCCTGGATGCGGATGTCCAGGCGCAGGTCCTCGTGGCTGCGCTCGAAGTCCTCGGTGAACCGCTCCAGGAACTCCTTCGAAGCACTGTCCTTCATCAGCCACACGGTGACGGTCTTCGGCTCCTTGTCGCCGGGGAGCATCCCGCAGCCGCTGACGAGGGAGCCGGTGACACAGATGAGGGCGAGCGCACGACGTCTCACGAGGGGTCCTGTTCTGTCTGGCAGGAGTGCTGGGACAGGGGTGGGGGGCCCGACGTGGGGGACGAGCGCGCGGGCTCGTACGGGTGTGCTGGATTTTGGTATGGACCAATGCGGAGGTCAAGCGCTACCGCCGGTACACCGCGGACGCCGTGCGGACGGAGCGGGGATGCGGCACGGTGGAGTACGGCGTGACACGAGAGGAGCACCCGCATGACGAACCACACCTACCGGGTCACCGAGATCGTCGGCACCTCGCACGAAGGCGTCGACCAGGCCATCCGCAACGGCATCGCCCGCGCCGACCAGACGCTGCGCAACCTGGACTGGTTCGAGGTGACGCAGATCCGCGGCCAGATCGAGAACGGGCGGATCGAGCACTACCAGGTGGGCCTGAAGGTCGGTTTCCGCATCGAGGACGGCGCCTGAGCGATACCGGCGTCAGGTGCGCCCCTCCCGTTCCTGCGCCTCCTCCAGCGCGGCCGACTTCGTTGCCCAGCGGGCCCGTACGACGGTGAACCCGGCGCGCTCGGCGTCGTCGCACACCAACTCGTCGTCGTCCACGAGCATCCGGACCTCCCGGTCCCGGGCGAGCCGGCGCAGGACCTCCAGCTTGGTGAACCGCGCGGGCCTGCGGTCGGCATTACTCCGCATGTACACCCGCCCCTCGGGCAGCCCTTGGGCCGCGAGCCACTCCAGCGTGTCCCGGCGGTACCGCTCGGGGCGGCCGGTGAGGTAGACGACCTCGCACGCGCGGGCGCTCTCCGCGACCAGGGCCAGCCCCTCGGCGA
This sequence comes from Streptomyces sp. NPDC046727, assembly GCF_040645635.1. NCBI lineage: Bacteria > Bacillati > Actinomycetota > Actinomycetes > Kitasatosporales > Streptomycetaceae > Streptomyces > Streptomyces sp. NPDC046727. The sequence continues at coordinate 237,612 of NZ_JBEYYR010000004.1, forward strand.
GCGGCGGGTCCTGGGGCGCGGCGGCGAAGAACGCGCCCCATTTCCGCGGCCGGGCCTCCAGGAAGTGCTGGCGGTGCGCGGTGTCGGCCAGCGTGTTGTCGAGGTCGAACACGGCGAGCGGTGGCTTACTGCTGTCGGTCACGCCGGCCACCCTAGCGCTCAGAATCACACATGGGATCCATTTTCATATAGCGTCCTCGCTGCTTTCCCCAGCACCGAGGTGACGGTCGACGGCGCCCGACACCTCGTACCGCAGCGGCTGGTCTTGCCCGCTCGCCCCGGCGAGAGCGCGCCGGCGCGCGACCCGCACCCGTGCCACGACCGGGCGTGGCCGTGGGAATCCCTGGCCCCTGAGGGTGTTGAAGTGTGTGTGAGCAGCACAGTGATCAGCCGGGCCCGGTTCTCCGTCCTCGACCGTTCCCGTACCCGCGAGGGCCACCCGCCCGCGGAGGCCCTGCGGGACACCGTCGCGCTGGCCCGGGAGGCGGAGGCGCTCGGCTACCACCGGTTCTGGGTGTCCGAGCACCACGGCGTGCCCGGGGTGGCCGGCTCCGCGCCGGCCGTGCTCGCCGCCGCGGTCGCCGCGGCCACCCGCACCATCCGCGTCGGCACCGGCGGGGTCATGCTGCCCAACCACCGAACCCTCGTCGTCGCCGAGCAGTTCGGGGTGCTGGAGGCGCTGTTCCCGGGGCGTATCGACATGGGGCTGGGCCGCTCCGTGGGCTTCACCGACGGGGTGCGCCGGGCGCTCGGCCGGGACAAGGATGACGCCGAGGACTTCGCGGCGCAGCTCGGGGAACTCCTGGGCTGGTTCACCGGCAGCTCGCCGAGCGGTGTGCACGCCCGCCCGGCGGAGGGACTGACCGTGCCGCCGTTCGTGCTGGCCATGGGCGAGGGCGCGCGGATCGCGGCCCTCGGGGGCCTGCCGATGGTCATCGGTGACCTGCGCGGCCGCGAGAAGATGCTCATCGACCAGTACCGCTCCCTGTTCCGCCCGTCACCCTGGGCGGCCGAGCCGTACGTGGTGATCTCCGGGACGATCGCGGTCGCCGGCACCGAGGCCGAGGCGCACCGGCTGCTGGTCCCCGAGGCCTGGTCGATGGCGTACTCCCGCACCCACGGCACCTTCCCGCCGCTCGCCCCCGCCGAGTCGGTCGAGGCCCGCACGATGACCGCGCGGGAACGGGACTTCTTCGAGTCCGGTCTCGCCGGGCACATCGCCGGCACTGGGGAGCAGGTCGCGCACGAGCTGGAGACGGTGCTGAAGGAGACGGGCGCCGAGGAGGTTCTCGTCACCACCAGCACCTACGACCGTACGGCCCTGCGGGACTCCTACCGGCGGCTCGCCGCGCTCTTCGCGCCGGGCCGGTGACCCGTTCGAGGTGCGGAGCGGGGCCCGCCCGGCGACCCTGGGAGAGCAAGCCTCAAGCGACTAGGAGGGCTGCCATGTCCTTCATGGACAAGATCAAGAGCATGCTCAAGGGCCACGAGAGCACGGCCGACAAGGGCATCGACAAGGGCGGCGACTACCTCGACCAGCGCACCGGGAACAAGTACCAGTCGCAGGTCGACACCGCGCAGGACAAGCTGAGGGACGAGTTCGGCACCCGGCCGCAGGACCGGGGCAACCCTCCGCGGTCATGACGCACGGGGGTGGCTAGAGTTTCCCCCTGATGCACAGCCCCCATGATCCGTACGTCCGCGTCCGCGGTGCCCGTGAGCACAATCTCAAGGGTGTCGACGTGGACATCCCCCGGGACGTCCTGGCCGTGTTCACGGGTGTCTCCGGCTCGGGCAAGTCGTCCCTGGCGTTCGGCACGGTCTACGCCGAGGCCCAGCGGCGGTACTTCGAGTCGGTCGCGCCGTACGCGCGCAGGCTGATCCACCAGGTCGGGGCGCCCAAGGTCGGTGAGATCACCGGGCTGCCGCCCGCGGTCTCGCTGCAGCAGCGCCGCGCGGCGCCCACCTCGCGCTCCTCGGTGGGCACGGTCACCACTCTCTCCAACTCGCTGCGCATGCTGTTCTCGCGCGCCGGCACCTACCCGCCCGGCGCCGAGCGGCTCGACTCCGACGCGTTCTCGCCGAACACGGCCGCCGGTGCCTGCCCCGCGTGCCACGGCCTCGGGCAGGTGCACGAGACCACCGAGGAACTGCTGGTCCCGGACCCCTCGCTGTCCGTGCGCGAGGGCGCGATCGCCGCCTGGCCGGGCGCCTGGCAGGGCAAGAACCTACGGGACATCCTGGACACGCTCGGCCACGACGTGGACCGGCCCTGGCGTGAACTGCCCGCCGAGCAGCGCGAGTGGATCCTGTTCACCGACGAGCAGCCGGTCGTCACCGTCCACCCGGTCCGGGACGCGGACCGCATCCAACGGCCGTACCAGGGCACGTACATGAGCGCCCGCCGGTACGTGCTGAAGACGTTCTCCGACACCAGGTCGGCCACCCTGCGGGCGAAGGCGGAACGGTTCCTGACCAGTGCGCCCTGCCCGGTCTGCGGGGGCAGCCGGCTGCGTCCCGAGGCGCTCGCGGTGACCTTCGGCGGCCGGACCGTCGCCGAGCTGGCCGCGCTGCCGCTGACCGACCTCGCGGGGCTGCTCGACGGCGGCGACGAGACGGCCAAGGTACTCACGGAGGACCTGAAGTCCCGGATCGCGCCCGTGGTCGAGCTGGGGCTGGGCTATCTCAGCCTGGACCGGGCGACCCCCACCCTCTCGGCGGGCGAGCTGCAACGGCTGCGGCTCGCCACCCAGTTGCGCTCCGGGCTGTTCGGCGTGGTGTACGTGCTGGACGAGCCGTCCGCCGGACTGCACCCGGCGGACACCGAGGCGCTGCTGACCGTCCTGGACCGGCTGAAGGCCGCGGGCAACTCGGTGTTCGTCGTGGAGCACCACCTGGAGGTGGTGCGGGGCGCGGACTGGCTGGTGGACGTGGGTCCGGGCGCGGGCGAGCACGGCGGGCGGGTGCTGTACAGCGGGCCGGTCGCCGAGCTGGCCTCGGTGGAGGAGTCGGCGACGGCCGTGTACCTCTTCGACGAGTCGCCCGGGCCGGCGCGTGCCGTGCGGGAGCCGCGCGGCTGGCTGACGGTGGGCCCGGTGACCCGGCACAACCTGCACGGGGTGACGGCCGGGTTCCCGATCGGCGCGTTCAGTGCCGTCACCGGCGTCTCCGGCTCCGGAAAGTCCACGCTGATCGGCGAGTTGACGGAGGACGTGGCGGGGGTCGAGCGGCTGGTCCGGGTGGACCAGAAGCCGATCGGGCGCACTCCGCGGTCCAACCTCGCCACCTACACGGGCCTGTTCGACGTCGTACGGAAGGTGTTCGCCGGCACCGAGGAGGCGCGGGCGCGCGGGTACGGCGTCGGGCGGTTCTCCTTCAACGTGGCGGGAGGGCGCTGCGAGACCTGTCAGGGCGAGGGCTTCGTCAGCGTGGAGCTGCTGTTCCTGCCGAGCACGTACGCGCCCTGCCCGGACTGCGGGGGCGCCCGCTACAACCCCGGGACGCTCGAAGTGACGTACCGGGGGCGGACCATCGCCGACGTGCTCGATCTGACCGTGGAGGCCGCCGCGGAGTTCTTCGCGGACATCCCCGCCGCCGCCCGCAGCCTGGGCACCCTGCTCGACGTGGGCCTCGGCTATCTGCGGCTCGGCCAGCCGGCGACCGAGCTGTCCGGCGGCGAGGCGCAGCGGATCAAGCTGGCGAGCGAACTCCAGCGCGGGCGCCGGGGGCACACCGTGTACCTGCTGGACGAGCCGACGACCGGACTGCACCCGGCCGATGTGGAGGTCCTGATGGACCGGCTGCACCGGCTGGTGGACGCCGGGCACACGGTCGTCGTGGTCGAGCACGACATGACGGTGGTCGCGGGCGCCGACTGGGTGATCGACCTGGGTCCGGGCGGCGGCGACCTTGGCGGCCGGATCGTGGCGGCCGGCCCGCCGGAGCGGGTGGCCCGGGCGGAGGGCAGCGCCACGGCGCCGTATCTGGCGCGGGTCATACCCTGAGCGACGGGCGGCCCACCGGTGCACAAGGCATCGATGTGGTAACCGAGTTGGGCAAGTACGGCGGCCCGCGGGTGCCTGCCGCCCATAATGCGGTCGTGTCCACTTCACCCGACTTCGCACTCTCGGACGGCACTCCGGTCCGGTTCCTGCTCACGCCCGGCCCCGGAGCGGCCCCGGCCCCGCCGGACGACGACCTGCCGGAGGGCATGGGCCGCGCCGTACCGGTCGGCGCGGGCGGCCGGGCCGTGGCGAACTTCGCGGCCGAGGCGCTCCGCGGCGCCCTGCGGCCGATCGGCCCGCTGCTGCACGAGGTCCACGCCGCAGCCAGGGCGGTGCCCGAGCCGCCCACCGAACTGACCGTGACCTTCGGGGTGCAGGTCGGCCAGGATCTCAAGTTCGGGATCGTCGGCGCGGCCGGGCAGGCGCATCTCACCGTCACCGCCAGCTGGAAGCCCGCCCCGGACACCGGTACGACACCCACCGCGGGCTGACCCGTGGGGTGGTTCCGGAATCGGTGGGACGGCTCCGACGATCCCTCCCGGTACGTCGTGTGCGTCCGGCGCACCGACGACGGCAAGGCCGCGGGGGCGGGCTTCGTGCTCGGCCCCGACACGGTGCTGACCTGCGCGCACGTCGTCAACGCCGCGCTGGGCCGGGACATGCTCGACGCGCGGCCACCGGGCGTCGTCGAAGTGCCCGTCGAGGTGCCCGACGCGGAGAGCCGGTACGACAGCCGGCGGTACCCGGCCCGGGTGGCCCACTGGATCCCGCCCCGCGCCCCGGACGGCGGAGCGGTGGGCGCGGGCAGCGCCGAGTGGCTCGGCGACCTCGCCGTGCTGCGCGTGGACGGCCCGGCCGGAGGTCTGCCGCCCGGCCCCCCTCCGGCCGCCATGACGGCCGGCCACAAGGTGGACGCCTGGCACGGCGGCGGGCGAGCCTCCACCATCGCCCGGCTCACCGTCGCCGCGCTGCACGGCCCCCTGGCCTACCTGGACGGTGAGCCCACCGGCATGGCGGTCGGCCCCGGCTACAGCGGCAGCCCGCTGTGGTGCCGGGCGGAGCAGGCCGTGGTCGGGCTGGTCGTCGGGCACTTCCTGCCGGACGGCGGCGCGGGAGCCTCGCTCGCGCTCGGTTTCCAGAGCGTCATCCGGCGCAGCTGGGCCGTCCCCTGGCAGGCTGTCGAGGCCGAGCTGCGCCCGCTCGGTGTGCTGGACGGCGTCCGGCCCGCGCCGGTGGAGCCCGACGACCCGGCCTTCGAGCTGCTGGTGGAGGCGATCGAGGACGCGCTGCCCTCGGGCAGCGGGCGGGGCGACTGCGCCCGCCGGCTGGCCCGGCTGTGCGGTGTCGAGCCGGGCAGCGACGTCGTCCCGCCCTCGCCCGAGGAGTTCGCCGCGTTCGTGCTGACGCATCCGCGCGCCCTGGCGGCGCTGACCGGGATCCTGCGCCGGGACAACCCGCGGGCGGCCGACCGGGTCCTGGCCGCGGGCGCCCTGTCGCGCACGCCCCGGCTGCTGTCCGCGGCCGAGTACACGGATCTGCGCGGGCTGCTGCGCACCATCCCCGCGGCCGTGCTGGGCCGGTTCCCTGAGGCGGTCCGGGCGGCGTTACCGCACCTCGCGGCCCGGCCGGGCGGCGACACCGTGGACGCGCTGCTCGACCATCTGGAGGGCCTGCCGGGTGACGGCCACGCGAGCGGCGACGAGCGCCGGGTGCCGGCCCTGCTGCGGGTGATGGAGTACGTCGGCGCGCTGTGCCCCGACACCCAGCGGGCGCGGCTGCGGATCTGGGCGGACGGGGTGGCCCGGCGCCTCGGCATCGAGCGGTCGGCGCTGGGCGAACGCCGTTACGACGCGCAGGAGTGGGCGCGGTCGGCCCGCGGGCGTGCCACGCGGATCCGCGTCCTGGTGCAGGTGGCCAAGGCCGGACGCGGCCGGCACCGGCTGCGGATCTGGTGCGACGAGGGGACCGGGCCCCGGCAGGTCTCCACCGAGAGCGTCAAGTCGTACTCGGCGTCGGAGGCGGCGCGCGAGGTGCTGCGTGTCCTGGACTCGCTCACTCCCCCGGCCGAGGACGAGCGCCCGCCCCTGGTGGAGGTGCTGGTGGACCGCGGCGGCCTCAACCTGCCCGTGGACGAGTGGGCGGCCCGCGACCCGGCCGAGCTGGTGCCGGGCGTGCTCGGGGTGGAGTTCCCGCTGGTCGTGCACTGCCCCGAACTGCTGCGCCGGAACGGGCGGTTCGTGGCCCGGTGGCGCACCCGGTGGAGCCGGCTGGACTCCGGCAAGGCCCTGGTGGTGTCCGAACCCACGGACCGGGACGCGCTCTACTCGCGGCTCGTCAACCAAGTCGACACCGTGCGCGTCTCCGTGGACGTACCCCCCGGTCCTCCCCGGGACCGCATCGTGCAGACCTGCCTGGCGCTGGGCATACCTGTGGTGATGTGGGACCGGCGCGAGGAAGGCTCCTCGCACAGCGTCCGGCACATGGCGCAGGTCGCCACCCGGGAGCTGCCCGACGGTGTCCACAGCTACCGGGCCAATGCCCAGGCCAATCCACCCGAGTTCCCCGGCCGGCCGGTCCTGGCCTGGGCCGACGCCGACCGTACCGTCCCTCGTCTGCATCTGTCCGAACCCCAGGAGGGCCCATGACATCCGCCGCCGACGCCGACTGGCGCCTGTTCCGAGGCGACGGCGTGCCCCGGGCCGTCGGTCTCCCGGCCGCGCCGCCCTGGCGGCGCTTCACCCCGGCCCGCGCGAGACGCACCGAGCTGCCGTACGTGATCGACCCGCGGCACGCCGACATCGTCAACGCGGCGCTGCACCTGCGCCGTCCGCTGCTGGTGACCGGGCCCGCCGGCACCGGCAAGTCGTCCCTCGCCCGGGCGGTGGCGCACGAGCTGTGCCTGGGCGACCTGCTGCGCTGGTCGGTCACCAGCCGCTCCACCGTGCCGGACGCGCTGTACGTGTACGACGCCATCGGCCGGCTGCGGGAGACGACGCTCAGCCGGGACCGCGGCGAGGGCGAGCCGTCCATCGGCCAGTTCATCCGGCTCGGGCCGCTCGGTACGGCGCTGGTGGCGTCGGCCGCGCCGCGCTGTCTGCTCGTCGACGAGATGGACAAGGGCGACGTGGACCTGCCCAACGACCTGCTCACCGTGTTCGAGGAGGGCTACTTCGAGATCAAGGAGCTGGTCCGGCTGCCGGAGGGCACGGCCGACGTGGAGGTGCAGACCTCCGACCACCGGGGCACCGTCCGGGTGCACCAGGGGCTCGTGCAGTGCGCCGAGTTCCCCGTGGTGATCATCACCAGCAACGGGGAGCGGGACTTCCCGCCCGCGTTCCTGCGCCGCTGTCTCCGCCTTGAGCTGCCGGTGCCGGACGAGGAGCGGCTGCGCACCATCGTCGCCGCGCACCTGGGCGAGGAGGCGCTGCGGGAGGCGGACGATCTGATCGACGCCTTCCTGCGCCGCCGCGCCCTGGGCGAGCTGGCCACCGACCAGCTGCTGAACGCCGTGTTCCTGCGCACCGGAGGCGTCGACCTGAACGCGGACGGCCTGCTGGACGCCGTGCTGCACCAGCTCACCGGGGCGATGTGACCGTGGCGGCGGGCGGGGGCGAGCGGCTGGCCGAGGTGCTGCGGGTGCTGTCGGCCTGCGGGCACGAGCTGGACGCGGACCAGGTCCTCGACGTGCTGTGGCTCGCCCGCCGGCTGCCCGCGGACGCCGGCGCGCCGCTGCTGCGCGAGCCGACGCCCCCGCCGCCCGGCGCCACGCCGGAGGCCGCCCCCGAGCCCGGCCGGAGCGCCCCGCAGCAGCCGGCGCCGGAACCCGACGACCCGGACCTGCCCGACCTGACCGCCCCCTCCCTGTACGCGGCGGCCCGGCAGACGCCGGTGCCGGAGGTACGGCTCGCCCCGGCCGCGCCCGAGCCGCGGCGGGCGCTGCCGGTGCGGGTGCCCGAGGACAAGGCCCTCGCCGACGAACTCGAACTGGGCCGGGCGCTCAGGCCGTTGCGCCGCCGTCTGGACAGCCGGTACCGCACGGAGATCGACGAGGAGCGCACCGCCGACCAGCTCGCCGAGACCAGCCTGCCCGACGTGGTGGAGCGGCCGGTGCGGGAGCGCTGGCTGAATCTGGCGCTGCTCGTCGACGACGGTCTGTCGATGCTGCTGTGGCACCGGCTCGGCGCCGAGCTGCGCACGCTGCTGGAGCGGCTGGGCGCGTTCGCCACCACCCGCGTCCTCGGCCTGGACACCCGCAGTGCCCGCGAACCCGCCCTGCGCGCCCGGCCGTTCCGGCCGGAGAGCGGCATGCTGCCGCTCAGCACGGTCAACGACCCCTCGGGCCGCACCCTCGTCCTCGTGGTCAGCGACGGCATGGGCGCCGCCTGGCGGTCGGGCACCCTGCACCGGCTGCTGGCGGAGTGGGCGTGCCGCGGGCCGGTCGCGGTGCTGCAGACGCTGCCGCCGGACATGTGGGAGGCGTCCGGTATCGCCGCGGAGCGCTGGCAGGCCACGACCCGGCGGATCGGTGGCGCGAACGCGGCCTGGGAGGTGCGGGATCCGGTGCTGCCGCCGGAGGTGTCCCCCTTCGAGGGGGTGCCGGTGCCCGTCCTGGAGCCGACAGCGGAGTCGCTGCGGGACTGGGCGCGGCTGCTGGCGTCCCCCGGCACCACCGTGGAGCTGCCGCTGCTGGCCCGGCCCGACCCGTACGCCAGCGTGGCCGCCGCCCGGGACCTGACCAGCGCCCAGCACTTCCGGGACGCGGCGACCCCGGAGGCGTACCGGCTGGCGGCTCATCTGGCGGCGGTCTCCCCGCTGTCGGTGCCGGTGATGCGGCTGGTGCAGTCGGCGGTGCCGTGGCCGGCGACGACCTCGCATCTGGCGGAGGTGTTCCTGGGCGGCCTGGTCCGGCCGCATCCGGCGCCGGTGCCGGGCCCGCTGCCCGCCAAGCACCGGGTGTTCGACTTCGCCGAGGAGTCCAAGGCGGTGCTGCTGGACTCGGTGCCGCAGGCCGAGCTGCTGCGCACCAGCAGGCGGATCGGCCGCCATCTGGAGGAACTCGCGGGCAACTCGCCCGACTTCCCGGCCTGGCTGGCCCATCCGGACGGTTCCGCCCAGCTGCTCGGCTCGCACCAGCCGTTCACCAGCGTCGAACGCCGGCTGCTGGCCCGGTTCGGGGTGTCGTTCGACCGGGTGCCCGGCCTGCCCCGCTCGGAGCCGGACCGCACCGCCGAGCCCACCGACGACTGGGAGCCGCTGACCGACGCCGACCCGGTGCGGCTCGGCGCGTACACGCTGCGCGACCGGCGCCGGGGCCGCCGTACGGTGCTGTACCGGGGGGTGGACGGGCAGGGTACCGAGGCGGTGCTGCGCACGCCCCGGCCCGATCTGCCCGCGGCCAACGCCCAGCTGATCGCCGTGGAGGCGGAGGTGCTGGCCCGGCTGCAGTCCCAGTACGCGCCGGCGCTGTTCGCCACCGCGCTGGACGCGACCCCGCCGTGGCTGGCGATGGCGCCGGTCCGCGACCGGGACACCCCGGACGGGCAGCCACCCCGCCTTTCGGAGGTGTTCGCCCGTTCCCTGGACCACGGCACCGCGCCGTTCGACCTGGTGCGCGGCCTTCTGCTGTCCTGGCACCTGGCGAACGCGCTCGCCCTGTGCCACGCCGCCGGTCTGGTGCCCGCCGACTTCGGCATGGACAACGTGTACGTGCTGCGCCGCACCATCGTGCTCGGCGACCTGTCGGACTACGCCGTGGACGGCCAGTACCTGGGTGCCGGGCCCGCTCCGACCGTCGCGGACAGCATGCGGGCGCTGGGCTCGATGCTCCAGCTCATCAGCAGCAAGGCGGGCGTGGAGGTGCCGAACCTGCCGGAGGGCATGCACCTGTGGCAGGGGGACGGCTGGGAGCAGCTGCGGCGCCTGGTGCTGCGCTGCCTGGACGACGACCCGGCCCGCCGGCCCACCGCCAGCGAGGTCGCCGACGCCCTCGCCAGGTACATCGCCCTGGCCCGGCTGCGGCACGACGACGAGCCCCGGTCGCCGGCTCCGCCGACGGCGGGCCGGTCGGCGGAGCCGGTGCCGCTGACCCCGCCGGCCCCGCCCGAGCCGGTCCCGTCGGCCGACCGGCTGCCGCGCCCGCGCTTCCGCCCGGCCCGCGCCGAGTTCCGGCGCCGGCTGGACGGGCTGCGCGTCAGGCTGCCGCACAGCAGGCGGGTGACGCTGGTCAGCGCCTTCCACTACAGCGGCCGGGCCACCACGACGGTCGCCCTGGGCTCCCTGCTGGCCGCCGTACGGGCCGAACCCGTCCTCGCCCTCGACGGGGCCTCGACCGCGGGCGCCCTCGGCTCCTTCCTGCCGCCGGACCGCAACCAGGCGGTCCCGCGGGATCTGGCCGCGCTGCCGCTCGGCCCGTCGTACGAGGAGGTCCGTGCCCTCACCACCCGGCTGCCTTCGGGCCTGGAGGTGATCGCGCACCGCTCGGGGCACTTCGGGCCCAACTCCGCGCACGCGCAGGAGTATCTCCGGGTGCTGGCGCACACGGCGCCGTACTACTCCTTCGTGCTGACCGACTGGGCGCCGGTGCGGCTGGACCGGACGACGGACGTGGTCCTCGACCACACGGACCAGTTGATCGTGTGCTGCGGCACCGCCGACTGGTTCCTCGACGCCGCGGGGCGCACGCTCGACCGGATCCGGGAGGGCGGGCGGCACGGCCTGGCGGACCGGGCGGTCGTGGTGACCACCCGGACCGACGGCTCGCACCGCCGCGGTCTCCCCGACGATCTGCACTGGACGCTGGGCATCCAGCGCGATCAGGTGGTGCAGGTGCCGTTCGACACCGTGCTGCAGTCAGCTCGCTGGGAGCTGAAGGATCTGCGTCCGGCCACCGTGCACGCCTATCTGCGGCTGGCCGAACTGGTCCTGCGGCCCGCTTAGCGCGCCGGCCACCAGGGCGGCGTGGGTCCAGGCGGGCGCGGGGACGGCCGGCTGGGCGGCGTGGGCAAGGGCGCGGCGGTGGGCGTGGACGCCAGGCGGGATCACCGGCCGGACCTCCACCTCGGCGACCAGGCCCCGGGCCCGGGCCACCCGCCACAGGGAGGCCAGCAGGCTGTCCTCGCCGACGAAGGCCGCCGCGGTGCCGGGCCCGCCGTCCCGCTGCCGGTAGCGCAGTCGGACCGGCTGGACGGGCACGCCCGCGTCGAGCGCGGCCTGGAAGACGGCCCGGCGGAAGCGGCCCTGGGCGCGCCCGCACCAGGTGCTGCCCTCGGGGAAGGCGGTCACGGCCGCGCCGTCGCGCAGCGCGCCGGCGATCCGGGCGACCGTGCCGGGCAGGGCGCGCAGCCGGTCCCGTTCGATGAACAGGCAGCCGCCGCGTGCGGCCAGCGCGCCCGCCACGGGCCACTGCCGGACCTCGGTCTTGGCGAGCATCCTGGCCGGGCGTACGGCAGCGAGCAGCGGGATGTCCAGCCACGAGACGTGGTTGGCGACCAGCAGCAGACCGCCGGCCGGTGCGGCGGCGCCGGTGATGCGGACCTGGACCCCGATGGCCCGCACGATCGTCCGGCACCACCGCCTGACCCACTCGGCGGGGATCCTCCCGCCGAGCGGGGACAGCACGATCCCGGCCAGCACCAAGGCCGCGACCGCGGCCAGCCGCAGCACGGCGCGGGGTACGGCCGCGGCGGCCCGGGCCGGCTCCACGCAGGCGCCCGGGGTGCAGGGCGCCGTGGGCAGCCAGACGCTCATCAGGCCGGGACGAGGGAGAGGAAGTGCCGCAGATAGCGCGGGTTGACCCGGCTCATCGACAGCAGGACGTACAGGTCGGCGACCCCGAAGTCGGGGTCGTGCGCGGGCTCGCCGCACACCCAGGCGCCGAGCCGCAGATAGCCGCGGAGCAGGGCGGGAAGCTCCTGGCGGACGGTCGGGGCCTCGGCGTTCGGGAGCCACGGCAGCAGCGGCCGGACCCGGAACTCCTCGGGTGCCAGGTGCTTGGCGCGGACCCGCTCCCAGGTGCCGGTGGCGAGGGCGCCGCCGTCGGCGAGCGGCACGGAGCAGCAGCCCGCCAGCCACTCGTGGCCCCGGTCGGTCATGTAGCGCGCTATCCCGGCCCAGATCAGGCCGATGACGGCGCCGTCGCGGTGGTCGGGGTGCACGCAGGAGCGGCCGACCTCGACCAGTCCGGGCCGGATCGCGTCGAGCGCGCCCAGGTCGAACTCGCCCTCGGAGTAGAGCCGGCCGGCGACCGCGGCCCGCTCGGGCGGCAGCAGCCGGTAGGTGCCGACGACCTGCCCGGTGACCGTGTCCCGCACGAGGAGGTGGTCGCAGTGGGCGTCGAAGGCGTCGACGTCGTACCCCGGCTCGGCGGTGGTCAGCAGGGCACCCAGCTCGCCGGCGAAGACCTCGTGCCGCAGCCGCTGTGCGGCGCGCACGTCGGCCTCGTCGCGGGCGAGGGTGACGGTGTAGCGGGTGGGTGCCGCGGGCTGCGGGGGACGGTCGAGGGTGGAAACGCCGGTCATGGCTCTCTCCTGGTCATGGGCCGGTTCGGCGAGGGCGGCGGGCCCGGTGCGTACGGCCCGCCGCTCCAGTTCTTCCGACGCCGGTTGGCCGGTGCGTGACCTGTGCCAGGAGAGCGGATGTGGGGATGCTGAACGGCGGGGTCAGCCGTCCTTGGTCACGCATCCGGCGAGCAGCCGCCCGGCCTCCTCCGGGCCGAGCACGCGCTCCAGGACGAGGTCGCCGGTCATGTGCGGGAAGAACCGGCCGGAGGGCCAGCTGCGCTCGTACGGCGGTGGGTCCAGGACGAGCAGCCGTACGCCGTCCACGACCGGGATGTCGGAGGGGGTGCCCTCGTTCCACACCCACTCGCCCGTCGGGGTGACCAGGTTGAAGGAGCCGGTGGTGTGCACCTGGCCGGGCTGGTCCCGGCAGACGGCCGCCTCCTCGGCGGACGGGGCGCGGCCGGGCACGTGGCCGCCGCCGACGAGGACGTCGGCGAGCAGGGTGTGCAGCTGGAAGTTGTCGCCGATACCGGTCATGCGCAGCGCGTAGCCGGTGCCGGTGGGGCGGTGCAGGACGACCAGCGGCTCGTCGTCGAGGACGAGCAGGGCGTAGGCCAGGCACTTGAAGTCGTGCCCGGATGCCTCCTCCACCGAGCGCAGCGTCCGGAACAGGCGGGCGCGCGTGCCGGCGTCCAGGTCGGTGCGGACGGCGGCGTGGTTGAGCATGGCGACGGAGGCCATCTCCCACTGGTGCAGGGTGAGCCAGGCCACGGCCGCGTCCGGCCCGACCCTCTCGAAGAGGTCCGGGTGCGGTTCCTCGGCCTGCGGGTCGGGGAGGTCGCCGCCGCCGGTCGCCGCCCAGCGCTCGCAGCATTCCCGGGCGCCGTCGAGCGTCTCGGCGAGCCCGGCGAGGATGCGGGGCCCGCAGGCCGAGGCGTCGGCGCCGCGCTCGACGCAGGCGCCGACGATCACGGCGACGGTGGCGCGGGGACCGGGTGGCACCTCGTCCAGGATCGCGGCCAGCCGCGGTCCGGCCTGCCGGAACTCCTGGTCGCCGGCCTTGCCGAAGAAGCGGTGCAGGTCCTGGAAGTACTGCTGTGACCGGTCGGTGTCCCGCTCGCGGACAGCGGCCTCGAAACCGGCTACGGCATCGAGGAACCGCTCGCTCCCCTTGTTTCCGAAGATCATGCGCGGAGCCTACAAGGGCCCCGAGATCCAGACGGGGCCGGGGATGAGCACCTACCCCGGCCCCGCCCGCCCGCCTCGGTCCGGCGAACGTTCTCCGCTACCGCTTCCCCGCCTTCCGGGTCGCCCGCAGCCACTCCTTGTTCATGCTCGTGATCGACACGAGCGGAATCCCCTTCGGGCAGGCGGTCGCGCACTCACCGGTGAGCGTGCACCCGCCGAAGCCCTCCTCGTCCATCTGCGCCACCATGTCCAGCACCCGCGTCTCCCGCTCGGGCGCGCCCTGCGGCAGGACGTTGAGGTGGTTGACCTTCGCCGAGGTGAACAGCATGGCCGCCCCGTTGGGGCACGCGGCCACACACGCCCCGCATCCGATGCACTCCGCGTGTTCGAACGCGAAGTCGGCGTCGGCCTTCGGCACCGGCGTGGCGTGGGCCTCCGGCGCGGACCCGGTCGGCGCGGTGATGTAGCCGCCGGCCTGGATGATCCGGTCGAACGCCGACCGGTCCACCACCAGGTCCTTGATCACGGGGAACGCGGACGCCCGCCACGGCTCGATGTCGATCGTGTCGCCGTCCTGGAAGGACCGCATGTGCAGCTGGCAGGTGGTGGTGCGCTCCGGTCCGTGCGCGTCGCCGTTGATGACCAGCGAGCAGGCGCCGCAGATGCCCTCGCGGCAGTCGTGGTCGAAGGCGACCGGCTCCTGTCCGGCGAGGATGAGCTGTTCGTTGAGGACGTCCAGCATCTCCAGGAAGGACATGTCGGGCGAGATGTCGTCCACGTCGTAGGTGGACATCGCTCCTTCGGCGTCGGTGTTCTGCTGCCGCCAGACGCGCAGGGTGAGCTTCATGCGTAGCTCCGCTGGGTGGGGTGGACGTACTCGAAGACCAGGTCTTCCTTGTGCAGGACGGGCGCCTCGCCGGTGCCGGTGAACTCCCAGGCGGCGGCGTAGGAGAACACGTCGTCCTTGCGCGCCGCCTCTCCGTCCGGGGTCTGGGACTCCTCGCGGAAGTGGCCGCCGCAGGACTCGGCGCGGTGCAGCGCGTCGAGGCACATCAGCTCGGCGAGTTCCAGGTAGTCGACGATCCGGTTGGCCTTCTCCAGCGACTGGTTGAACTCCTCGCCGGTGCCGGGCACCTTGATCCGCCGCCAGAACTCCTCGCGGATCTGCGGGATGCGCTCCAGGGCCTTGCGCAGGCCCGTGTCGGTGCGGGCCATGCCGCAGAACTCCCACATGAGTTCGCCGAGTTCCCGGTGGAAGGAGTCCGGGGTGCGGTCGCCGTCCACCGCGAGCAGCAGGTTGATCCGGTCCTCGGTCTCGGCAAGCACCTCCTGGACGACGGGGTGTCCGGCGGTGACCGGCTCCTGGTGCGGGTTGCGGGCCAGGTAGTCGTTGATGGTGGCGGGCAGCACGAAGTAGCCGTCGGCGAGGCCCTGCATCAGCGCGGACGCGCCGAGCCGGTTGGCGCCGTGGTCGGAGAAGTTGGCCTCGCCGATCGCGAACAGTCCGGGGACGGTGGTCTGCAGGTCGTAGTCGACCCACAGGCCGCCCATCGTGTAGTGCACGGCCGGGTAGATCCGCATCGGCACCTCGTACGGATCCTCGTCGGTGATCCGCTGGTACATGTCGAAGAGGTTGCCGTACTTGGCCTCGACGGCTCCCCGTCCCATGCGCTTGATGGCGTCGGCGAAGTCCAGGTAGACGCCCTGGCCGCCGGGGCCCACTCCCCTGCCCTCGTCGCAGACGTTCTTCGCGGCGCGGGAGGCGATGTCTCGCGGGACCAGGTTGCCGAAGGAGGGGTAGATGCGCTCCAGGTAGTAGTCGCGCTCGTCCTCGGGGATCTCGTTCGGCGGGCGGGTGTCGCCCTGCGCCTTGGGCACCCAGATCCGGCCGTCGTTGCGCAGCGACTCGCTCATCAGCGTCAGCTTGGACTGGTGGTCGCCGGTGCGCGGGATGCAGGTCGGGTGGATCTGGGTGAAGCAGGGGTTGGCGAAGTGGGCGCCGCGCCGGTGCGCCCGCCAGATCGCGGTCGCGTTGGAGTTCATGGCGTTGGTCGACAGGTAGAAGACGTTGCCGTAGCCGCCGGAGGCGAGGACGACGGCGTCCGCGAAGTACGTGTCGATCTTCCCGGTGATCAGGTCCCGCGCGACGATGCCGCGGGCCCGTCCGTCGACGACGATCAGGTCGAGCATCTCGGTGCGCGGATGCATCTCCACGTTGCCCGCGGCGATCTGCCTGCTGAGGGCCTGGTAGGCGCCCAGCAGCAGCTGCTGGCCCGTCTGGCCGCGGGCGTAGAAGGTGCGGGAGACCTGGACGCCGCCGAAGGAGCGGGTGTCGAGCAGGCCGCCGTACTCGCGGGCGAAGGGCACGCCCTGGGCCACGCACTGGTCGATGATCTCCACGGAGATCTGCGCGAGCCGGTGCACATTGGACTCGCGGGCCCGGAAGTCGCCGCCCTTGACGGTGTCGTAGAACAGCCGGTGGACGGAGTCGCCGTCGTTGCGGTAGTTCTTCGCCGCGTTGATGCCGCCCTGCGCGGCGATCGAGTGGGCGCGGCGCGGGGAGTCCTGGTAGCAGAACTGGACGACGTGGTAGCCCTGTTCGGCCAGCGTGGCGCCCGCGGAGCCGCCGGCCAGGCCGGTGCCGACGACGATGATCGTGTGCTTGCGGCGGTTGGCGGGGTTGACCAGCTTCGCCTCGAAGCGGCGGGTGTCCCAGCGCTCGTGGACGGGGCCGGAGGGAGCCTTGGTGTCGACGGCCGGTGCGCCGGTCGTGTAGTTCACGTAGTCGGTCATGTCAGCTCACCACTCCGGTCATGACGCCCACGGGTACGGCGATGAAGCCGGCCGTGAGCAGCAGCGCGAGGACGTTCGCGATGGTCTTCAGGGCGCGGTCGCGGGTGCGGCTGCCGACGCCGAGGGTCTGGGCGGCGCTCCAGAAGCCGTGGCGGATGTGCAGGCCGAGCGCGAGCATCGCGACGATGTAGATGACGTTGCCGTACCAGGTGGAGAACGTGTCCACCACGTTCTGGTACGGGTGGCCCTCCTGGAAGCCGCCGGGGTGCACGGTGCCGGTGGTCAGGTCGAGGACGTGCCAGACGATGAACAGGCCGAGGATCACGCCGCCCCAGCGCATGGTGCGGGTGGCGTAGCTCGCTCTGGGCTTCTTGTGCACGTACTTGCTGGGCCGTGCCTTGATGTCGCGGCGGCTGAGCTGGTAGGCGGACGTGGCGTGGGCGACCACGGCGACGACGAGAACGATCCGGATGAGCCAGAGCGTCCACTCGTAGTGCATGAAGGGTTCGCCGACGGTACGCAACCAGTGCCCGTAGTGGTTGAACTCCCCCGCGCCGAAGAAGATCTTCAGGTTGCCGATGACGTGGGCGACCAGGTACAGCAGCATGATCACGCCGCTGACGGCCATCACCGTCTTCTTGCCGACGGAGGAGTCCCACATCGTGCGCGCCATGGACGGCCGTCGGTCCGTCCGCGTTGCCAGAGCCATGGCACAAGACGCTAGGGCCGAACGGGCCAATCGGTCCAAGACATGGTACGGCTGGATTCCATAGGCCAAAGCTATCGTGACACCATGCAGTTCCAGCAGCTTCAGTATTTCGTCGCCGTCGCCGAGACCCGGCACTTCACCCGGGCCGCCGAGCTGGTCCATGTCGCCCAGCCGTCGCTGTCGCAGCAGATCAAGGCGCTGGAGCGGGAGCTGGGCGCGGATCTCTTCCTGCGCGCCCGGGGCAACATCACGCTGACCGACGCCGGCGAGGCGCTGCTGCCGCTGGCCCGGCGGATCCTCGCGGACGCGGACACCGCCCGGCACGAGGTGCAGGAGCTGGTGCAGCTGCGGCGGGGGCGGGTGCGGCTGGGGGCGACGCCGAGTCTGTGCACGGGACTGCTGCCGGATGTGCTGCGTGCCTTCCACGACCGGTATCCGGGGATCCGCCTGTTGATCGAGGAGGGCGGCTCGCACGACCTGGTCCGGGAACTGGCGCGGGGAGCGCTGGACCTCGCGCTGGTCGTGCTGCCCCTGCCGACGCCGGCGCCCGCGCTGACGACGGTGGAGCTGCTGCGGGAGGACCTGGTGGTGGTGTCCTCACCGGAGGCGCCCGAGCCCGGCCGGGGCGGACGGGTCGAGATCTCCGATCTGGAGGGGGAACGGCTGGTGATGTTCCGGCACGGGTACGACCTGCGGGAGCTGACCGTCGCCGCGTGTCGCTCCGCCGGGTTCGAGCCGGATTTCGCTGTGGAGGGGGGTGAGATGGACGCGGTGCTGGGGTTCGTGCGGGCCGGGCTCGGTCTTGCCGTGGTTCCGCGGATGGTGGCCGCCCGGGCGGGGCGGGGGCTGAGGGTCACTCCGCTCGCCCGGCCGGGGTTGCACCGGACCATTGCGCTGGCGCATCGCAGTGATGTGGCTCCGCCTCGGGCCGCGCGGGAGCTTCAGCGGATGCTGTTGGAGCGGTGAGGGGGGTGTGATCGGTCGCGCCCGCCGGGTGCTCGCCGCTTCGGGGCGCGGGTGGTGTGTGGTTGCTCGCGCCCGCGCGGCGGAGCCGCATATCCCATACAGCCCGCGCCCCTTCGGGGCGCTTCAGCCGGTGGCGTCCACCAGAGCCAGCTCGTGCAGCCGCTCCGGTGGGCCAGGCCGCGCGTAGTACCAGCCCTGGGCCGTGTCGCAGCCCAGTATGCGCAGCTGCTCGGCCTGGGCGCCGGTCTCCACGCCCTCGACCGTGACCGCCAGGTCGAGGCTGTGCGCCAGGGAGACGATGCCCTCGACGATCTTCAGGTCGACGGGGTCGGCGGGGAACTGCTGCATGCCCTGGGTGAAGGAGCGGTCGAGCTTGAGGATGCTCACCGGGAGGCGGCGCAGGTTGGCGAGGTTGGAGTAGCCGGTGCCGAAGTCGTCCAGGGCGATGTCGACGCCCATGTCGGCGAGCCGGCGCAGCGGCTTGAGCAGGTCGTCGTCGGCGCCGATGAGCGCGGACTCGGTGACCTCCAGGCACAGGGCGTCCGGGGCGACGCCCGCGCGTTCGAGGATCTCGACCGTGTCCTGGACCAGCCCGGGATGGCTGAGCTGGCAGGGCGAGAGGTTGACGTTGATGCGCAGCGGGCCGGCGCCGGCCTGCTCGCCGTGGTGTTCCCGCCAGGCGCGGGCCTGGCGGATGGACTCCTCCAGGACCCAGCGGCCCAGCGGGACGATCAGGCCCGTGTGCTCGGCGAGCGGGATGAAGCGGTCGGGGCCGAGGACGCCGTGCTGCGGATGCAGCCAGCGCACCAGCGCCTCGGCGCCGCGCACGCTGCCGTCACCGAGGTGCACCAGGGGCTGGTACTCGATGAAGAACTCACCGCGTTCCAGGGCGGTGGGCAGGGCCGTGGTCAGGCCGTGCCGGGTGATCGCGCGGGCGTCGGCCTCCGGGTCGGCGAGTTCGGAGCGGTTGCCGCCGGCCGACTTGGCCCGGTACATCGTGATGTCGGCGCTGCGCAGCACCTCCGCCGCGGTGCGTTCGCCCGCGGGGCCCTCGACGATGCCGAGGCTGCCGCGGACCAGCAGGTCGCGGCCGTCGATGCTGATGGGGGTCACGAGCGCGCTCATGATCCGCTCGGCGAGTTCGTCCACCTTGCGCTCGGTGCCGGGGCCGGTGGTCAGGGCCACGAACTCGTCGCCGCCGAGCCGGGCGACCATCTCGCCGGGCGCGGTCGCGCAGGACTGCAGCCGGTCGGCGACCTCCACCAGCAGCCGGTCGCCGGCCGCGTGGCCGAGGCTGTCGTTGACGGTCTTGAAGCCGTCCAGGTCCAGGTAGCACAGGCCGAAGCGCTGGCCCTCGCCCGCGTTCAGGGCCTTCTCCAGGCGTTCGAAGAACAGGGAGCGGTTGGGCAGGCCGGTGAGGGCGTCGTGGGTGGCCTCGTAGCGCAGCCGGAGGTTGAGCAGCCGGCGCTCGGTGGTGTCCTCCATGAGCGCGAGCTGGTACTGCGGCGATCCGTCGGCGTCCCGCAGCAGGGAGACCGTCAGGTTGGTCCACAGGACCGTGCCGTCGGGGCGGTTGAAGGCCTTCTCCATGTGGTAGTGCTCGCGTTCGCCGCGCACGAGTTCGTCGTAGAGCCGCCAGGTCTGCGGGGCGTCCTCGGGGTGCACCCAGTCCTGGACGCGCCGGCCGCGCAGGGTCTGTTCGGAGAGGCCGAACATGCGCAGCAGCGCCTCGTTGACCTGGAGGACGTTTCCGTCGAGGTCGGCGATGCCGATCCCTATCGCGGCGCCCTCGAAGACCGCGCGGAAGCGGGCCTCGCTCGCGTGCAGCGCCTGGGCCACCACGCCCTGGGCCCGCAACGCGGCCTGGGCGATGGCCTCCTGCTCGGCGAGGGTGCGCTCGCGCAGCGCCTGGGCGTAGCCGGCGGCCATGGCGTGCTGCAACCGGGAGGAGCGCATGCGCAGTTCGTCCTGGGGGCGGTCCTGGCCGCAGTACAGGACCAGGTAGGCGTCGACGCAGTCCAGGGTGCGGGTGAGCGCCTCGGGGTCGGTGCAGTGCGCCCCGACCAGGGCGGCGCCGACGGCCTTCGCCGCATCCGCGTCGAAGCTGCGGGCGCACAGCAGCTCGCTCAACCGGCGTGCGAGCGGAAGCAGTTGTTCCTCGAACTCGGCGCGGGTCAGCGACGTCGAGGTCACCGGGAAGACCGCCCGGCTCCAGATCGTCGTCAGCCGGCGCAGTCTGCCCTCCGGCCCGTCCGGCTCCGCGATCACGCCGTACGCCCCACGCCGGCGAACCCGGAGAAGGCATAGGGGTCCTCGTCCTCCGGCGCCGAGTCCGGGCGCCAGTGCGGCATCTGCACCAGTCCGGGTTCCACCATGTCGTACCCCTCGAAGAACCGCGCGATCTCGTCGCGCGAGCGCATGATCAGCGGGTTGCGAATGTCCTTGTATACGTCCACCGCGCCCTCGGCCCGCTCGGCGGGCAGCGGTATTCCCTCGTACGAGGCATGGGTGAGGATCAGCAGGCTGCCGGGCGCGAGCGCCTCGCGCAGCTCGGCCACCGCACCGTACGGGTCGTCCGCGTCTTCCACGAAGTGCAGTATGGCAACGAGCAGGAGCGCCACTGGCCGATTCAGGTCGATCAGCGCCTGCAGTCGGGGGCTGGCGAGGATCTCGTGGGGCTTGCGGAGGTCGGCCGCGACCACGTCCGCGCCGTCGTTGCCCGCCAGTACCGCCTCGCTGTGGGCGACGGCCACCGGGTCGTGGTCGACGTAGACCACGCGGGCGCCCGGTACGGCCGCCTGGGCCACCTCGTGGACATTGCCGAACGTCGGGATGCCGGAGCCGATGTCGAGGAACTGGGTGATGCCCTCCCCGGCCGCGAACCGCACGGCCCGGCGCATGAACGCCCGGTTGGCCTGCATGATCTTCGGCAGGCCCGGCATGAACTCCATGGCCTTGCGGGCCGCTTCCCGGTCGACCTCGAAGTTGTGCGAACCGCCCAGGTAGTAGTCGTAGATCCGCGAGACGCTCGGCACCGAGATGTCGATGCTCCGTGGGGCCCAGGCGGGACGCTCCATGTATGTCTCCAAGACGTGGACAGGTGTAGGCGATCCGGTGTTCGAGCTGAGGCTACTGATCGCCCGCCAAAGGAGCGACCCGAACCGGAAATTGACCATCCGTTCCCGGTCACTGCCTGCGGCAAGTGCCCGTATGACCCCGCTGTGTGACAGCTGTACGGCATCCCGTGCTTTCTCCGGACACAACGATCCGCCCCCTCCGTGCGGTGCGGAGGGGGCGGATCTGCGGTCGCGCGCCGGGTCGGGCGGGGCGATCGACCCTGGGGAGGTGATCTAGTTGCCCGGCGCGCCGACCGGCTTGCCGTCGGGCGAGACGGCGTACCATGTGCCGCCCACGCCCTGACCGTTGGTGTCGCCCGGGGCCTTGTCCCCGGAGAAGGTGTAGATCGGCCAGCAGTTGACCGTCATCTGCTTGACGCCGTCGGGGCGCGAGAAGGACATCAGGCCCTTCTTCTTCACGCCCTCCGTGTCGTCGGCGTTCACCGGGCCGACGGCCGGCCACTTCTCCAGGCAGGCCCCGGTGCAGTTGGAGACCGGCTTCGGCCAGGCCTCGTCCTTCATGAAGCGGTAGACCGTCCGGCCGTTCTTGTCGACGACGATGTCGCCCAGCTTGGGGTCCTTGCGGACGGACAGACCGGGCAGGTCGGACAGCTTGGCCTTCTTGCCGTCGGGGGCGAGCGCGAACCACTTGCCGCCCACACCTTGGCCGTTGACGTCACCGGCGTTGACGTCCTTGGCATAGCGGTAGGCGGGCCAGCCGCCGATGGTGAGCTGCTTGGAGCCGTCGCCGCGGGTGACCTCGCCGAGCAGCGCCTTGTCGATGCCGGCGCCCGCGGTGGCGTCGTCGGCGGGGACCGGCGGCCAGGTGGTGGCGCAGTCGCCGTCGCAGTTGGACTTGGGCGGGTTGGCGGTGTCCTTGTCGAACCGGTAGAGGGTGAGCCCGGAGCCGTCGGTGAGCACATTGCCCAGGTCGGGGTTGGTGGCCACGGTGAGCTTGCCCGCGGGGGTGACCGGGGCCGGGGAGGCGGAACTCTTGCTGCCGTCGGCGCCGTAGCCGTTGCCCGCGCCGGTCGTGGCCGCGCTGCCCGGGTTGCCGTAGTCGCCGGCCGCCGCGGTGGCCCCGACGTTCTGGGCCGCCGAAGCGGGAGTGGCGGCGTTGTCCTGACCGCACGCCGTCGTGAGCGCCAGCACCGAAGCGGCTGTGGCCACCAGTGAGGCGGTCCGCCAGGAGGTATTCATCGTCAACTCCCCATTATCGCCTGGATTTTGCAGCGCCTGCTGTGCCGCCGCACGGCCATGGGTACGCACGGCGGGGGCCACTGTGTTCAACGGCGGCCGGAAATTCTTTCCGGATCCTGCGACGCGCCCGGGGCCGGCGGTGCGCACCTGGGGACGTATGACGCGTATTCAGGCTCTTCCGCTCGTCAAACCATTGATCGCACCATCTCCCTCTTTCGGAGCAATCTCGTCGCACTACGGCGTACAGCCGCGCTCCGCACCTCATGCTCTCCGTCGTGCATGGACCCGAAGTGACCCGACGCGCGCCCACCGCACGGGTGTTGGCCCTGTTGACGCTGACCTGGGCCCTGGTGGGCTGCCCGGCCGGTACCGCGTCGGCCGACGCCTGCGCGTACGCCTCGACGGGCCCGGACGGCACGGCGGCGGTGGCCTACGCCGGCGGCCACCACTGGCCGCCCCCGCCCTGCCCGACTCCGACCCCGCCGCCGTGTCCGCCCACGCCGACGCCGACTCCGCCGCCGAAGCCGCCGCCCGAGCCCAAGCCGACGCCCACGAAGCGTCCGGCGCCGAAGCCGACGCCCAGGCCGACGCCGAAGCCGCCACCCGAGCCCACCCCGAAACCGGCGCCGGAGCCGCCCACCCGGCCCGCTCCGGCGCCCCCGGCACCCCCGGCGCCCCGGCCGGCGCCCACGCCGAAGCCGGCACCCACCCCGAAGCCGACGCCCAGGCGTCTCCCGCGGCCCTCCGTGACCCCGGTGAGCTACCCGGCGTACCACCCCCATGCCGTCCGTCACCCCGCGCGCGGTCACACCTCGCCCGTCACCTATGTCCTGCTCATCACCGTTCCCGCGATCGTCGCCGTCGCGGCGCTGCGCCCGCGCTGACGCGCCGGCTCCCTCGCCTCTGGAGGCATCACTTGTCGGATTGGCTTGTTCTCGTCCTCGCGATGCTGGGGGCCTGTGCCGTGGTGGTCGTCATCACCCTGGTGCGGCACCGGACTGCGTCCGAGGACGAGGATCCCAGCGAGACCCCGGACGTCATCGAGTACATGACGATGTGGATCGGCGTCATCTACGCCATCGTCCTGGGTCTGGCCATCGCGGGCGTGTGGGAGGCCCGCAACTCCGCCCAGGACCATGTGCAGGCCGAGGCCCAGGCGCTGCACGAGATCTCCGAGCGGGTCCGGGTGTACCCGCCGGACGTCCGTGACCGTATCCGGGACGACGTGGACACCTACGTCGGTTACGTCGTCCACACCGAGTGGCGGAGGATGGCGGACGACGAGCAGGTCACGGACCGTGGCACCGAGCTGCTGGGGAAGGTCCGGGCGGACGTCACCGACTACCGGCCGAAGAACGATTTCGAGGCGCAGGCCTACCAGCCGCTCCTGGACCAGCTGGCCGCCGCCGACCAGGCGCGCAACGCGCGTGCCGACTCCACCGGGCCGACCATGCCGCCGGTCGTGTGGTGGGGGCTGATCACCGGCGGGCTGGTCACCATCGGGATGGTGTTCGCGCTGCAGATCCGGCGCACCAGACGGGAACTGCTCCTGGCCGGTCTGTTCTCCGCGACCATCGCCTTCATGCTGTTCCTCATCTGGGACTTCGACGCGCCGTTCAGCCGGGGCATCGCGGTGAACGCGGAGCCGTTCCTCAGTCTGTTCCCGGGCGTCACCGGATAGTTCCCCGACCGCCTGCCCCTCCGGGCCGGCGGCCATGGCAGGCCTTCGCCTCCGCTTCCGCACGGGACCGGGGCGAGGGCCTGTCGTCGTCGTGCGGTGCCCGGTCGCGAGGACGGATCCGGCGGACTCGGTGGCGGGCCCAGGGGTTCAGACACGCTTCTCGTTCCGGCGACGCAGCCAGAAGACACCTCCCCCGATCACGGCCGCGGCCACCAGGCTGCCGCCGATGACCATGTCGGTGGGCGTGGCGCCGCCGGTCCTGCTGCCGCCGATACCGCCGTTGACGCCGCCGAGCACGGTGAAGGCGTCCCGGCGGGTCAGGGTGCGGCCGTCGCAGCGGACGGTGACGTCGTACCGGCCGCGGCGGGCGTCGCGGTCGACGATGGCGACACCCCGGGCGGTGTCGTCACGGAACGGCTCCAGCGGGATGGTGCCGAAGGCGTCGGAACTCGCCGTGCCGCTTCGGCAGCCGTTGACGATGACGGTGAGGCGGCCTCCGGCGGAGACGACGTCGGGCGTGACGAAGATGTCGCGGCTGTTGCCGAAGTGGTCCCCACGGCCCTCGCCTCCGAAGTCGTCCCCGCGACCGAAGTCGTTGCCTCGGTTTCCTTCGCCCCCACGGCCGTTGCCCTCGCCCCCACGACCGTTGCCCTCGCCCCCACGGCCGTTCCCGAAGCCTTCACCGCCGCGGCCGTTCCCGTTGCCCTCGCCCCCACGGCCGTTGTTGAAGCCGTCGCCCCCACGGCCGTTCCCGTTCCCGTTGAAGTTGCCGTTCCCGTTGCCGGGGAAGCGGCCGTTGCCGTTGAAGTTGCCATTGCCGTTGCCGTTGAAGTTGCCATTGCCGTTGAAGTTGCCGTTGCCGGGGAAGACACCGTTCCCGCTGAAGGTGCCGATGTTGCCGGTACCGGGGACGATGACTGTGGTGTCGGTGTTGCTCGGACCGCCCCCATTGCCCATGCCGTCCGCGACGGCCACGGGGGCGGCGAGCCCGAGCACGGCGACCGTGGTGCAGGCCGCCGCCAGGGCACGTTGGTTGCGCATGTGATCCTCCGCGGGAGGTCACCGGGTCCCGTCCCCGGTGGATCGGCGAGGAAACACCTCCCGGAACGACCCTCAGACTCGCGGAACACGCCCGCATGTCGAGAATGGTCCGTCCTGGTGATCCGACACGCCGACAGAAAACCACACAATCGGATATTGCCGCAGGTCACGGACCGTCAGAAAATTCCTGGGAACGGCAACTCGGATGGCGCACCGAACGGTCGTCGGGCCACCCGTTCGCCGATCACCCCGTCGCCCTTCGCGCGCGCGGGATTTAGCGTTTTCCCATGCGCGATGGACGTGGCGACGACCGCGTCGAAAGGGGAAGGCGAATGTCTGCGTCCAAGCTGGCCGAGCTTGCCGAGGAGGAGGAGCGGCGGAGGAAGCGCGCGCCGTGGGGCGTGATAGCGCTCGTTCTGCTGACCGGTCTGGCGCTCATCCGGAACGGTTCGGGGGAGTTCGACGTCGGCCCGCCGCAGCCCGCCTCGGCCGCGGCCCCGGACGCCCGCGCCACCCTGGGCAGCTTCGCGCCCGCGCCCGCCTCGCTGCCGTTCTCCCCCGTGGCCCGGGTCCGGATCCCCGCGATCCAGGTGGACGCGCCCGTCGTGCCGGTCGGCCTGGACACGGACGGCTGGGTCGCCGCGCCGCCACCGGACAACCCCAACCTGGCCGGCTGGTTCACCGGCGCCGTCTCCCCTGGCGAGAAGGGCACCGCGGTCGTCGTCGGCCATGTCGACAACAAGCAGGGCCCCGCCGTGTTCTACGGCCTCGGCGCGCTGAAGAAGGGAAACCAGGTCGAGGTCTCGCGCCAGGACGGAAAGACCGCGGTGTTCGAGATCTACGGCATCGAGGTCTTCGAGAAGAACAATTTCCCCGGCGACCGGGTGTACGGCTCGAAGGGCACACCGGAACTCCGGGTCATCACCTGCGGCGGCGGTTTCTCGAAGCAGAACGGCTACGAAGGGAATGTCGTCGTCTTCGCCCGCCTGGTCGGGGTCATGTGAACCTCCGTGGCCCGGCGGGCGAAGGACGGGGAACGGCCGGGAACGCGCGGGAACGGGCGGGAATCGTCACACTCGGCGGCGCGGCACGGTGAGGTGATATCCGGAGTCGAGCAGATACGGGAGCCATTCCCGGATCGCGCGGACGGTCTGCGAGCGGTCGCCCCCGGCGTCGTGGGAGAGCACCACGACGCCGGGGGCGGCTCCGTTCTCCACCTGGTCGATGATGGTGCGGGTGCCGGGCTCCATCCAGTCGGTGGTGTCCACGGTCCAGGCCAGCGGCTCCATGCCCATCTCGGCGCCCAGCTGGAACGTGGCGCGGTTCCAGGCGCCGTAGGGGGCGCGGAACCACTGGGGGCGCTCGCCGTAGGCGTCCTGGATGACATCGCTGGTGCGCTCCATCTCGGAGCGGATCTCCTTGCGGCGCAGGGTCGTCAGCAGCGGGTGCGTCCAGGTGTGGTTGCCGACGACATGACCCGCGTCGGCCATGCGGGCCAGCAGTTCCCTGTTGTCGGCGACGCACTCCCCGCACACGAAGAACATCGCCCGGACGTCGTACCTGGCGAGGGTGTCCAGGATGTGCGGGGTGTAGTCCGGGTGGGGGCCGTCGTCGAAGGTCAGCACCATCCGCCGGCCGCGTCCGGAGATCTGCAGGATGGGCTCCTCGCGCACCTTGAGCTTGCGGGGCGCGGCGCGCGGCGGCCCGTATCCGGTGAGCGGCTGGAGCCGGAAGGAGGAGGGCTTGAGAGCCTGGCGGGCCTGCGGGCCTGCGGCGGGTGCCGCGGCGGTTCGGGGGGTCTCCTCGCCGACCTCCGCAAGGACGGCGCCGGCGGTGCCCGCGGCTCCCAGGGCGGCGGCACCGGAGAGGAGCATCCGGCGCCGCGTGAACAACTGATCCTTCTGCATGACTCATCAGTCGCCCCGGCAGGCTCCGGCGCACCACAACGGCACCGTGCGGCGGCGGGAATGCACCCGGACAGCGGAGTGACGGGATCTCTCAGCGGCGGCGCACGAGCGGGAACGGGAGCGTCTCGCGGATCGTCAGGCCGGTGAGGAACATGACGATCCGGTCGACGCCGAGGCCGAGGCCGCCGGTCGGGGGCATGGCGTAGGCGAGGGCCTGGAGGAAGTCCTCGTCCAGTTCCATGGCCTCCGGGTCGCCGCCGGCGGCCAGCAGCGACTGCTCGGTGAGCCGGCGGCGCTGTTCGACGGGGTCGGTCAGCTCCGAGTAGGCGGTGCCGAGTTCGGTGCCGAAGGCGACGAGGTCCCAGCGTTCGGCGAGCCGCGGGTCGGTGCGGTGCTGCCGGGTCAGCGGGGAGACGTCGGTCGGGAAGTCCTTGTAGAAGGTCGGCGGTCCGGTCCGGTGCTCGACCAGCCGCTCGTACATCTCCAGCACGACGTCACCGGGCCCGTCGTCGGCGATGTACGGCACTCCGGTGCGGTCGCACAGCCGGTGCAGCCGCAGCAGTTCGGTGCCGGGGCCGATCTCCTCCCCGAGCACCTCGGAGAGCGCCCCGTACACGGTCTTCACCGGCCAGGTCCCGGAGATGTCGTACTCCACCGCGTCCTTGCGGGCCACCGGGGAGCCGAAGACGGCGGTGGCGGCGCCCTGGATCAGCTCGCGGGCGAGGTCGAGCATGACGTCGTAGTCGGCGTGCGCCTGGTAGGCCTCCAGCATCGTGAACTCGGGGTTGTGCTTGTAGGAGACGCCCTCGTTGCGGAAGGTGCGGCCCAGCTCGAAGACCTTCTCCAGGCCGCCGACGCACAGCCGCTTCAGATACAGCTCGGGGGCGATGCGCAGGTAGAGGTCGAGGTCGTAGGCGTTGATGTGGGTGGTGAAGGGGCGGGCGTTGGCGCCGCCGTGGATCTGCTGGAGCATCGGGGTCTCGACCTCCAGGTAGCCGCGGTCCAGCAGGCCCTGGCGCAGGGCCTGTACGGCGGTGGAGCGGGCGCGGACGACGGCGCGGGCGTCGGGGCCGGTGATCAGGTCCAGGTGGCGGCGGCGGACCTTGGCCTCGGGGTCGGTGAGGCCGCGGCGCTTGTCGGGCAGGGGGTGCAGGCATTTGCCGGTGAGCTGCCAGGAGGTGACGAAGACGGTGGGTTCGCCCCGGTCGCTCGGCCGGGCGTGGCCGGTGACGGTGATGTGGTCGCCGATGTCCGTGTCGGCGGTGAACCGGTCGAGTGCCGGGCCGGAGCCGTCTCGGGTGAGGGCGATCTGGTGGTCGCCGGACCAGTCGCGCAGCACGGCGAAGACGATGCCGCCGAAGTCGCGGACCAGCATGACGCGTCCGGCCACCGTGACGTGCTCGCCGGGCGGGATGTCGGCGAGCGCATGGGTGGGCGCGGGGACGCCCACGGGGTAGGGGTCGGTGCCGGTGGCGCGCAGCCGGTCGAGGGTGCGGTAGCGGACGCGGACCTGGTCGGGCAGGCCCGCGTCCGGGGCGGCCGGCCCGGCCTCCTCCCCTCCGCCGAGGCCGGGCACCGGCACGGACGGCGGGCCCGCCGTGGCGGCGGGCCGCTGTCCGGTCCTCGGGTGCCCCTTTCCCCAGAGTTTGCGCAACGACGGTACGGAGACGAAGCCTTCGGCGATGCCGGAGGCGAGGCCGATGCGGGCGAGGGAGGCGGCGTCGCCGTAGCAGATGAAGCGCGGGTACCACTCGGGGTGGTACTTGGCGTTGGAGCGGTACAGGGCCTCCAGCTGCCACCAGCGGGAGAAGAACAGCAGCAGCCGGCGCCAGAGCCGGAGGACCGGCCCCGCGCCGATGCGGGCGCCCTCCTCGAAGACGGAGCGGAAGACGGCGAAGTTGAGGGAGATCCGGCGCACGCCCAGCTTGGGCGCGGCGGCGCACAGTTCGGCGGCCATGAACTCCATCACGCCGTTGGGGGCGGCCCGGTCACGGCGCATCAGGTCCAGGGAGATGCCGTCGCCGCCCCAGGGCACGAAGGAGAGCAGCGCGAGCAGCCGGCCGTCGTCGCCGAGGGCCTCCACGAGGAGGCAGTCGCCGTCGGCGGGGTCGCCGAGCCGGTCCAGGGCCATGGAGAAGCCGCGCTCGGTCTCGGTGTCCCGCCAGGCGTCGGCCTTGTCGACGATCTCCTCCATCTCCCGTTCGGTGAGGGCGGCGTGCCGGCGGATCCGGCAGACGGCCCCGGTGCGGCGGACCCGGTTGACGGCCTGCCGGGTGACGCGCATGTCCCGGCCGCCCAGGTCGAAGGAGGCCACATGCACGATGGCCTCGTCGCCGAGCTGGAGGGCGCCGAGGCCGGCGCGGGCGTAGGCGCGGGCGCCGGCCTCGGAGGCGCCCATCACGGCGGGTGCCCAGGCGTACCGGCGGGCCATGTCCAGCCATGTGTCGACGGCGTGCGGCCAGGCCTCGGGGTCGCCGACGGGGTCGCCGCTGGCCAGGCACACGCCGGCCTCGACGCGGTAGGTGACGGCCGCCTTGCCGCTGGGCGAGAAGACGACGGCCTTGTCGCGCCGGGTGGCGAAGTAGCCGAGGGAGTCCCGCTCGCCGTACGTCTTGAGCAGGGCGCGGATGCGGGCCTCCTCGTCGCCGTGCAGGGCGGCTTCCAGGCGCTGCGAACGGAAGAGGGCGGCGGCGGCGTTGAGCAGGGCGAGCGCGCCGAGCAGGCCGAGCACGAAGGTGACCTGGCGCGGTGGGAGGCCGTCGAAGGAGCGGGCCGAGACCAGCCCGCCGCACACCCGGTCGGCCGCCCAGGCCAGGTGCTGGCCGGCCGGGAGCGTGCCCGGGAAGAGCTGCAGCAGGCCCCAGCCGAGCAGGATCGCCACGGCCAGCCCGGCCAGCAGCACGGCGAGGGCCCGCCACACGGCCCCGCGGCGGGAGGCGGCGTAGAACTCCCCGCGGGCCACGATCAGCAGGAGCAGCAGCAGGGCGCACAGCACCAGGGACGGCAGCGACGCGGCGTACAGGCCGACGGCCACGCCGAGCGCGTCGGTGAGGACGAGCAGGCCGAGGTAGACGACGACCAGCCACCAGGCGATCTTCTTGCGGGCGGCGGTGGCGCCGGCCAGCAGGAACAGGAAGACGGCGTAGGCGAGGTTGGCGCTGACGGGGACCAGCAGCAGGTCGAGGGCGCGGGCGACCGGGCGGAGCGGGCGGCGCAGCGGGGCGATGACCGCCAGCAGGGCGCACAGCAGGCCGAGCGCGGCGAAGAGAGCGGCGAAGGCCTCCGGGACCCAGCCGAGGCGCCCGCCGGCGGGCGGGCGTATCGAAGCCGTGGTGTCCTTCCGTGCGGCGGGCTCCGCGGTGCCGGTCATGGTTCCGACTGTAGGAAGGGGCCGGGCGGCCCGCCCGTCGAGCGGGCCGCCCGCCGGACGGAGCCGCCGCTTCCGATAGCCTCGGGCCGTGACGGAACAGCACGAGGACGCCTCGCACTCGCACCAGTTCGAGCTGGGCACGGACGGCCCGAAGGTCATCGTGGTCGGTGTGGACGGCTCCGACTCCTCGATGCGTGCCGCCGCCTACGCGGGCGGTCTGGCCCGGCGGCAGCGGGCGCTGCTGGCCGTGGTGTACGTGCAGCCGGTGCTCGCGGCCGGTGCGGCGCTCGGGGCGCCGGTGGCGGAGACGACCGACGAGATCGCCGCGGACCTGCTCGCGCAGATCCGGGAGGCCGCCGAGCGGGTCAAGGGGATGTTCGAGGTGCGCTGGGAGTTCCACACCTTCCGCGGCGATCCCTACAACGGGCTGGTGAAGGCGGCGGACGAGCTGAAGGCGGACGCGGTGGTGGTGGGTGCGTCGGAGCAGGCCGGGCACCGGATCATCGGCTCGGTCGCGATCCGGCTGGTGAAGGCGGGGCGCTGGCCGGTGACCGTCGTACCGTAGGCCGCCACAGCAGCACCGGGGTCGCAAGCAGCAGCACCCCGGCCACGGCGAGCGCGGTGCGCGGGCCGGTGAGGGCGGCCAGCAGGCCCCACAGCGCGGTCACCACGGCGGTGACCGCCTTTCCGGTGACCGACCAGGCGGCGAGGGTACGGGCCACCCGGTCGGCCGGGGTCAGTTCGAGGCGCTCGGCGGCGAGGACGGAGCTGTACATGCCCGCGCAGGTGATCAGGCCGGCTTCGACCGCCATCACCAGCAGCAGGCCGGGGACGCCGGGGCGGACGAAGGCGAGCCCGACGGGCCAGCAGGCGCGCAGCACACCGGTCGTCAGCAGCACCCGGCGGCGGCCGTGGCGGGCGGCCAGCGGGCGGGCCAGCCGGGAGCCGAGCAGGCCGCCGAGGCAGGGCACCGCGAAGGCGAGGCCGTACTGCCAGGGCGCGAAGCCGAGCGGGCCGAGCATGAACACCGCGAGCACCGGCGAGCCGGCCATGATCAGGGCGTTGACCAGCATCCCGTTGAGGAACAGCGGGCCCAGGGCGGGGCTGGTGAGCAGGTGCCGCCAGCCGTCGAGCAGGTCACCGGCGCGGAAGGCGGCGGGGCGGCGGGCGGGGCGGGGTTCGTCGGTGCCGATGGCCCGGATGCCGAGGGCGGACAGCAGATAGCTGAGGGCGTCGGCGGCCACCGTCGTCAGCGGCCCGAGCAGGCCGACCGCGGCGCCGCCGAGCGGGGGCCCGAGCACGGTGGCGGTCCAGGTGGTGGACTCGAACCTGCTGGTGGCGGTGAGCAGTCCGGCGGGCGGCACGAGTGCCTTGAGGTGGGCGCCGGAGGCGGCGGTGAAGGTGATGTCGGCCGCCGCGACGACCACGGAGACGGCCAGCAGCTGCCCGAAGCCGAGCATGCCGAGCGCGTAGGCGGCCGGCAGGGTGAGCAGCGCGGCGCAGCGCACCAGGTCGGCCGCGATCATCACCGGCCGCTTGCGGCGGAACTCGATCCAGGGTCCGAGGGGGACGGCGGCCACGGCGCCGACGGCCGGTCCGGTGGAGGCGAGCAGCGCCACCTCGGCGGATCCGGCGTGCAGCACGAGGACGGCGATCAGCGCGAAGGCGTCGAAGGCCAGCCAGGTGCCGACGGCACTGACGGAGTACGCGGCCCACAGCCATCCGAACTGCCGCCCCAGCTTCACTGCCGCCCCCGTTTCCCGCACAACCGTCTGTCGACCCCGGACATGAAAGCCAGCGGGCGGGGCTCGGCGCAAACAACCGAAAGACCACCGGCCAGGCGTCGGCCGTCCTCGGCATCACCCAGCAGGCCGTGTCCAAGCGGATCGCGGCCCTGGAGAAGGACCTCGGGGCGCGGCTGTTCACCCGGACCGCGCGGGGGGGGGGCGGAGCCGACCATCGACGGGCAGGCGTTCCTGCCGCACGCGCGGGAGCTGCTGGCGGCGTGCTCGGGGCCCGGCTGGCGCCCGCGGCCCTGCTGCGCTCCTTCCATGAGGCGCAGCCCGGCACGGCGCTCGACGTGGTGACGCTCTTCGACGCGAGCACGGCCGTGGCCGCGGTGCGGGCGGGCACGATCGACGCGACCTTCCGCGCGGTCACCACCCGGCTTCCCGCGGGGCTGCGGGCCGCCCGGGTGCTGGACGAGCCGGTGCAGCTGGTCACCGGCCCCCGGCATCCCCTCGCCGGGGCCCGGTCGGTGACGCCGGCGCGGCTGGCCGGGCACCGGATCTGGATGCCGGGCATCGTGGACGGCACCGAGTGGGCGGCCTACTACGCGGCCCTCGCCGCCGAGTTCGGGCTGACCATCGACTCGGCCGGCCCCGACTTCGGCACGGAGCCGCTCCTCGACGCGATCGCCGGCTCCTCCTCGCTCGCCACCTTCGTCGGCGAGCAGACCCGGCTCGTCCGGCCCGCCGGGCACGATCTGCGGCGCATCCCGCTCACCGACCCGACGCCGGTGTACCCGCACTCCCTGGTCTGGGCCGCGGCCAACGCCCATCCGGGGCTCGCCGCGCTGCACGCCCATCTCGCCGCCCGGCGGCCGGCCCGGCCGGCCGCCCGGACATGGACACCGGCCTGGGCCGTGCGTGGCGTCTTCCCTGAGGCACCGCGCTGAGCCATCATGATCCGCCGTCAGCCGTTTGCCGCCGGTGAAGAGGTGAGGCGCATGAACAGGCTCCGCGCGGGTGAGGGGATTCTCCGCCGCAAACCCATCGAGCACATCGAGGAGACGGAGGTCACCGAGGGCACCCGGCTGGA
This sequence comes from Streptomyces sp. NPDC046727, assembly GCF_040645635.1. Classification (NCBI taxonomy): domain Bacteria; kingdom Bacillati; phylum Actinomycetota; class Actinomycetes; order Kitasatosporales; family Streptomycetaceae; genus Streptomyces; species Streptomyces sp. NPDC046727. The sequence continues at coordinate 270,905 of NZ_JBEYYR010000004.1, forward strand.
CAGATCGCTGGGGCTCTGGCAGCTGACCGCGATCGGCGTGGGCGGCATCATCGGCGCCGGCATCTTCACGCTGGCCGGCACGGTGGCGAACGGCACGGCCGGGCCCGCGGTGCTGGTGTCCTTCCTGATCGCCGGTGTCGCGAGCGCGTGCGCGGCGCTGTCGTACGCCGAGTTCGCGGGGATGATCCCGAAGGCGGGGTCGGCCTACACGTACGGGTACGCGGTGCTCGGGGAGTTCGCCGGCTGGTTCATCGGCTGGGACCTGCTGCTGGAGTACACCGCGATCGTGGCCGTGGTGGCCATCGGCATCTCGGGCTACTTCGGCTTCCTGGTCGAGGCGATGGGCGCCCGTCTGCCGCAGTGGATGCTGGGGGCGCCCGGCACCGGGAGCGGGCACCGGGTCGATCTGTTCGCGGCCGTGCTCTGCCTGCTGATCGCCTGGCTGCTGAACCTGGGCATGCGCAGCGCGGCCCGCTTCGAGACGTTCGTGGTCGCCCTGAAGGTGCTGGTGGTGCTGCTGGTGATCGGGGTGGGTGTGTTCCACATCAGCACCGCGAACTACCACCCGTTCTTCCCGTACGGGGTCAGCGGGGCGTTCACGGGTGCCGCGACGGTGTTCTTCGCGGTGTTCGGCTACGACGCGATGTCGACGGCGGCCGAGGAGTCGAAGGACGCCCAGCGGCACATGCCGAAGGCGATCATCTACTCGCTGGCGATCTCCATGGTGCTGTACGTGGCGGCCTGTCTGGTGCTGACGGGCATGCAGAACTACAAGGACATCGACAAGGAGAGCGGCTTCTCCACGGCGTTCAAGTCGGTGGGCCTCGACGCGCTGGCGGACGTGATCGCGGTCGGTGCGATCATCGGCATCCTCACGGTGATGTTCACGTTCATGCTGGGCGTGACCCGGGTGTGGTTCTCGATGTCCCGTGACGGGCTGTTGCCCAGGTGGTTCGCCAAGACGCACCCGACGCGGCACGTGCCGACCCGGGTGACCTGGATCGTCGGTGTGGCGTCCGCGGTGATCGCCGGGTTCATCCCGATCGCCGAGGCGGCCGAGCTGACCAACATCGGCATCCTGCTGGCGTTCGTGGTGGTGTGCGCGGCGGTGATCGTGCTGCGCTACCGGCAGCCCGAGCTGCCGCGCACCTTCCGGACGCCGGGGATGCCGGTCGTGCCCGCGCTGGGTGTCGTCTTCTCGGTCTGGCTGATCACGTTCCTGCAGTGGCAGACCTGGGTGCGGTTCGCGGTGTGGTTCGCGATCGGCTGTGCGATCTACTTCGGCTACTCCTACAAGCGGTCCGTCCTGGCCGAACGGCGGCCCGCCGAGTGATCACGCGCTGATCACTCCCCCATGACCAGGCCGTCCTGGGCGGCGCCGCGGCTGAGGACCACCTTCTGGATCCGGTCGCGCACCGCCTCCAGCGCGGCGCCCTCGGCGATGGCGTGGTTGAGGTTGAGCACCCGCCCGGCGTCGAGGTCGTACAGCTGCGGGATGAACTCGGCCTTGCTCACCCGCCAGGGATCGCCCGGACGGGCGGGCGGGTCGAAGGTGAAGCGGCCGAGGGTGGACTGGTTGCCGCGCGGGTCCTGGACGCCCTCGCCGTTGTACATCTGGCCGGCGATCTGGTCGCCCATCCCGTAGATCACCCAGGTGCCGTTGACCTTCTCGTACGCCTGCGGGATGTGGGCGTGGGTGCCGAGGATCAGGTCGATGTCCGGGTGGCCGTTCGTGGCCGAGGCGGTGAGCTGCTGGGCGAGGGTGAGCTGCATCCGGTCGGGTTCGTCCTGCCATTCGGTGCCCCAGTGCACGGAGACCACGACGACGTCGGCACCGCCCTGCCGGGCCGCGCGGGCGTCGGCGATCATCCGGTCGGCGTCGATGAGGTTGACCGCCCAGGGCTGTCCGGCGGGCAGCGGGATGTCGTTGGTGCCGTAGGTGTACGCCAGGTGGGCGATCTTGGCCTGGCCCGCCCGGAGGAGGGTGACCGAGCGGGCCTCGGCCTCGCTGCGGGCGGTTCCGGCGTGCCGCAGGCCGGCCTTGTCCATGGCGTCCAGGGTGCGCCGGATGCCGGCGGCGCCGTCGTCCAGGGCGTGGTTGGAGGCGGTGGAGCAGCCGTCGTAGCCGGTCGCGACGAGGGCGTCGGCGATCTGCGGCGGGGACTTGAAGACGGGGTAGCCGGAGTAGTCGCCGTCGGCGCCGTAGACGGTCTCCATGTGACACAGGGCCAGGTCGGCGCGGGAGACGACCGGTTGGACCCCGGCGAGCATGGGACGGAAGTCGTGGCCGACGCCGCCGGCGTCGTAGGAGGCCCGTTCGATGACGGAGGTGTGCGGCAGGACGTCTCCGGAGGCGATGAGGGTGAAGCCGCCGCCGGCGGACGGCGCCGGGTTGCCCTGTGCGCCGGACTCCTCTTTCCGGTTCTGGTTCTGGCAGGCGGCCCCGGCCGCGAGGACGGCGGTCAGGACGAGGGCCACCTGCTGTCTGCGTCCGATCATCAACTCACCCCAGGATTGTCGTATATACACACAAAGCCGTGACGGGCATATGGGTATGAATCTGATGAACCGAATAAACAACCCGGGTGGCGTCATTAGCCCGTCCGGTGCCCCGGCGTACCGCTCGTCCGACCGTTCGCCGACGCGATCGACCGTCCGTCGCACAGCCCGGTCCGCGCCCTGTCCCCCGGCCGCGCCCTGCGCTGCCATACGGCCATGACGGCCGGAACCTCACTCACCCCCGGGACGACGACCGCCGAGCACGAGCTGGCCACGCTCCAGCGCGAGCACGGCGGCCCCCTGTTCGCCCTGCTGCTCAGGCTCTGCGACGGCGACCGGCAGCGCGCCGAGGATCTCGTCCAGGAGACCCTGGTGCGCGCCTGGCAGCACCCCGAGGCACTGCACGCCGATGACTTCGACTCCGTACGGCCCTGGCTGCTCACCGTGGCCCGGCGGCTCGCGATCGACGCCCAGCGGGCCCGGCAGGCCCGGCCGCCCGAGGTCGGCGCCGAGGTCCCCGAGAACGCGCGGGTGACCGCCGATCACGCCGAGCGGGCCGCGGCGATGCTCGACGTCCGGGAGGCTGTGAAGACACTCACGCCCGAGCACCGTGACGTGCTGATACTCGTGTATTTCCTTGGGGCCAGTGTGGCGGAAGCGGCGCAGACCCTGGGGATTCCACCCGGTACCGTGAAATCCCGCGCGTACTACGCGCTGCGCGCCCTGCGCCGGGTCCTTCCGGGTTATACGGCCGACCTGCGGTGAAACCGGAAGCCGGGTCAAACCTCGGTAAAGCGCCTTGCTGTAGCCCCCGTTCGGGCAATGGGCTGTCCTCATCCGCGTTCCGGGCGAGGGCGGTGCCCGGGGGTACGGGCGACGCGCACGCACCGGAGGAAGGGCAGGGAAGGGATGCTGCACAGAGGGCACGAGAGCACGGACGGCACCGACGGCGGTGAATTGTCCGTCCCCATGGCCTGGTTGTACGCCGAGTACATCGCCGACGAGCTGCTGCGCACCGGCGATCTGATGCCGCCGACGTCCTTCGAGTTCCGGGCCGGCCGGGACGCGCTGGCGCTGACCGTCTTCCTGTCCGACACCGACGGGGAGCTGTCCGGCATCCGGGTGATCTCCCAGCTGGAGAACTGGCTGTCGCTGACCGCCTACGACCAGCCGTGGCAGGACTGGGTGCGGGCCCGGATGGCCGAGCTGACCGAGCGGGCGGCCTCCTCCGGCGCCCCCTCTCCCGACCTTTCGCTTGCGGCCGAGGCCTGGCGCTGGCTGGAGGAGACGGAGCTGCTCGCGCCGGACCTGGACGCGGTGCCGGGCGGCGGGGCGGTGCTCGGGGAGGACGACGGGCCGAAGGTGTGGACACCGGCCTGGCGGCTCGGGCTGCCGCTCGGGCACCTCGCGATCCACCTCTTCTGAATCTTCTGGAATTCACACCAATCCGCGAGCCGGGCCGCTCCGAATCTCTTGTCCGCGATTCTGCGCGCGGCTTGAGTGATTCGGCGGTCGGCTGCGTACGGGTGGGAGCAAGGAGTAACCCCACCCGCACCCATCGGCACGAGGATTCGGCATGAGGTCCCTGGAACGGCATCGCGACGTCGGCGCGTACGCGCTCGGCGTGCTGAACGAGGCGGAGGCATTCCGCTTCGAGGACCACCTCATGGAGTGCCCTCAGTGCGCGGCACACGTGACCGAATTCGGGCCCACGACCCGGCAGTTGATGCTGTACCGCCGGGCCACGCCGCGCTTTGTGCACCCCATGACACAGCCCGGTCCCCGGCTGCTGGACCGGCTGCTCGGCGAGCTGGCGCACCGGCACCGGGCACGGCGCCGCAGGCTGCTGTACGGCCTGGCCGCCTCCGTGGTGCTGGCCGTGGCCGGCCCCGGGATCGTGGCCTCCGCCGGCCATACGGACCCGGCCGCGCACGTCACCACGGCGACCGATCCGCACACCGGGGTGTGGGCTCGGGTCACCTCCGCGGACGCGGAGTGGGGCAGCGACCTGCGGCTGGAGGTCAAGGACGGCTCCGGGGCGCACACCTGCCGGCTGGTCGCGGTCGGCAGCGACGGCACGGAGCAGGTCGTCGCGGGCTGGACCAGCGCCGGCGACGGCACCCGGCCCACCACCGCGATGGGCGCCGCCGCGCTGCACCCGGACCAGATCGACCGGTACGAGGTGCGCACGGACGGCGGAAAGCGGCTGGTCACGGTAGAGGCACGGTAACGCCTCCAGGACTTGACCCAAGATTCACATTAGGTAAGCCTTGCCTGAGTTTTTCTGTGAATCCTCTAGGAGCAGTCCGTGTCCGTGCACCCCGAGCCCCCCGTGTCCCCGCAGGCCGCCTCCATGTCACGGCTCGGCCTGTACGACACCTGGTGGACGGTGACGGCCGCCGCGGTGGGCGTCTGTCTGAGCCTCTCGGCCTGTGCCTGGATCTCGCTGCACCTCCGGGTGGACGCCACCCTGCACACCGCGGCGCTCTTCGTGCACCTGGCCTCCCTGGTGCTCGGCTTCGGCGCCGTCCTGGCCGCCGACTACCACGCCCTGCTGTGGCTGACCGGCCGGGCCTCCCTGGCGGACGCGCTCAGCGGAGCCGGCCGGCTGCACGCGCCGATCTGGGCCGGGCTGGCCGGGCTGGTGGCCAGCGGCGTCCTGCTCCACCCCGACCTCGGCGCCCCCCTCACCCGGATCAAGCTCGGCCTGGTCCTCGCGCTCACCCTCAACGGACTGCAGGCCGGACTGCTCACCCGGCGGATACGGGCACAGCGCACCGGGTCCGTCCCGCCGCGCCTGCTCGCCTGGGGCGCCGGCACGGCACTGGTGTCCCAGGTGTGCTGGTGGGGAGCGGTGGTCATCGGGTTCCGCAACAGTCAGCGCTGAGTCCGGGGCTCACTTCAGCAGGCGGGACAGCCGACGGTCGGCCAGGGGTCTGCCGCCCGTCTGGCAGGTCGGGCAGTACTGGAGCGAGGAGTCGCTGAAGGAGACCTCGCGGATGGTGTCGCCGCACACCGGGCAGGGTTCGCCGGTGCGGCCGTGGACGCGCAGGCCGGTCTTCTTCTCCGCCTTCAGCCGGCCGGCCGCCACGCCCCGGGAGCGTTCCACCGCCTCGGTGAGCGTGCCGCGCAGCGCCTCGTACAGACGGTGGGTCTCCTCCGGGGTGAGCGTCGCGGCGAGCTTGAACGGGGACATCTTCGCGGCGTGCAGGATCTCGTCGCTGTAGGCGTTGCCGACGCCCGCGATCAGCGACTGGTCGCGCAGGGCGCCCTTCAGCTGCCGCCGCTCGTCCGCCAGCAGGGCGGTGAAGCGGTCCTCGTCGAAGTCGTCGGCGAGCGGATCCGGGCCGAGGCGGGCGATGCCCGGCACCTCCCGGGGGTCGCGGACGACGTACACGGCGAGGCGCTTCTGGGTGCCGGCCTCGGTCAGGTCGAAGCCCTCGCCGGTCTCCAGCGCCACGCGCAGCGCCAGCGGGCCCTTGCCGGGCTTCGGCGGGCCGTCCGGCAGCCGGTCCCTCCACTGGAGCCAGCCCGCGCGGGCCAGATGGGTCACCAGGTGCAGCCCGCCGTCGGTCTCGATGTCCAGGAACTTGCCGTACCGCCGCACGGCCGTCACCTCGGCGCCCTCCAGGGTGGTGACCGGCGGGTCGTACGTCTTCAGGACGCTGATCGCCACGGGCAGCACCCGCACCACCCGCAGTCCGACCAGGTGCTCGGCGAGGAAGTCCGTCAGCGCTTCTACCTCGGGCAGTTCCGGCATACGTCCAGAGTGCCATCCGGTACCGACGACGCCCCGCCGGTGCCGCCGCCTACGGCAGCCGGAACTCGCACCACACCGCCTTGCCGCTGCCCCGCGCCTCCACGCCCCAGGTGTCGGCGAGCCGGTCCACGAGGAGCAGACCGCGGCCGGACACTCCGCTCGTCCCCGCGTCACGGCGCCGGGGCAGGGCGCTGGAGGAGTCCTCGACCTCGATGCGCAGTCTGCGGTGGGTGCTCTCCAGGGCCCGCAGGGTGACGATCGCGGCGCCCTCGGTGTGGATGAGGGCGTTGGTGATCAGCTCGTCCGCGACCAGCTCGATCTCGTCGGCCTGGTCGCGGGCGCCCCAGCCGCGGACCGCGGCGCGGATCATGTGCCGGGCCTGGATGAGGGCCTCCGGGTCGCCGGGGGCCACATGCTGCTGGAGCCGGCCGCCGACCCGCGTGGCCTCCCGGGCACGGCGGCGCAGCAGGAGCAGGGCCACGTCGTCGTCGCCGCCCCGCTCCTCGGCCAGCTGGATCAGCCGGTCGGCGAGGTCGCGCACCTCGGCGGGGCCCTGGCGGACGACCGTCACGAGGCCGCGCATGCCGTCGTCCAGATCGATGCCGGGCTGCTCGACCAGCCCGTCGGTGCACAGCAGCAGGGTGGTGCCGGGGTCGAGTTCGAGGGTGGCGACGGGGTACTCCAGGCGGCCGAACTCGGCGGACAGGCCGAGCGGCAGCCCGCCCTCGACGGGGACCCGGGCGCACCTGCCGTCGCCGTACCGGATCAGGGGGTCGATGTGCCCGGCGCGCACCACCTGGACGACTCCGGTGGACAGGTCGGCCTCGGCGTACAGGCAGGTGGCGAACCGGTCGGTGTCGAGTTCGTGGAGGAAGACCGAGGCGCGGGCCATCACGGTGGCCGGGGTGTGACCTTCGGCGGCGTAGGCGCGCAGCACGATCCGCAGCTGGCCCATGACGGCCGCCGCGTGCGTGTCGTGGCCCTGGACGTCCCCGATGACCGCGCCGACCCGGCCGCCGGGCAGCGGGATCAGGTCGTACCAGTCGCCGCCGATGTCCCGGCCCAGGGCGGCCGAGCGGTAGCGGACCGCGATGTCGGCGCCGCGCACGCTGGGGATGGTCCGGGGCAGCATGGCCTGCTGGAGGCCCTGCGCCAGGTCCTTCTCCTGCTCGTAGAGCATGGCCCGCTGCAGGCTCTGGGCGATGCTGCTGCCGAGCGCGACCAGCACGGCGCGCTCCTCGGCGGAGAAGCCGCGCCGGTCGTCGTAGAGCAGGCCCATCGCGCCGATCGGGCGGGCCTGGGCGATCAGGGGGAGGTAGGCGGCCGAGGTGATGTGCAGGTCGGTGATGTACGGCCAGAGGATCGGGTAGCCGGCGGCGAACTCCTCCGCGGACTCGATGAACCGGGGGCTGAGCGTGCGCACGACCTCGCTCATCGGGTACGGCTCGTCGATCCGGGTGACGCGGGTCCCGGGCACGAAGCTGCCCGCGGGGCCCTCGGCCACCAGCCGGATCCGGCCCGCCTCCACCAGGCCCATCACCAGACTGGCCGCGCCCAGATGGCGGATGCCGTGGGTGTCCTTGAGGACGTCGATGACGTCCTGGACGCTGCGGGCGTGCGCGAGGGCGGCGGAGATGACCTGGACGACGCTGGTCTGCTGCCGGAAGGCCTCGTCCTGCGCGGCCCGGAGGCTGCGGGCCGTGCTGTCGGCGAGCTCCTCGGTGGCGTCGCGGACGATGCCGACGACCCGGCGCGGGCGGCCGGACTCGTCGCGCCGGATGTAGCCCTGGCTGTGCGTCCAGCGCAGGGTGCCGTCGCGGCGGCGGACGCGGAAGTAGGCGCCGTAGTTCTCGCTGCCGTCCTTGATGGCCCGGGCGACCACCGAGTCGAGCCGGGCGGCCTCCGGCGGCGGTACCCGCAGGGTCAGGGATTCCGGGCGCCCGTCGAACTCCTCGGGGAGCAGGTCGAACACCTCGAAGGCCTGGGCGTCCATGTCCATCAGTCCGGCGTCCAGGTCCCAGTCGAAGCTGCCCATGTGGTTGAGCGCGAGGATCGGGTCCGGGTGTGCGGGCCAGTCCTCCGGGAGTGACACGCTCGCTCCCCGATCGGCCATGGGGCCCACCTTGCCAGGATCCGGCGGATTCTTCGACTTGCTCGGCGGCCGCCCGGTCGCGGTGACCGGCCCCGGCTCAGCCGCTGGACTCACCGGCCGGGGTGCCGGGCCTGGAGGCGGCCCGGTCAGGGGGCGTGAGAGGGGCGGGGTCGTCCCGGACGACGGGCGAGTCGACCGGGACCGGGCCGACGCCGTCCGGAAGGCCCGGGGTCCCGGCCACGCCGGACGGGTCCCGGACGGGATCACGCGACGGCGACTCGGCCGCGGCGGTCACACCGCTCCCGTCCGGGAGGCCCGTGACGCCGCCCTCCCCGGGATCGCTCCGACGGTCCGGCACGGCGGGCGTACCGGCCCGGACGGCAGGCGAATCGGCCGGGACCGGGCCGGCGCCGTCCAGGAGGCCCGGAGGCTCGGACACCCCCGACGGGTCCCGGACAGGATCACGCGACGGCGACTCGGCCGCAGCGGTCACACCGGTCCCGTCCGTGAGGCCCGTGACGCCGCCCTCCCCGGGATCGATCCGACGGTCCGGCACGGCGGGCGTACCGGCCCGGACAGCAGGCGAATCGGCCGGGACCGGGCCGGCGCCGTCCAGGAGGCCCGGGGGCTCGGACACGCCCGACGGGTCCCGGACGGGATCACGCGACGGCGACTCGGCCGCAGCGGTCACACCGGTCCCGTCCCTGGGGCCCGTGACGCCGTCCAGAAGATCGCTGCGACGGTCCGGTACGGCGGGCGACGTGTCGGTCCGGCCCGGGGCGGCCGCCGACCGGCTCTCCTGCGGGCTCGGTAGCGAGCTGACCGGCGGCCCGGTGTCCGAGGGGGTCGGGTCGACGGCGGCCGATGCCGGCGGGGGCACCACATGGTCCCGGCGGACGTCGTGGCCGACCGGGCGCTCGATCCAGGTACGGGTCTCCGCGTCCACGATCGTGATGCTGGTGACGGCCCGGGGCGCCGGGGTCACCACGACCACCTGGTGCGGCTCGTAGCCGGACCAGGCGGCCCCGCGCGCACCGGCCCCGCCACGGGTCGGCGTGGGGGTGTCGAGCGGGTTGCCGCAGGCGCAGCGCATCCGGGGCATGCCCCGGTCGTCGACCAGGACGGCGGTGCCGGCCTGCAGGACGGCCTGGTACCGGGCCGCCCGCCGGTCCCGGTAGGCGTGGTTGGTGACGCGGGTGTCGGCGCCGAGCACGACCGGGGTCAGACCGCGCAGATAGCCGGGGAGCGCCGACCGGGTGACGCCGGCCGCCTCGGCGAAGGCATCGGCCTTGGCCTCGTCCGCCGCCAGATAGCCGATGTGCCGCTCGACGTCACAGCCGGCGACGTGCGGGGTGCCCCGGTACAGGCCGGGGGTCGCCCCGGACAGGGTGCGCGCCGCGCGCATGGGCGCCTCGGCGTCGCCGGACTGGACCCGGGCGGTGACCCGGGGGGACTCGGGCCTCGGGGTGTCCGTGACCGTGGAGTCGGTGAAGGGCTCGGGCCCCCGGTCGACGGCGGCCTGCAGGTAGACCGGCTCGCTCACCCGGGCCTGCTTGACGCCGGTGCCCGCGCAGCCGGCGGCGAGGAGCGCCGCCGAGAGCGCGCAGGCCGCGACCATGGTTCGGGTGGGTATCCGCACCGCACACTCCGCATCACTGTGGGTGATTACGCCCTATTGTTGGCATTGCCCAGGTTTGCCTGGCAACTCGGGAACTGTCGTGACGAGAGCGGCGCCGGTGCCGCCGCACGGGAAGGCGGGCACAGCCGTGGACTGGTTCACCTCACCCGCCGACTGGCTGAGCCGGCTGGTCCTCCAGCGGGCTCTGGCCGCCGTGTACCTGGTCGGGTTCCTGACGGCCGCCCTGCAGTTCCGGGCCCTGCTCGGCGAGCGCGGGATGCTGCCGATCCCCGAGTTCACGGCCCGGATACGGTTCCGGCGCGCCCCGAGCCTGTTCCAGCTGCACTACTCCGACCGCTTCTTCGCGGTCTGCGCCTGGGCCGGCTGCGCGGTCTCGGCGGCCCTGCTGGCCGGGGCAGACTCGGCGCTGCCGCTGTGGGCCGGGATCCTGCTGTGGCTGGTCCCGTGGGCGCTGTATCTGTCCATCGTCAACGTGGGCCAGACGTGGTACGCGTTCGGCTGGGAGTCGCTGCTCCTGGAGACGGGATTCCTCGCCGCGTTCCTCGGCAACGACGAGGTGGCGCCCCCGGTCGTCGTCCTGTTCCTGCTGCGCTGGATCCTGTTCCGGGTGGAGTTCGGTGCCGGGCTGATCAAGCTGCGCGGAGACGCCTGCTGGCGGAAGCTGACCTGCCTGGACTACCACCACGAGACCCAGCCGATGCCGGGCCCGCTGAGCTGGTTCTTCCACCATCTGCCGAGGCCGCTGCACCGGGTGGAGGTGGCCGCCAACCATGTCACCCAGCTGGTCGTACCGGTCCTGCTGTTCACCCCGCAGCCGATCGCCTCGGCCGCCGCCGCCCTGATGATCGTCACCCAGCTGTGGCTGGTGCTCTCCGGCAACTTCTCCTGGCTGAACTGGATCACCATCGTGCTGGCGCTGTCCGCGCTGCGGCTGCCGACGACGGCGCCCGCGGTGCCGCCCGCGCCGCTCTGGTACGAGGTGCTGGTGCTCGCGGTCGCCGCGCTGCTGGTCTGCCTGAGCTACCACCCGGTGCTGAACATGGTCTCCCGCCGCCAGGTGATGAACCGCTCCTTCGACCCGCTGCACCTGGTGAACACCTACGGCGCGTTCGGCAGCGTCAGCCGGGTCCGGTACGAGGTGGTGGTCGAGGGCACTCTGGACGACACCCCGCGCGCGGACTCGGACTGGCGGGAGTACGCGTTCAAGGGCAAGCCCGGCGATCCCCGGCACTGGCCGCGCCAGTTCGCCCCCTACCATCTGCGCCTGGACTGGCTGATGTGGTTCGCGGCGCTGTCGCCCGCCTACGCCGGGGAGTGGTTCGGCGGCCTGGTGGAACGCCTGCTGGAGAACGACCGGGACACGCTGAGACTGCTCCGCCGCTCCCCGTTCCCGCCGGAGACCCCGCCCCGCTATGTCCGGGCCCGGCTGTTCCGGTACCGGTACACGAGCTGGCGGGAGCTGCGGGAGACGGGGGCGTGCTGGGAGCGGACGTATGTGCGGGACTTTCTGCCGCCGACGCGGCTGGCGGGGGCGGTTCAGAGGTCGTAGACGCGTGTCGCCGTCCCCTCGAACAGCGCCGTGCGCTCGGCGGTGCTGAGCCCCTCGGCCAGCTCGACCGCGACTTCGTGCACCCGCGCATAGCTCGCGGCCGGTGTGCACACGGGCCAGTCGGAGCCGAACATCAGGCGGCCGGGGCCGAAGGTCTCCAGGGCGGTCTCCGCGTACGGGCGCAGGTCGTCGGTGGTCCAGGCGGCGCGGTCGGCCTCGGTGACCAGGCCGGAGAGCTTGGCGACGGTGTTGGGGAGGGCGGCCAGGGCACGCAGGTGCGTCGTCCAGGGTTCGCGTGCCCCCGAGGCGATCGGCGGCTTCCCCAGGTGGTCGAGCACGAAGGTGAGCCGGGGCAGCGACTCGGCCGCCTTCGCGCACGCCGGGAGCTGGTGCGGCAGGACCACCAGGTCGTAGACCAGTCCGGCGTCGGCCACGGCGGTCAGGCCGCGCCGGACGTCGGGCCGCAGCAGCCACTCGGGGTCGGGTTCGGCCTGGACCTGGTGCCGGATGCCCTTCAGACGGTCGCCGCCGGGGAGTTCCCGCAGCCGGCACAGCTCGTCGGCGATGTCGGGGCGGGTGAGGTCGGTCCAGCCGACGACACCGGCGATCAGGTCGTGCCCGGCGGCCAGGGCGAGGAACTCCGGGGTCTCCTCCACCACCGTGACCGTCTGGACCAGGACGGTACGGTCGACTCCGGCGGCCCGGGCCTCGGGTTCCAGGTCGGTGACGGTGAAGTTCCGTCGCAGCGGCTGGAGTCCGGGGCCCTGGATCCAGTCCTGGTCGCGGACGGTCAGGTCCCAGACGTGGTGGTGGGCGTCGACGGTCACGGCAGCTCCCAGACGACGGGCAGGGTCGCGCCCGCGCCCTCGGCGGAGTAGTCGTGCACCACGTCGAACAGCTCGGCCATCCGGGCCTGCCAGGCCACGTTGACCGGGAGCCGCTCCAGCTCGGCGAGCAGGCGGGCGTAGTCCGCGCACTCCACCACGTGGAAGAGGTCCGCACGGCTGCGCCAGATGGTCCAGGACGTGGCGCCGGCGGCGCGGATGGCGTCGGTGAGTTCCTTCGGGACCGCCCGGTGGGCCGCCTCGTACTCGGCGACGCGGTCGGCGCGGACCCTGGTGTGCAGGGCGACTCTCATGAGGGTTCCTCCGGGGGCAGCAGGCCGGTGTCGCGCAGCTCGCGCCAGAAGGCGTCCGGGACGGGCGCGGCGAACTGGTCGGCGCAGTCGTGGACTTCGGCGGCGGAGCGGGCGCCGACGAGGACGCTCGCGACGGCGGGGTGCGCGGCGCAGAAGGCCAGGGCGGCGGCGCGCAGGGTGGCGCCGTGCCGCTCGGCGATCGCCTTGAGGCGCAGGGCGCGGTCCAGCAACTCGCGCGTCGCACCGGTGTAGTCGTACGTCGACCCGGGCGCCGGATCCGCCAGCAGGCCGGAGTTGAAGGCGCCGCCGATGACGACGGACACACCGCGCCGGGCGGCCTCGGGCAGCAGCTCGGTCGCCGCGCTCTGGTCCAGCAGGGTGTAGCGGCCCGCGCAGAGCACCACGTCGACGTCCGTGTCGCGGACGAATCTGGTGAGCATCTCCGCCTGGGTCATTCCGGCCCCGATGGCACCCACCACGCCCTCCGCGCGCAGCTTCTCCAGGGCCGGGTAGCCCTCGCGGAAGGCCTGCTCGGCATGGTCGTCGGGGTCGTGGAGGTAGACGACGTCGACGCGGTCGAGGCCGAGGCGGGCCAGGCTCGCCTCCAGGGTGCGGCGGATGCCGTCGGCGGTGAAGTCCCACACGCGGCGGTGGGTGGCGGGTACGGCGAAGCCGTTCGCCAGGTCGTCGCCGGTGCCGTCGGCCGGGTCGAGGCGGCGGCCGACCTTGGTGGAGAGGGTGTAGTGGGCGCGGTCGTACTCCCGCAGGGCCGCGCCCAGGCGCCGTTCGGACCGGCCGAGGCCGTAGTGGGGGGCGGTGTCGAAGTAGCGGACGCCACGCTGCCAGGCCGCCCGGACCGCCGTGTGCGCCTGCTCGTCGCTCACCGGGGCGTAGAGGTTGCCGAGGGCAGCGGCGCCGAAGCCCAGGGAGGTGACCTCGACGCCGCTGCGGCCCAGGGTGTTCACCGGTCCGCCGCCGGCCGGAGCCTGAGGCCCTGCATGCCGCCGTCGACGGCGAGCGCGGTGCCGGTGGTGGCGCCGGAGAGGGGGCCGGCCAGGTAGGCGATGGCGCCCGCGACCTCGGCGGCGGAGACGAGCCGTCCGGTGGGCTGGCGGGCCTCCAGGGCGGCGCGTTCGGCGGCCGGGTCCGGGGCCGCGTCCAGCAGCCGCCCGATCCACGGGGTGTCCGCCGTACCGGGGTTGACGCAGTTCACGCGGATGCCCTCGCGGACGTGGTCGGCGGCCATGGCGAGGGTCAGGGAGTACACGGCGCCCTTGGTGGCGCTGTACAGGGCGCGCTGCGGCAGGCCCGCGGTGGCCGCGATGGAGCAGGTGTTGACGATGGCCGCGGTGCCCGGACGGGCCGTGGCGGCGCGGCGCAGATGGGGGAGGCAGGCGCGCGCGGTGCGGACCATGCCGAGGACGTTGACGTCGAAGACGCGCCGCCACTCGGTGTCGTCGTTGTCCTCGACGGTGCCCTGGGCGCCGATGCCCGCGTTGTTCACCAGGATGTCCAGTCCGCCCAGCGTCTCGGCGGCCTCCGCGACGGCCGTGCGCACCGAGGCGTCGTCGGTGACGTCGGCGCGCAGCCCGAGGAGCGGCTCCGCCACGGTGGACGGGTCCAGGTCGAGCACGGCGACCCGGGCGCCGCGGGCGGCGAGGAGGTCGGCGGTGGCCCGGCCGATGCCGGAGGCCCCGCCGGTGACCAGGGCCCTCAGGCCCGTGAAGTCGCCCATGCGGCCTGTCCCTTCTGCGTGTCGGGGTCGGCGGCCCAGTAGGTGCCGTCGGGGAAGGTGTAGCGCGCGAGGGCCTCCGGGCGCATGGCGGCGGAGAAGCCGGGCGCGGTGGGTGCCGTGTAGTGGCCGTCGCGGACGACGACCGGGGTGACGAAGTGTTCGTGCAGGTGGTCGACGTACTCGATGACCCGGTCCTCGGTGCTGCCGGAGACGGCCAGGTAGTCGAACATCGACAGGTGCTGCACGAGTTCGCACAGGCCGACCCCGCCCGCGTGCGGGCAGACGGGGACGCCGAACCTGGCGGCGAGCAGCAGGATGGCGAGGTTCTCGTTGACGCCGCCGACGCGGGCGGCGTCGATCTGCACGATGTCGAGGGCGCCGGCCTGGAGCATCTGCTTGAACATGATCCGGTTGTGCACGTGTTCGCCGGTGGCGACCTTCACGGGGCCGACCGCGCGGCGGATCGCGGCGTGGCCGAGGACGTCGTCGGGGCTGGTGGGTTCCTCGATCCAGTACGGGGCGAACTCGGCGAGGGCGCGGGTCCAGCGGATCGCCTCGTCCACGTTCCAGCGCTGGTTGGCGTCGATCGCCAGGCGTACGTCCGGTCCGACGACCGCGCGGGCCACCCGGCAGCGGCGGATGTCGTCCGCGAGGTCGGCGCCGACCTTCAGCTTGATCTGCCGGAAGCCGTCGGTGACGGCCTGCGCGGCGAGCCGGCCGAGCTTGTCGTCGTCGTAGCCGAGCCAGCCCGGGGAGGTGGTGTAGGCGGGGTAGCCGCGCTCCAGGAGCCGGGCGCGGCGCTCGTCGGCCCCCTCCCGTCCCCGTCTCAGCAGGCCGAGGGCCTCCTCGGGGGTGAGCGCGTCGGTGATGTACCGGAAGTCGATCTGGCGGACCAGCCATTCGGGTTCGGCGTCGGCGAGCAGCTGCCACAGCGGCTTGCCGGCGCGCCGGGCGGCGAGGTCCCAGACGGCGTTGACGACGGCCCCGATCGCCATGTGCATCACGCCCTTCTCGGGGCCGAGCCAGCGCAGCTGGCTGTCGGCGATCAGGTCCCGGAAGAGCGAGCCGGGGTCGGCGCAGAGTTCCTCGACCCCGCGGCCCAGCACATGGCCCCGCAGTGCGTCGATCGCGGCGACCTGGACGTCGTTGCCCCGCCCGATGGTGAAGGTGAATCCGTGCCCCTCCAGGCCGTCGGCGGCGTCGGTGCGCAGGACGACGTAGGCCGCCGAGTAGTCGGGGTCCGGGTTCATCGCGTCGGAGCCGTCCAGCTCGCGCGAGGTGGGGAAGCGGATGTCATGGGTGTCGACCGCGGTGATGCGGGCGGGGGCGTCGGACACGGATGCCCTTTCTCGTAAGGGTGAGGGAGGACGGTGCGTCAGTCCTGGGCGCGGCCCGTCGTCACACGGGCGATCATGAGGGCGACGAGGATGATGCCGCCGTAGATGGCCTGGATCCAGAACGACGGCACCTGGGCGAGGGTGAGCAGGTTCTGTACGACGCCCAGGAGGAGGACGCCGGTCAGGGCGCCGAACATGGTGCCCTTGCCGCCGTCCAGGCTGATGCCGCCGATCACCGCCGCCGCGAACACGGTGAAGATCATGTTCTGGCCCTGGTTGGCGCTGATCGCGCCGACGTAGCCGGTCTGCATGATGCCGCCGACGGAGGCGAGGACGCCCGCGACGACGAACACGCCGAGCATGACGCGCTCCACGCGGATGCCGGCGGCGCGGGCGGCGTCCGCGTTGCCGCCGATGGCGTACAGGGCGCGGCCGACGCGGTGGTACTTGAGCATGCCTCCGGTGACGGCGAAGGCGAAGGCGGCGAGCCACACCGACATCGGAACGGTCAGGAAGGTGGTGGTGGCCAGGGAGGAGAAGCTGTCGGGCATGCCGAACAGGGTCTTGCCCTTGGTCGCGCCGACCAGCAGCCCGCGCAGCACGATGAGCATGGCCAGCGTCACGATGAACGCGTTGAGCTTGAACTTCACGACGAGGATGCCGTTGAAGGCGCCGACGGCCGCGCCGACGACGAGGATCGCGAGCAGGGCGAGCGGCGCCGGGAACCCGGTGCCCCAGCCGGACTGCGCCGCGGGCAGCACGAGGAGCGCTCCCACGGCGGGCGCGATGCCGACGACCGACTCGAGGGACAGGTCGAACCTGCCCGTGATCAGCACCAGCGACTCGGCGAGCACGACCATGGCGAGGGCGGCGGAGGCACCCAGGATCGAGATGAGGTTCCGCTCGGTCAGGAACGAGTCGTTGACCAGCGCGCCCAGCACCATGAGCAGCAACAGGGCGGGGACGAGGGCGAGTTCGCGGGCCCGGCGGAGCAGCACCGCCCGTGCCGCCCGCTGGTCGGGCACGCGGGTCCGGGTGAGCGGCGGGGCCTTGGTGTCAGCCATGGTCCACTCCTTCGATGGAGGCGATCAGCTCGTGGTCGCGCCAGCCCGCCGGGTGCTCGGCGACGATCCGGCCGTGGAAGAGGACGAGGACGCGGTCGCAGCGGCGCAGATCGTCGAGTTCGTCGGAGACGACGAGCACGGCCGTGCCGTCCTCGCGGGCGCTGTCCACGCGGGCCAGCAGGGACTCCTTGGACTTCACGTCGACGCCCGCGGTGGGGTTGATCAGCACGAGCAGGCGGGGATCGGAGGCGAGGGCGCGGGCCATGACGGCCTTCTGCGCATTGCCGCCGGACAGGTCGGAGATGGGCTGGCCGGGGCCCTCGGTCTGGATGTCGAGGCGGTCGATCAGCTCGGTGGCCAGGCCGTTCCTGCGTTCGGTGCCGACGAAGCCGAAGCGGCCGAGCCGGTCCAGGACGCTCAGGGTGGCGTTGTCGCCCACGGTCATGCCGGGGACCAGTCCCTGCTCGTGCCGGTCGCGGGGCACGCAGCCGACGCCGGCGTCCAGCGCCGCCCGCACGTCCCCGAACGGCAGCCGTCCGCCGTCCAGCCGGGCCGATCCGCCGGTCGGGGTGTGCAGTCCGGCGAGGGTCTCGGCCAGCTCGACCTTGCCGCTGCCGCTGATCCCGGCGAGCCCGACGACCTCGCCGCGGCGGACGGTGAGGTCGATGTCCCGGTACGCGGCGGAGGTGAGGCCGCGGACGTCGAGCACGACCGGGGACGCGGCGGGCACCGTGTCCCTCGGGTCCGTGTGCTCGGCGACCGACTCACCCGCCATGGCCTCCACCAGGGCCGCCCTGGGCAGCTCGGCGACGGGGGCCGTGGTGATCCAGCGGGCGTCGCGCAGCACGGTGACGGTCTGGCAGACCTCGTAGACCTCCTGAAGGTGGTGCGAGATGAACAGGAAGGTCACCCCGGAGTCCTGCAGCGCGCGCATACGGCTGAACAGCCGCTCGATCTCCCGGTTGTCGAGCTGGGCGGTCGGCTCGTCCAGGACGATGAACCGGGCGCCGAAGCTGAGCGACCGGGCGATCTCCACCATCTGCCGGTCCTCGACGGTGAGGTCGGCGGTGCGGGCCTCGGGGTCGACGCGCACGTCCCAGGTGTCGAGGAGTTCGGCGGCCTGGCCGCGCAGCCTGCGCCAGGAGATGAACCCTCGGTGCACCGGCTGCCGGTTGATGAAGAGGTTCTCGGCGACGGTCAGCTCCGGTACGACCGTGGGCTTCTGGTACACGCAGGCGACCCTGCGGCGCCAGGCGTCCCGGTCGGCGAGCGGGGGCGCCAGCTCGCCGTCGAAGCGGACGGTGCCCGCGTCCGGGGCCTGGAGGCCGGTGAGGATGCCGACCAGGGTGGACTTCCCCGCGCCGTTCCGGCCGACGAGGGCGTGGGACTCGCCGGGCAGCACGGTGAGCCGGCCGTCGGCGAGGGCGACGGTGGGGCCGTAGCGCTTGACGATCCCCTCTGCTTCCACGAGTGGCGTGCTCATTTGACCGTGTTGCCCCACAGCTTCGGGTCGTCGACGTTGTCCTGGGTGACGAGTGGCGCGGGGAGCTGGTCCTCCAGGATGCCGCTGGGCAGCTTGACGATCGTGGAGTCGTGGTCGGTGGGGCCGGGCTTGAACGTCTTCCCCTCCATCGCGGCCTTGATGTAGTACATGCCGTACTTGGCGTAGGCGTCGGCGGGCTGGGAGACGGTGGCGTCGATCTGGCCCTTGCGGATGGCGTCGAACTCCTGCGGGATGCCGTCGTTGGAGACGATGGCGATGTGGCCGTTCCGGCCCGCCGCCTTCAGCATGTTCTTGGATTTCAGGGTCTGCAGGGTGGGCGCGAGGTAGACGCCGCCGGCCTGGAGGTAGATGCCCTTGATGTCGGGGTTGGCGTTCAGCAGCGTGTCGAGCTTGGAGGCCGCGGTGTCCGACTCCCACTTGGCGGGGATCTCCAGGACCTTGAGTCTGGGGTACTTCTCCCGCACACAGGACCGGAAGGCCTCGGACCGGTCGCGGCCGTTGACCGAGGCGAGGTCGCCCATGATCTGCACGACCTTGCCGCCGCCGACGTGCTGCCCCAGGTAGTCGCAGGCCTTCTGGCCGTACGCGACGTTGTCCGCGCGTACGACCATCGCGACCTTGCCCTTGTCGGGGGCCACGTCGACGGCGACGACCGGGACGCCCTTGCGTTCGGCCTGGTCCAGGCCCGCCTCGATGGCGGCGCTGTCGAGCGGGGCGACGACCAGGCCCTTCACGCCCTGGTTCAGCTCGTTGTTGATGTCGGTGATCTGCTGCGAGGGGTCGCTGTTGGAGTTGACCGTCTTCAGCGCCTCGACGCCCTCGGACGTGGCCATCCGGGGCACGTAGTCGTTGTACGACTGCCAGAACGGCGAGGTCAGCAGCGGCAGGATCACGCCGACCTTGCCGGTGCCGCCGCCCGCGCTCGCGGTGTCCTTGGTGCTGCCGCAGGCGGCGAGCAGGAGCGAGGCGCACACGGCCAGGGCCGCCGCGCCGGTGATCGTGGACCTGCTGCGTTTCCTCACTGCGCTGGCGGGCATCTCGCGGCTCCTCGTCGAGGGGGTTCGAGCAGACGACCGCATACTTATCAGACCACTCCAGCGCCGGAACAGCCTTGTGCACCGAAAAATCGCGCACGCGAGCCGCAGTGGTCCGACCACTTGGCTGGCTAGACTGCGACGCACCCGGTGACTGGAGGAGTGGCGTGGACGAGGCAGCCCCGCAGAAGGGCACGGTGCCCCAGCGCGCCATCGAGGAGATCAAGGCGATGATCGCCGAGGGCCGGCTGGAGCCGGGCCAGCGGTTGCCCACCGAGCGGGAACTCGCCGTCCGGCTGGGCATCTCGCGCAGCTCGATGCGGGAGGCGATCCGCGCGCTGACGGTCCTGGGCGTCCTGGAGGCGCGGCACGGCTCCGGGATCTACGTCACCGCGCTGGAGGCCGGCGATCTGCTGGAGACCTTCGGGGTGGTCGCCGACCTGTCCCGGGGGCCGCGTCTGGTGGAGCTGCTGGAGGTGCGCCGGATCCTGGAGTCGACGGCGACCGCGCTGGCCGCCGCGCGCATCACCGACGACCAGCTCGCCGCCGTGGGCAAGCACCTGGCGGCGATGAACGCCTCCGACGACCCCGAGGAGATCCTCGCCCACGACCTCGCCTTCCACCGCGAGATCGCGTCCGCCGCCGGCAACGAGACCATGGCCGCGATCCTGGACGGCCTGTCCTCGCGCACCTTCCGCGCCCGCGTCTGGCGCGGCTATCAGGAGGAGGGCGCCTTCGCCCGCACCCGCCGCGAGCACGCCGCCATCCACCGCGCCCTCGCCGCCCGCGACCCGGAGGCGGCACGAGCGGCGGCAGCGGCCCATGTGGGCGAGGTCGAGGAGTGGCTGCGGGCCCAGCTGGCACCCCCCTCCTGAGCGCCTGCGCTCACGCCCGGCGCAGTCGCAGTGTCATCAGTTCGAACGGCCGCAGGCGTACGGCGATCCGGTCGCCGTCCCGTACCGGCGGCTCCCCGTCGCCGCCCGGCCGCTCCAGCAGGTCCGTCACGGTGACGTCGCCGACGGCGAAGCCGGCCGTCAGGGTCGCCCGGGCCCGCCCGCCGTGGGCCTCGTGGAAGCGGACGACCACGTCCCCGCTGCCGTCGTCGGCGAGTTTCACCGCCGACAGCACCACCGCGTCGTTGTCCACCGTGACCAGCGGCGCGACCTCGTGCGCGCCGGTCGCGGACCGCTCCGGCAGATTGATCCGCCATCCCTCGCGGACCGCGTCGGCGAGGGCGGCACCGGGGAGCAGGGCGTGGCGGAAGCGGTGGACGCCCTGGTCGGTCTCGGGGTCGGGGAAGCGCGGGGCGCGCAGGAGGGACACGCGGACCGTGGTGGTCGTGCCGCGGTCGCCTTCCCCGCGCACCGTGCGGGTCACGTCGTGGCCGTACGTCGAGTCGTTGACGACCGCCACGCCCCAGCCGGGCTCCGCCAGGTGGACGAAGCGGTGGTTGCACGCCTCGAACTTGGCCGCCTCCCAGGACGTGTTGGTGTGGGTGGGCCGGTAGGCGTGCCCGAACTGGGTCTCGGACGCGTACCGTTCGGCGTGCAGGTCGAGCGGGAAGGCCAGTTTGAGGAACTTCTCCGTCTCGTGCCAGTCGACCTCGGTGTCGATGAGCAGCTGCCGCTCGTCCGGCGGCAGGGTCAGTACCTGGGTGACCCGGGAGGCGCCGAAGGAGCGGACGATCCGCACCGACGCGCCGTCCTCCCCGGCCGTGAGCGACTCGGCGTCGGTGAGGTCGGTGACGGTGTTGCGGTAGAAGGAGTCGACGTCCCAGGCGTCCCACATGTTCGGGAAGTCCGGGTGGAGCTGGAGGAGGTTCGCGGCCCGGCCGGGGGCGATGGTCTCGCGGTCGGCGGCGGGGTCGTAGGCGGAGACGACCAGGCCCCGGGCGTCGACGGTGATCCGCAGCAGGCCGTTGTCCAGCGTGAATCCGCCGTCCTCGCCGGAGGAGACCGTGGTGCGGCCGGCCGTCGCCGGGGTGGCGGCACCGCCCGCCGGGACGCCGTGGCGGTCGTGCGGGGCGCCGTTGAAGACCAGCGGGGTCGTGCCCTCGCCGGCCAGCGCTCGCTGGGCGGACTCGACGACCGTGGTCAGCTCGGCGGCCAGGCGCTCGTACGTCGCCCGCGCCTCGCGGTGCACCCAGGCGATGGAGGAGCCGGGCAGGATGTCGTGGAACTGGTGCAGCAGGACCGTCTTCCAGATGTGGTCCAACTCCTCGTACGGGTAGGGGAATCCGGTGCGTACGGCGGCCGTGGCAGCCCAGAGTTCGGCCTCGCGCAGCAGGTGCTCGCTGCGCCGGTTGCCCTGCTTGGTCTTCGCCTGGCTGGTGAGGGTGGCGCGGTGCAGTTCGAGGTACAGCTCGCCCACCCAGACCGGCGGTTCGGGGTATTCGGCCTCGGCCTTCTCGAAGAACGCGCGGGGCGTCTCCCAGACCACGGTCGGGGAGCCTTCGAGGTCGCGCAGCCGGGCCGCCTTGGCGACCATCTCCCGGGTCGTGCCGCCGCCCCCGTCGCCCCAGCCGGAGGGCGCGAGGGAGTGCCGGGCCCTGCCCTTGTCCTTGAAGTTGCGGGCCGCGTGGGCGAGTTCGCTGCCCTTCATCGAGCAGTTGTAGGTGTCGACCGGCGGGAAGTGCGTGAAGATCCGGGTGCCGTCGATGCCCTCCCAGTGGAAGGTGTGGTGCGGGAACTTGTTCGTCTGCGACCAGGAGATCTTCTGCGTCAGCAGCCACTTGGAGCCGGCCGCCTTGATGATCTGGGGCAGCCCGGCGGCGAAGCCGAAGGTGTCGGGCAGCCAGGCCTCCTCGTTCTCGACGCCGAACTCGTCGAGGAAGAACCGCTTGCCGTGCACGAACTGCCGGGCCATCGCCTCCGAACCCGGCATGTTGGTGTCCGACTCCACCCACATCCCGCCGGCCGGCACGAACCGCCCCTCCGCCACGGCCTTCTTCACCCGCGCCCACACCTCGGGCCGGTGCTCCTTCACCCACGCCCACTGCTGGGCCTGGGACATGGCGAACACGAACTCCGGCTCGTCCTCGAGGAGCGCGGTCATGTTGGACGTCGTACGGGCCACCTTGCGGACCGTCTCGCGCAGCGGCCACAGCCACGCCGAGTCGATGTGCGCGTGCCCGACGGCGCTGATCCGGTGCGCGGACGGCACGGCGGGGGCCGACAGCACTCCGGCGAGCCGCTCCCGGGCCCGGTCCGCCGTGCCGTTCACGTCCTGGAGGTCGAGGGCGTCCAGCGCCCGCTCGACGGCGCGCAGGATGTCGTGCCGGCGCGCGGAGTCCACGGGCAGCTCGGCCATCAGCTCGCCGAGCACCTCCAGGTCCATGACCAGCTCCCACACCGACTCGTCGAAGACGGCGAGGTCCATGCGGGTCAGGGTGTACTGCGGCTCGCTGCCCGCCGTCTCCTTGTCGCCGAGCCGTGTGGGCACGAAGGGGTGGTAGTCCAGGACGACCGGGTTGGAGGCGGCCTCGATGTGCAGGCGCACCTCCTCGCCGCCCTCGGCCGGCGCGCCGACGCGCACCCACTGGTTCCGCGGGTTGAGGCCCTTCACCGGGGTGCCGTCGGGCCGGTAGACCAGGCCCTCGCACTGGAATCCCGGCATGTTCTCGTCGAAGCCGAGGTCCAGCAGGGCCTCGACGGTCTTCCCGGCCCACGCCTCGGGCACGGTTCCGGTCACCCGGAACCAGCTGGTGCCCCACGGAGCGCCCCACCGGGCGCCCACCTCGATCGGCTCGGGCGCGGCGGCGAGTCCCTCCGCGACCGGTACGGGCTCGCCGGGCGCGTGCCACACCGCCACCCGGAGCGGCACGGACTCGGGGTACACGGCAGGGCGGATACGTTCGTCGAGGACGCGCCTGAGGCGGGCTTCCACCAGAGTGCGGTCGTCATGCATGCGGGGTGCTCCCTGCGGGGTTCCGGATGGTTTGCCAGGGGTGGGTGACGGTCACGGCGGTCGAGGCGTTGTACAGCTCCCCCACGGAGCGCACTTCGAACCGTGCCGAGGTCTCGCCTTGTTCGGGCCGCAGGCCGGAGAGGAAGAAGGCGCGCTGGCCGGTGGCGCCGAGGAAGCGGCGGGTGCCGTCGGGGAGGAGGCGGTGGAGGGTGTAGTGGCGGACGGTGCCGGGGGCGGGGTCCCAGGCGAGGCGGAGGTCGCCGCCGCTCGCCGCGGTGACGCGGGCGCCGGACGGGGCGGCGGGCGTCGCCGGGGTGCCGTCGGGGCGGACGGCGAGGCCGCCGAGGCGCCAGCGCACCGGCCCCTCGGTGGCGGTGAGCCGGATGCCCAGGGCGCGCACGGTGCCGGAGAGCCCGGTGAGCGGGACGGTCACGGTCTGCCAGCCGTTGACCGACCGCACCCGGATTCCCTCGTTGACCGAGTTCACAGGCAGATACCGGTACGGCGGTGTCGCACCCGCCGCACTCGGCTCCGCCGTCGCCACCGCCAGCTCGACGTCCACCTCCCCAGACTCGCTCCGGGACGTCAGGTCGACAACCGTGTTCACACCGATCGGCAGCCGCGTCGCGTACAGATCCAGCACGGCTGGTTGATCCAGTTCACCCGCCACCAGCACACTGCTCCCGCCCCGCCAGGCGTCGGCGAAGTCGAAGGAGACCTCCGGCCGCTCCCCCGCCGTCCGGACCACCCACCGCCGCGACGGCAGCCGGTCCTGGAGCCCGAGGTGGTTCCACGGCGCCTCCGAGGTGACGTCCCCCTCCTCGTACCACCGCAGTCCGTGCCCGGTGTTGAACACGCTCGCGAACGGCACCGAGGTCACCGTCGACCGGTCCGCCACGGACACCGCCGGCGCCCGCCACGGATCACTCGCGTCGGGCAGCGACGGGTCCAGCGACCGCCCGGTCCAGAACCGGTCGTCGGCCGCGTGGAAGTCCTCGGGTGCGCGCTGGTCGGCGGGCAGGTGGTTGCGGGTCCACTCGGGCCGGTAGAAACCGATCGAGGTGACGTGCGGCTTGCCGGACGGCACGATCGCGTCCCAGTTCACATACGTACCGGACCCGTTCGACTCGACGTCGACGCCGGCCCACAGCTCGTACCGGCCGCGTCCCAGCTGCTGCGCCTTCGTCCCCGACGCCGCGAGCGTGGCCGCGCTCCACCGGAAGTCGACGAACATGTCGTCGGCGGCCTGGAAGAACGCCTGGTTCTGGCTGTTCAGGGCGCCCTGCCAGCTGACCGTGCCGTTCACGGTCATCGCGTCGTACCAGGTCACCCGCTGCCCCCTGGCCGCCGCGAGCGCCTTCAGCTCCTTGAGGAAGCCCAGCGTGGCCGTGCCGAGCGCGGTGTTCCCGCCGCTCGTCTCGGCGTTCACGAACCAGCCGTCGAAGCCGTACGCCGCCGCCACGGCGACGAGTTGCGCGGCGAGCGGGTAGTGGCCGGAGGCGTCCTTCTGCACCAGGTCTTGGGTCCACCGGAGCTGTCCGCCGTAGGCCACCGGGGGCAGGAAGATGTTCCCGAGGACGGGGACGCCGTGCCGGTGGGCCGCGTCCACGATCGGCGCGTTCGGCGCGAGGATCAGGCCCTCGCCGGCCGAGCCGCCCCAGAAGACCAGCTCGTCCAGGTAGGCCCAGTGGGTCAGGGCGTAGTAGTCGGCGGTGGCCGAGCCCTGGGAGGGGTTGCCCGACGTCGGTCCGAAGGAGACGAGCGCCTGGACGCGGGCCTGTCCGGAGCGGGCGGTGGGGTTCGCCGGGGTCGGGGTGAAGCGGGCGGCGAGCGGCACGGTCGCGGCGTTGAAGGCGAGGTCGGGGTCGTCGGCGGCGCGCCAGCTCTTCAGGCTGCGCCAGGTGATGCCGGGGCCGGGACTGCCGGCGGGCAGGGAGTCCGGGTACCAGTACGAGGCGTACGGCGGGGTCGCGGCGGCGGCTCGCGGGGCAGCCGCCGCCGGAAGCGAGGAGGCCAGGGTGGCCGTGGTGGCGGCGATCAGGACGGTGCGTCTGGTGGGGTTCACGAGCGGGTGCCTCCTTGGGGGGTGGGGAGTACCTCGTCGGGAGTGACGACGTCGGTGATGCCGCGCGCGGCGAGGTGGTCCTCGTCCTCGGCGCGCGTGTCGAGCACGGTGGTCGGCCGGGCGCCGTCGGCGACGAGCCGGAAGAAGGCGTCGAAGACGTCGCCGCCGGGCGCGCAGCGGGAGCGGCGGGCCGGGTCGGCGGGTACGGCGAGGGCCGTGCCGCGCGGCGCGGGGGCGGGGTGGGTGCGCCGGGCCGCGTCGGCCAGGACCCGGGCGATCTCCTTCGGCTGCCGTGCGCCGGTCAGCAGGCCGAGGGAGTATTCGAGTTCGGGGAAGTCGGCGAGGGTGCGCGGGACGTCGTGGGAGCACCACCAGGTGATGCCCCACAGGTCGGGGCAGTCCAGAACGTTCCTGATCGTCGCCTCGGCGAAGGCGGCGGCGTGCTCGGCGGGCACCAGGGGCGCGGGGGCGCCGACCTCCTGGAGCCACACCGGCCGGTGCGGTTCGTCCGCCCAGGCCTTGCTCAGCTCGACCAGGTACTCGGCGTGGTGCTCGGCGGGCACGGAGCTACGGCCGTGGCGCTGGGCGGTGCCGTTGAACACCCAGGAGTGCACGGCGGTGACGTCGCCGAGCCGGGCCGAGTGGCCCGGGGTGAAGGGCTGGTCGTCCTGGTACCAGGCGGCGTCGTAGGAGGCGTGCAGATGGAGCCGGCCCGGTGCGCCCTCGGCGCAGGCGGCCAGCATCCGGGTGAGCCACCGCCCGGCCTCCTCGGCGGTGATCCGGTCGGGATCGGGGTGGGGGCCGGCGGCGAACTGGTTGACCTCGTTGCCTACCGTCATGCCGAGGAAGCCCGGCCGGTCGGCGAGGGCGGCGGCGAGGGTGCGCAGATAGGCGGCCTGCCCGTCGATGACGTCCGGGTCGGTGAAGAGGTTGCGGCGGTGCCAGGTGCGGGTCCAGGCGGGCAGGAAGTCGAAGCTGCTCAGGTGCCCTTGCAGCCCGTCGACATTGACGTCCAGGCCGCGTTCGGCGGCCGCGTCGGCCAGGGCCACGAGCTGGTCCACGGCGTGCGGGCGGATCAGGGTGCGGTTGGGCTGGAAGTACGGCCACAGCGGGAAGACCCGGATGTGGTCGAGTCCGAGCGCGGCGATCGCGTCGAGGTCGGCGCGCACGGAGTCGAGGTCGAAGTCGAGCCAGTGGTGGAACCACCCTTCGCTGGGCGTGTAGTTGACGCCGAAGCGCACGGCAGGAGGCATGCGGTGTCCTTGCACTCGGGGGAGGTTCAGCCCTTGACCGCGCCCTCGCCGACGCCGCGGAAGAAGTACCGCTGGAGGCAGGCGAAGAGGGCGATGAGCGGCGCCACGGCGATCACGGTGCCGGCGGCGACGAGGCGTTCGTCGTTCGCGAAGGTGCCGTGCAGGTAGTTGAGGCCGATGGTCAGGGTGAACTTGGACGGGTCGCTGAGCACGATCAGCGGCCACAGGAAGTCGTCCCAGGCGCCCATGAAGGCGAAGATCGCCACGACGGCGAGGGTGCCCTTGACCGACGGCAGGGCGACGCGCCAGAACCGCTGCCAGACGTTGGCGCCGTCGACGTAGGCCGCCTCCTCGATCTCGTAGGGCAGGTTGCGGAAGGCGCCCCGCATCAGCAGCACGTTCATCGCGCCGATCGCGCCGGGCAGGACAACCCCGATCAGCGTGTTGTTCAGGCCGAGTTCGCGCATGGTGGTGAACTGGGCGATGACGATGCCCTCGACGGGCACGAGCATCGCCAGCACGAAGACGAGGGTGGTCACGCGCCGGCCGCGGTAGCGCAGCCGGGCCAGGGCGTATCCGGCGAGGGCCGAGCCGACGCAGTTCGTGACGACGTTGGCGGTGGCGACCTTCAGGGAGTTCAGGGCGTAGTCCCAGACCGGGATGGTGTCGGCGACGCGGGTGTAGTTGTGCAGGGTGGGCCGGCCGGGCAGGAACCTGGGCGGTGAGCTGTAGATGTCCTCGGTGGGTCCCTTGAGGGAGGTGGAGAGCTGCCAGAGGAACGGTCCGACGGTCAGGGCGAGGACGGCGAGCAGCAGCAGGTAGCGCCAGACCAGCTCGGCGGCCCGGATCCGGCGGCCGTGCCCGTCGGTGACGCGCTTCTCCCGGGCGGCGGTGGCCGGCCGCTCGGGCCGTACCTTCTCCAGGACGCTCATGACTCCTCCCTCCGGTCGGCGCGCAGCACGAGCAGCATCAGGGCGACGGTGACGACGAACACGACGACGGAGAGCGCGGAGGCGTAGCCGACGCGGCCGGTGAGGCCGGTGCCGGTGCGCTGGACGAGCATGACGAGGGTGGTGTCCTCGCCGGCCGGGCCGCCGCTCGGGCCCGCCATCAGGTACACCTCGGAGAAGACCTTGAACGCGGCGACCGAGGAGAGCGCGGCGACCAGCACCATCGTGGACCGTACGGCGGGCACGGTGACGGAGAGGAAGCGGCGCACCGGTCCGGCGCCGTCCACGGCGGCGGCCTCGTGCAGTTCGCGCGGTACGTTCGCCAGCGCGGCCAGATAGATGATCATGTAGTAGCCGAGGCCCTTCCACACCGTGACCGCCATGGCGCTGAACAGCAGCAGCCACTGGTCGCTGAGGAACCCGATCCGGCCGATCCCGACGGTCTCCAGCAGCGAGTTGACCAGTCCGCGCTCGTCCAGCAGCCACACCCAGATCAGCCCGACCACGACGATCGAGGCGACGACCGGGGTGTAGAAGGCGGAGCGGAAGAAGGTGATCCCGGGGATGTTCTTCTGCACCAGCAGGGCGAGCAGCAGCGGCAGTACGACCAGGGCCGGGACGACGCACAGGACGTACAGGGAACTGTTGCGCAGGCCGGTCCAGAACATGTCGTCGTGGAGCAGTTCGCGGAAGTTTGCGAGGCCGACGAAGTGGCCGGGGACCAGGGTGCGGCGGTCGGTGAAGGAGTTCGCCAGCGTGGAGACGAAGGGGTAGAGCACGAAGGCGCCGGTGACCAGCAGTCCGGGTGCGGCGAACAGCCAGGGGCTGGACGGAAGCTGGCGTTTGACGCGCAGGGGCGTGGCCATGCCGGGTCAGCCCTGCTGGAGCAGCCGGTCGGCGGCCTTGACAGCGTTGTCGAGGGCTTCCTTGGGGCTCTCCTTGCCCTGGAGCGCCTTGGCGACCTCGTTGCGCAGCGCGGTCTTCATCTGCTCGCTGAACAGGACCGGTGTGTAGTTGACCGCGCTCTTCAGGGACTTGGCGGCGGCGATGCGCACCCTTGTCTCGTCGGTGCCGTCCTCCTTGGTGAAGTACGGGTCGTCGAGCGAGCCCGCGGTGCTCGGGAAGATGGCGACCTTCTTGGCGAAGGACATCTGGTTCCGCGCGTCGGTGACGAAGTGGGCGAAGGCGACCGCGGCCGGGGTGTGCCTGGTGCGGGAGTTGACCATCACGCCCATCACGTACATGTTGACGTGCCCGGTGCTGGTGATCTGGTCGGTGATGCCGATGTTCCGGTAGAGGCTGGGCGCGTTCTTCTTGAAGTTGCCGAGGTCCAGGGCGCTGCCGGGGTTCATGGCGACGGCGCCGGTGAGGAACTTCTTGCCGGCGGACTCGCCGGTGGCGGTCAGGGCCTGCGGGTCGAGCGCCTTGGCGTCGTACAACTGCTTGTACTTGGTGAGGAGTTCGACCCCCTTCGCGTCGTTGAAGGCGAATCCGTCGCCCTGTTCGTTCATCAGCGGGACGCCGTAGCGGCCGAAGTCCTCGATGGTGGGCACGTTGGCGAGGGTGGCGACCTTGCCGTCACTCTTGTGCGCCATCGTGAGGGCGTCGGCGAAGAGTTCGTCGTACGTCTTCGGCGGCCGGTCGGGGTCGAGTCCGGCCTTCTCGAACAGGGCCTTGTTGTAGAAGAGCGGGCCGGTGTTCAGATACCAGGGGAAGGCGTACGTGCCCTTCATGCCCGGTACCTGGTGGCTGGCCCAGGCGCCCTGCAGGTACTCCGACCTGTACGTGGCGGCGGCCTTGTCGAGATCGAGGGCGAGGCCGGCCCGGGCGAGCGGGGCGACCAGGTCCGGGGAGACGTTGACGACGTCGGGCAGGGTGCCGCCGCCGGCGTCGGCGCTGAGCTTGTCGGCGTAGCCCTCGGCGGGCTGGTCGACCCACTTCACGTGCGTGCCCGGGTACTTGTGCTCGAAGTCGGCGATCAGGCCCTCGAAGTACGGCTTGAAGTTGGCGCGCAGGTTCCAGGTCTGGAAGGTGATGTCGCCCTCCACCTTGCCGGAGGCGTCGGTCGTGCCGCCGTCGTCACCGCCCGAGCCGCAGGCGCTCAGCGGCAGGACGAGGGCGAGGGCGGCGGCGGCGAGGGTTCTGCGGGACATGGGCACGGACACGGCTCCTTTGCTGTGTCGGGCTGTCGGTGGCGCCAGAGACCTTGCCCAGCGCGTTCGGAGAAAGTCAATGCATTCGTCCGAGCTAAAGAAATCCGACCTTCATTAGTGCAGGTCAGCCGGGTTTGATCGGGAACTTGCCGTCAATTGCTAATGCGCTTTAGGGTCTTGACACTCAAGCGCATTAGCGAGCACCCTCCGGAAGGGGGAGAAGCATGCCGACCAGACGGTCCCCCGCCCGCCGGCCCACGATGAAGGACATCGCCCGGCGCGCCGGAGTCTCCGAGAGCGCCGTGTCCTTCGCGCTCAACGACCGCCCCGGTGTCTCCGAGGCCACCCGGGCCCGGGTCCGCCGGGTCGCCGAGCAGCTCGGCTGGCGCCCCAGCACGGCCGCCCGCGCCCTGTCCGGCGAGGGCGCGGCGACGATCGGCTTCGTCCTCGCCCGGCCCGCGCACACGCTGGGCGTCGACTCGTTCTTCCTCCAGCTCGTCTCCGGCATCCAGGAGGTGCTGGCCGAGCGCCATCTGGGCCTGCTCTTCCAGGTGGCGGAGGATGTGGCCGACGAGTGCGCGGTCTACCGGCGCTGGTGGGCCGAGCACCGGGTGGACGGCGTCCTGGTCGTCGACCCGCGCGCCGACGACCCGCGCCCCGGCCTGCTGGACGAACTCGGCCTGCCCGCCGTGGTGATCGGCGGCGCGCCGGACGAGCGCCACCCCGGTCTGTCCACCGTGTGGGCGGACGACGCGGCCGGGATGGCGTCGGTGGTGGACGAGCTGACGGCCCTCGGCCACCGCCGGATCGTCCACATCGCCGGCCTGCCCGATCTGGCCCACACCCGGCGCCGGATCGCCACCCTGCGCGCGGAGGCGGAGCGGCGCGGCCTGACCGAGGTCCGCTCGGTCACCACCGACTACTCGGACGCGGAGGGCGCCGCCGTCACCCGGCGCGTCCTGAGCG
Source organism: Streptomyces sp. NPDC046727 (assembly GCF_040645635.1). Lineage (NCBI taxonomy): Bacteria > Bacillati > Actinomycetota > Actinomycetes > Kitasatosporales > Streptomycetaceae > Streptomyces > Streptomyces sp. NPDC046727. The sequence continues at coordinate 301,549 of NZ_JBEYYR010000004.1, forward strand.
CCGCCGCTCCCCCGACCGCGCTGATCTACGACAACGACGTGATGGCGGTGGCCGGGGTCTCGGCGGCGGCCGGACTCGGCCGCTCGGTACCGGAGGACGTCTCCGTCGTCTCCTGGGAGGACTCGGCCCTGTGCCGCATCGTCAAGCCCTGGCTGTCGGCGCTGTCCCGGGACAGCACGGAGTTCGGCCGCACGGCGGCGCGGGAGCTGCTGGCGCTGCTGGACGGCGGCCCGGCCCGGACGGTACGGGTGCCGGTCCCCCGCCTGATCGAACGCGACAGCACCGGCGCGGTACGGTCCGGTTGAGCGATGCCGACCGCTGCCCGGCCCCACGAAGGTGAGCAGACGGGGGAGTTCTCGACCCTGCTCGCGCACGACGCGCGGTTCGACTACGACGTCCTCACGCACGAGTTCGCCCGGGCGCGGGCGTGGCTGCCGGCCGCCCAGCACCTGTGCGGTTCGCTCCGCAGCGTGGCCGGAGCCGTCGAAGTCGCCGCCGTGTGCGGAGGCGGTGTCGATTCACATGCTCATGAGCGGCTCCCCACACTCCGATTCATCTGATGACCGAGGCGTGACCGGGAAGTCCCTCTCGACGCATCCGGCCCGGCGGTGCACAGTTCTCCCTACGCGCCCCGGCTCACCGGGACGAGTAGCCGGTGAGCGGGCGGGCGCGGTGCCGACGAACCAGTCAAGGAGCGCCCGTGAGCAGCTGGGCCGGCCGGAGTGCCGCCGTGATCGCCGCCGCCGTCCGCGAGAAGCGGGTCACGCCCCGGGAGGTGGTGGCCGAGCACCTCGCGCGGATCGAGCGGCGCGATGGCCGGATCGGGGCGTTCCGGAAGGTCCGGGCGGAGGCGGCGCTCGCCGAGGCCGACGAGGTGGCCTCCCGTACGGATCTGACCGAACTGCCGCTCGCGGGCGTGCCGGTGGCGGTCAAGGACAACCTCGCGGTGCGCGGCGAGTCGTTCCGCAACGGCTCCGCCGCCACCCCCGACACCCCGGCCGCCGAGGACCATGTGACGGTGGCCCGGCTGCGGGCGGCCGGCGCGGTGGTGGTCGGCCTGACGAACGTGCCCGAACTGTGCGTGTTCGGCACCACGGAGGGTCCGTACGGCATCGCCCGCAACCCCTGGGACCTCTCGCGGACGGCGGGCGGCTCCTCCGGTGGCAGCGCGGCGGCGGTGGCCGCGGGGCTGGTGCCGCTGGCGCTCGGCAACGACGGCATGGGCTCGCTGCGCATCCCGGCCGCGAACTGCGGGCTGGTCACGCTCAAGCCGGGGCACGCGGTGGTGCCGGCGGGGATCGGCAACGGCGACTGGTTCGGCATGTCGGAGAACGGCCCGCTGGCCACGACGGTCGAGGATCTACGGCTGATGCTGGCGGTCCTCGCGGACGCCGAGTTCGTACGCCGACAGGAGCCGGCCCGGCTGAGGATCGCCGTCGCCCTGCGCAGTCCGCTCGCCGGGGTGAGCGTGAGCCGGCCGTACACGACGGCGGTCCGGCACGCGGCCGGGGTGCTGGCCCGGTCCGGCCACCAGGTCCGACGGGCCGAACCGCCGTACCCGCTCTCCCTCGGCGTGACCGCGCTCCAGCACTGGACGGCCGGGACGGCGGTGGACGCCGCGGGCCTGGACCCGGCGCGGCTGGCCCGCCGGACCCGGGTGCACGCGGCCGTGGGCCGCCGCTTCGTCGGTACGGTCCGCACCGGCGCCGCGCGCGAGAGGCTGCGCGAGCGGCTGACACCGTTCCTCACCGAGCACGATGTGCTGCTCACCCCGGCGCTGGCCCGCCGCTCCCCGCAGGCCGGCCCGTGGCACGAGCGCGGCTGGCTGCGCAACGTCCTCGCCAACTCCGCCTACTCGCCCTTCACTCCGCCGTGGAACCTGACGGGCTGGCCCGCGATGTCCGTCCCGGCCGGCACCCTGCCCTCGGGCGCCCCCTGCGCCGTACAGCTCGTGGGCCGTCCGGGCACGGAGGCCGTCCTGCTGGACCTCGCGGAGGAACTGGAACGGCTGAGTCCGTGGCAGCGGACGGCGCCGGCGGCGGATCGGTGACAGCCGGAGGGCGGGGCGGCGACTCTGCTAGTCCAGCGCCCGGTACATGATGTGCAGCCCCACCCTGCCGTGGCGCGGGTGGTCGTACGCCTCCGGGACCGTGCCCAGGACGCTGAAGCCGAGGGACGTCCAGAGGCCGACGGCGGGGTTCGTCTCGACGACGGCGTTGAAGACCATCGCGCGGTAGCCCTGCGCGCGGGCCTCGGCCAGGATGTGTTCGGCGAGGGCACGGCCGATGCCGCGGCCGACGCAGTCCGGGTCGACCATGAACCCGGCGTTGGCCACACCGGCGGCGGGGCCGCCGTAGTTCGGGGTGAGGTAGGCCGAGCCGACCACGGCTCCGGTCTCGTCCTCGGCGACGTAGACCCGCTTGGCCGGGGCCATCCACAGGTCGCGGGCCGCTTCCTCGGTGGTGTCGGGGTCCCACGCGTAGGTCTCGGCCGCGGCGACGATCCGGTGCCAGAAGGGCCAGATCCGGGGCCAGTCCCCGGCCGCGGCTTCTCTGATCAGCATGGGCGTGAGTCTGTCACGCCCATGCGTGCGGCGATCGCGGCGCCTTCGGCCCCGGGGTCAGTCCACGCTCGGCAGGATGTGGGGCTCGGCGAGGTCGTCCTCGTAACCCGCGAGGCGGATCGGGGCGGACCGGGCCCACACGTCGAGGCTGCCGAGTTCTCCGGGCCGGCGGCCCACGCGCTCCGTGCGTTCCTTGGGGCGCTGTTCGCGATTCGTCTTCTCCGGTGTCACCGCGCACTCCTTATGTGTCGGTCACCCTCGGGCGTACCGGACAGTCTGTGCCTCGGCGCTGGACGCCCGCTCGGGTCTGGATGGAAGGCCGTTTCGGACGCGGTGGCGCCGGTTCCTCTGTCAGAGCAGGCCGTTGTGAACCGGCTCGCCCAGGACGGACGGTGGGTGTGGGTGGGACCCCTTACTGCTGTCCGTCCACTCCAGATTAACCAAATGAGCGGGCATCCGCTCGATAGGGAATGCAAACAACCTGTAACCAATACGCTTCCGGTAGTTCCTCAATACCCCTCAATATGGGGCCTTTTGAAGCAAGATGGCCACTCGGAAGACATCGCGAATCACCCACTCGGCCTAGCCGAGCGAACATTCCTTCGAGCCGGCCCGCAACGGCATGCCGGGCCCGGCGCAGTTCAAGTGCCGTTGGCCGGGCGGCAAGCTCGCCATGATCTGCTGACGCGGCAACGGCTGTCTCGCGGAAGGACTGACGCATGGAGCTGCGCAGCGTCGAGGAGCTGATGGAACTGCTGTACGCCGGCCGGCACCAGCACGCGCTGCGAACCGCGGCGCTGCTGCGCCGCGGCCGCCCCGCCGACAAGGAGCTCCAGGTGGCGGGCCTGGTGCGGGGCATCGGGCGGGTGCTGGGGGCGGGCGACGAGGCGGCCCGCTCGCGGAGCGCGGCCGAGGCGGTGCGCCCCCTGCTCGGGGAGCGGGTGTTCCGGCTGGTCCGCGGGGACGCGGACCCTGCCGACGACGATGCGCTACGGCTGCGCCAGGCCGACGAGGAGAGCCGCACCGCCGGCTTCGACGCGGGCGTGCTGGAGGACTGGCGCACGGTGCTGGAGCTGGTGGCGGCCCGCCACGCGCGGCTCGGCGCGGTCGACTGAGGGCCGGCCGCCGCCGCACACCGCGCCGTGGGCGTCACCCGCCCGGCGGGTCACCACTTGCCGGGCGCGTAGTCCTTCAGGAAGACGCCGTACAGGTCCTCGCCCGCCTCGCCGCGCACGATCGGGTCGTAGACGCGGGCGGCGCCGTCGACCAGGTCGAGGGGGGCGTGGAAGCCGGCCTCGGCGAGGCGCAGCTTGTCGTAGTGGGGGCGCTCGTCGGTGATCCAGCCGGTGTCGACCGAGGTCATGAGGATGCCGTCGGTCTGGAACATCTCCTCGCCGCTGGTCCGCGTCACCATGTTCATCGCGGCCTTGGCGGCATTGGTGTTCGGGTGGCCCGCGCCCTTGTAGCCGCGGCTGAAGACGCCTTCCATGGCCGAGACGTTCACGACGTACGCCCGTCCGCTCGCCGCCTTCCTGGCCGCGTCGGCCATGACCGAGCGGAGCTTGCTGATGAGGATGAACGGCGCCGTGTAGTTGCACAGCTGGGTTTCGAGCAGCTCCACCGGGGAGATCTGCTCGATCGACTGCACCCAGGTGTTGGTGTCGACGACGTCCGGGACCAGGCCGCCCGCGTCGATGGCGGTGCCGTCCAGGTGCCGGGCGACGCTGGCGTTGCCCGCGACCAGGGCGAGGTCGGCGACATGCTGGGCGTCGAGGCTGCTGGTGCCGACGGGCAGCGCGTCCGGCCCGCCGAGTTCACCGACCGCGCCGGAGTTGAAGGCGCCGATGACGTGGTGGGCGGGCAGCTCGCCGGCGGGCAGCGGGGCGTTCTCGCCGTCGACCAGGGCGGCGTAGGCGGAGGGCAGGCGGCGCACGGTCTGCGTGGCGTTGTTGATCAGGATGTCCAGCGGGCCCGCCTCGGCGACCTGATCGGCGAGCGCGACGGCCTGGGCGGGGTCGCGCAGGTCGATGCCGACGACCTCCAGCCGGTGCATCCAGTCCGCCGAGTCCTCCATCGCCTTGAAGCGGCGGATGGCGTCCTTGGGGAACCGCGTCGTGATCGTCGTGTGCGCGCCGTCGCGCAGCAGGCGCAGCGCGATGTACATGCCGATCTTGGCCCGGCCGCCGGTGAGCAGGGCGCGCTTGCCGGTGAGGTCGGTGCGGGCGTCCCGCTTGGTGCGGTTCTCGGCGGCGCACTTCTGGCACAGCTGGTGGTAGAAGTAGTCGACCTCGACGTAGCGCTGCTTGCAGACGTAGCAGGAGCGGGGGCGCTGGAGTATGCCCGCGATCCGGCCGGACTCGATCTTGGAGGAGGGCAGGATGCCCTCGGTCTCGTCGTCGATGCGTTCGGCGGAGCCGGTCGCGGTGGCCTCCGTCACGGTGCGGTCGTGGGCGGTCTTGGCGGCCCGGCGCTCCTGGCGGCGGCGCTGCTTGACCGTGCGGTAGATGTGCGAGGTGGCCCGGCGCACCTTGATCGCGTCGGGGTGGTCGACCTCCAGCCGGTCCAGCTCCTCCAGCACGCTCAGGCAGACGGCCAGCCGCTCGGGGTCGATACCGGGCCCGTAGACCACCTCGTCCAGGGGCATGTCCATGGACGCCGAGCCGTCCTCTGTCACCGTCATCGCGCTGCCGCTTCCCTGATCACCCGCGCAGCGCTCCGACTCGCGCCCGCTTTCGAACAGGGAATGTTACGGAGCGCCGGACCCCAAAACCAAACCGCTTTCCCGGAGGGCCCCTAGCCAGGCACCGCGGGCCACTTGCCTCCCAAGACCCACTTCGATCCCCTCAGCCCCACAGACCCCACCAGCCGTCAGCCCCGACCGCGACGAGTCCCCCGCATCCCGGCCGACCCACGGTCGTCGGCAAGGAGACCGCCCGGCGAGGCCCGACGCGGCGTAGGGCTCCGCCGCAGCCGTGACCGGGCGGGAGCGCACAGGCGCGCAGCCCCGCTGACGACTCCGCCCCACGGAACCCGGAAGCACCCGCGGTCTGACGACGACGCAACCGTCCACCACGTCCCCGGCCGCGAATGACGGCCCCGCGCCGCAGCCGCCGCCCCGGGCCCAGCCACAGCCCCAGCCGCCGATGGCGGGAGCCGCCCCACGGGGTCCCGCACCCGGCGGCGAGAGGCGCGCCGGGTGCGGGGGATCTCCCGGGCCGGGTGGAAGGCGGGGTCAGGGATCGCAGGCTGCGAGCAGTGTCGCCACCTCTGCCGACACCGCGTGGGCGAACCGGTCCAGGTCCGGGACGGCCTGTGCGTCGGCGACCAGCCCGTAGTGCACGCGCCCGCGATACGTGGAGATCGCGATCGCGAGCGCCTGGCCGGGCGCGAGCGGGGCCAGCGGATACACCTCGGCCAGCTCGTGGCCGCCGAGCCGGAGGCCGAGCCCGGGCAGCGGCACGCTGGTGACGAGGATGTCGAACCACAGCCGGGCGGCCTGGCCGACCAGCGGTCCGCCGAGCCGGTGGCCGAGGGCCGGGACGTGGTCGGCGAGCAGGGCCACCGCGCCGGCGCCCCGGTTGGGGCCCGCGTCCTTGTTGCGGACCATCGCGGTGCGCACGGTGTGCAGGCGGCCGAGCGGATCGGGCTCGTTCACCGGGAGCCGTATCAGATAGCCGGAGAGCCGGTTGCCCTGTGGCTGGGCGGTGTGCGGACGGCGCCGCGAGACGGGGATCAGGGCGCGCGGCGCCACCCCCTTGCTGCCGTCGCCGCGTTCGTCCAGCCAGCGGCGCAGCGCGCCGGCGACGACGGCGATGAGGACGTCGTTCACGGTGCCGCCGGCGCTCTTGCGCACCCGGTGCACGTCGTCGATGTCGAGGACGACCCCGGCCGTGCGGCGCGTGCCGCTGGGCGCGGAGGTCAGCGCGGCGGTCGGGCGCATGCCGAGCGTGGACCGGGCGAGCGAGGCGCCGATGTCCAGGGCCCGGCCCATGTCGGACAGCGCTCCCCTGACCAGTCCGGGGACCAGCGCGGGCAGCCGGCGCACGTCGGGCAGCAAGCCGCGCGGCGGCTCGATGGCGCGGGGCGGGCGCACGGGCAGGTCGACGGGGTCCAGGACGCCCGCGGCGAGCTTCAGCGCGCGCAGCCCGTCGGCGAGGGCGTGGTGGAACTTGAAGAGCACCGCGAAGGACACCCCGTCCTCGCCGGGCAGCACATGCGCCTCCCAGGGCGGCCGGGCGCGGTCCAGCGGGCGCTGCATCAGCCGGCCGGCGACCGCGTGGAAGTCGTCGGTCGGGGCGTGCAGCCGGACGTGGTTCAGGGGGTCGAAGTCCGGGTCGGTCTCGCGGGCGGCACCACCGAAGGCGAGCGGCTGCCAGGTGTCGCGGATGCGCATGCGCAGTCCGGGTACGGCGGCGGCGCGGGCGGCGAGCAGGTCGGCGGCATGGGCCCCGGCGGTGGGTGAGTGCGTGGTGAAGACACCGAGCGCGCCGAGATGCATCGGATGCCGGTCGGACTCCATGTTCCAGAAAGCCAGGTCGAGGGGGGCGAGTGGGTCGGAAGTCAAGGTCTTGCCTCACGCGTCGACGACGGGCGGATCAGCAGTCAATCTCCGCCGAGCGATTACGGTCAAGTACGATCAAGCTACGCTCAGTTAACGTCAGGTTAAGTCCCGCCCCTGCCGAGAGTGGCGGGACTCAAGAGACGTCTGAGGTCATCTCAGGACGGGCGGCGCCGCTTCGCGTGACGTACCCCACTCAGACGGGCGCGGGCCGACCGTGAAGGCGAGAGAACGCAGGGAGCGCAGCGCACGGGTCGTCAGATAGGTGCGGGTGTGCGGGGTCCCGTCCGTGCGCACGGCCTGGACGTAGCGGTCGGTCGCCGAGGTGCCGGGCGCGGTCACCGTCAGCCGGCCGCTCGGCCAGTAGCCGCGGTCCAGGGTCAGGTCGACGCGGTCGAAGACCGGGGTGGTCAGACCCCAGGTGTCGTAGCCGGGCTGGACCGGGAACAGCCCGATGGACGACAGGACGTTCCAGGCGGACATGGTGCCGAGGTCGTCGTTGCCGGTCATGCCGGTGGGGCTGTCGGTGAACAGGGTGAGCGCCGCGTGCACCACGTCCGTGGTCTTCCAGGGCTGGCCGGTGGAGAGGTAGGTGTAGGGCGCGATGAGGTCCGGCTCGTTCATCGGGTTGTACACGGCGGCGTTGTAGTAGGCGTACGGGTCGCCGTGCACCCACACCTCGCGGGCGGTCCGCTCCGGGTCGGCGAGCAGCCGGTCGTAGGCGAAGAAGGTGTCCAGGCGGTCGTTGGCCGCGCGCTTGCCGCCGATCAGCCCGACCATGCCCGGTACGTCCTGGGGGACGAGCCACTGGTACTGCCAGGCCGTGCCCTCGTGGAAGCCGATCCCGCGGGCCGGGTCGGCCGAGCCGGTGAAGGCGCCGGAGCCGTCGCGGGCGCGGAAGAAGCCGATGGCGGGGTCGAAGACGTTCCGGTAGTTCCGCGAGCGGGCGGCGTAGCGGGCCGCGTCCTCGTGGTGGCCGAGGCCGCGGGCCATCTGGGCGAGCATCGCGTCGGCGAGCGCGTACTCCAGGGTGACGGAGGCACCGTGGTGGTAGTCGGAGTCGCCCATCTTCGCGTACGGCCGGCCCTTGACGTAGGGGGCGAAACCGTTCGCGAGGTACTCGGCGTTGGCCTCCCGGCCGACGCCCGGGTACTCGGCCGGCGGCACGCCGTCGGCGTTCTTCCTCAGCGCCCGGTAGGCCCGCTCCTCGAACCCCTTCAGGAGCCCCATCCGGTAGGCGGTGGTCAGGAACGGGGTGACCGGGTCGCCGCTCATGATGTTCGTCTCGACCGGGCCGTAGCCCCACTTGGGCAGCCAGCCGCCGTCCTCGTCGACCGCGACCACCGACCGGGCCATGTCCCGGGCCTCACGCGGCGCGAGCAGGGCGAGCAGCTGGGCCTGGGTGCGGTAGGTGTCCCACAGCGACCAGTTCTGGTAGTAGGTGAAGCCCCGGGCGCGGTGGATGCGCCGGTCCCAGCCGAAGTAGCGGCCGTCGGCGTCGCTGCCGACGTTCGGCGCGAGGTACGACCGGTACAGCGAGGAGTAGAAGGTCCGGCGGAGCGCGGGCGAGCCGCCCCGCACACGGACACCGGCGAGCCGGCGCTCCCACTCCTCGCGGGCCCGGTGGCGTACGGCGTCGAAGGACCGGCCGCCCTCGGCGCGCAGATTGGTCGCGGCACCGCGCGAGTCGACGTACGACAGGGCGGTGGTCGCCTCGACGGTGCGGTCCCTGGTGGTGTCGAAGCGGACGTAGGCGCCGTCGGGTCCGCTGCGGGCGCCCGGGCTGATCGTCCGGCCGTCCCAGGTGCCGTAGGCGGTGAAGGGCCGGCTGAAGCGGGTGATCGTGTAGACCGTGTAGGGGCCGGTGTCCCGGCAGAAGCCGTGGCCGGTGATCTCGGTGCGCACGGTGCGGTCGTCGAGGATCTCCACCGCGCTGCTCACCGCCTTGTGCAGCGACTGGGCCGCGTTCAGCAGGACGTTGGCCTTGTCGGTGGCCGGGAAGGTGTAGCGCTGCACGCCGGTGCGGGCGGTCGCGGTGAGTTCGGCGCGGATGCCGGAGGCGAGGCCGACCCGGTAGTAGCCGGGGCTCGCCTCCTCGTCGTCGTGTGCGTAGGCCGCCGCGTACTGGGCGTGGTCCGTCTGGGTGACGTCGCCGGTGGTGGGCAGCACGGGCAGGTCGCCGCCGATGCGGCAGCCGACGCCCGAGAGGTGGACCAGGGAGAAGCCGCGGATACGGTTCTGCGTGTAGTCGTAGCCCGTGCTGTGCCCGGTGTCCGGGGAGAGCTGCACCATGCCGAAGGGCACGGCCGCGCCGGGGAAGGTGTTGCCCTCGTTCTGGCTCCCGATGAACGGGTTGACCAGGTCGGTGAGGTGGCCGTCGGTCCGCTCGGCGGCCCGTGCGGCGGGGGCGGCGAGCAGCGCGGACGCTGCCATCACCCCGGCCATGCACAGCCGCGTGCGCCGGGTCCCTCTCATGTCGGATGACCTCCGCAGGTTGGACATCGTTGGCTGCATCCTGAACGGCGGAGGCCAAAAACCCGGGCATTCGTGGATATTTCCATGAAACGCGTCGCGCGGGCGCGGGGAACCGAGGGCTGATGGGCGGTCAGAGGGCCAGCTTGAAGCCCTCATGGCTGCGGGCGAACCCCAGCCCGGTGTAGAAGCGGTGCGCGTCCTCGCGGTTCTTGTTGCTGGTGAGCTGGACGAGCGCGCAGCCGCGTGCCCGCGCCCTGGTCATCGCGTGCGCCATCAGGGTCCGGCCGAGCCCGCCGCCCCGCCGGTCCGCGCGGATCCGCACCGCCTCGATCAGGACCCGCTCGGCACCGCCCTTGCCGAGCCCGGGGATGTACGTCGCCTGCAGGCAGCCCACCACGGTGCCGGTGCCGGTGCCACCTTCGCCTTCGACGAGGACCAGGATCTCGTTGCGCGCGTCCGCGTCGACGGCGGCGAAGGCACGTTCGTACGCCTCCGTCACCTCCACCGTCGCCGGATCCACCACCCGCTCCTCGTCGGCGAGCAGGGCGAGTATCGCGGGCAGGTCGGCGCGGGTCGCGGTACGGAACACGAGTGCGGAGGCAGTGGACACGGCGTCGACCCTAACGGGTGCTACGGCACCCGCTGGCCCTTCCCCAGCGCGATGACGCCGCCCTTGGAGACGGTGTACAGCTCGGCGTCCCGCTCCGGGTTGACGCCGATCGTGGCGCCCGGCGGGACCTCCACGTTCTTGTCCAGGACGGCGCCGCGGACCACCGCGCCCCGGCCGATGCGTACGTTGTCGTGCAGCACCGAGCCCTGGACCACCGCGCCGGGGTCGACGCGGACGCCCGGGGAGAGCACCGACCGGGTGACCTGACCGCGGATCAGGCAGCCCGCGCTGATGATGGACTCGCTCGCGATGCCGCCCGCGTTGAAGCGGGCCGGGGAGAGCTGGCCCGAGTGGGTGTAGATGGGCCACTGGCGGTTGTAGAGGTTGAACGCGGGGCGCTCCGCGATCAGGTCCATGTGCGCCTCGTAGTAGGCGTCCAGAGTGCCCACGTCCCGCCAGTAGCCCTGGTCGCGGGCGGTCTCGCCGGGCACGTGGTTGTCGCTGAAGTCGTACAGCTGGGCCTCGCCGCGCGCGGTCAGCTCGGGCAGGATCGAGCCGCCCATGTCGTGCACCGACCGGCCGTCCTCGGCGTCCCGCTGCAACGCCTCGACCAGGGCCTTGGTGGTGAAGACGTAGTTGCCCATCGAGGCGAACACGCACCCGGGGTCGTCGGCCAGGCCGGGAGGGTCGGCGGGCTTCTCCAGGAAGCGTTCGACGGCGCGGCCGTCCGGGCCCGGCGTGATCACCCCGAAGGACGAGGACTCCGCGCGCGGCACCCGGATGCCGGCCACCGTCACCCCCGCGCCGCCCTCGATGTGCTGCGCGAGCATCTGCCGCGGGTCCATGCGGTACACGTGGTCGGCGCCGAACACGGCCACGTACTCGGGCTGTTCGTCGTGCACGAGGTTCAGGGACTGGAGGATCGCGTCGGCGCTGCCCAGGTACCAGCGCGGCCCGAGGCGCTGCTGTGCGGGGACCGGGGTGACGTAGTTGCCGAGCAGGCTGGACATCCGCCAGGTGGTGGTGATGTGCCGGTCCAGCGAGTGCGACTTGTACTGGGTCAGCACGCAGATGCGCAGGACGTCGGCGTTGACGAGGTTGGACAGGACGAAGTCGACGAGGCGGTACGTTCCGCCGAAGGTGACCGCTGGTTTGGCGCGGTCCGCGGTGAGCGGCATCAGGCGCTTGCCCTCGCCGCCCGCCAGCACGATCCCGAGCACGGAAGGACCTCCACGACGCATGGCAGCTCCCCTCACCCTGGTTGAACCATGGCTGCCCCGAGCAGGCCCGGCTAAGCCTGCTTGAGGATCTCCTCGTACAGCCCCGCCGTACGGCGGGCCACCGCGTCCCAGCCGAACTCCTCCACCGCGCGCACCCGTCCGGCCTCCCCCATCCGCCGGGCCGCCGCCGGATCGCCGAGGACGGTGTCCAGCGCCCGGGCGAGCCCGGACTCGAAGTCGTCGTCCACGTCGACCAGCAGACCGGTACGGCCCTCGTCCACGACCTCGGGAATGCCGCCCACCCTCGACGCGACGACCGGGGTGCCGCAGGCCATCGCCTCCAGGTTGACGATGCCGAGCGGCTCGTACACCGACGGGCAGACGAACACCGCGGCGCGCGTGAGGAGTTGGATCACTTCGGGGCGCGGCAGCATCCGCGGGATCCAGAACACACCCGCCCGCACCCGGCGCAGCTCCTCGAACAGCTCCTGGAACTCCCGGTCGGTCTCCGGGGTGTCGGGAGCGCCCGCGCACAGCACGACCTGGGCACCGGGGTCGATGTCGCGTACCGCGCGCAGCAGATGGGGCACGCCCTTCTGCCGGGTGATCCGGCCGACGAACAGGACGTACGGGCGGGCGGGGTCGATGCCGTGCCGGGTGAGCGCGTCGGTGCCGTGGTCGGGCCGGTAGAGCCGGGTGTCGATGCCGTTGTGCACGACGTGGACGCGGGCCGGGTCGAGCGCCGGGTAGCAGGCGAGGACGTCCTCGCGCATGGCTCCGGAGACGGCGATCACCGCGTCGGCCGCCTCGACCGCGGTGCGCTCGGCCCAGCCCGACAGGGCGTACCCGCCGCCGAGCTGCTCGGCCTTCCAGGGGCGCAGCGGCTCCAGCGAGTGGGCGGTCACCACGTGCGGGACGCCGTACAGCAGCTTGGCGAAGTGGCCGGCGAGATTGGCGTACCAGGTGTGGGAGTGGACGAGTTCACGGCCTTCGAGGGCGGCGGCGACGGCGAGGTCCACGGAGAAGGTGCGCAGCGCGTCGTTGGAGCCGTCGAGCGCGGACCAGGGGCGGTGGCGTACGACGCCGACCCCGCGGCCCTCGCCCCAGCAGTGCACCTCCAGGTCCACCAGGGCGGTCAACTCGCGGGCGAGGAACTCCACGTGCACGCCGGCGCCGCCGTAGACGTCCGGGGGGTACTCCCGGGTCAGCAGTCCCACTCGCACCCGACAACCCCCTTGTCCCGGCGGCAGGTTCCCTTCATGGTCACCCAGATGCGGCGCGCGGGGAAGAGCGCGGGGCAGAGCGCGGCGGTCGCGTGAAGCAGCAGTCGCCGCAGAGCCCGCCACCGGGCACCCGGTAGTACAGGCAGCAGCTGCGACGCCGGAAGGCCGTGCCGGTGCGGATGCCGGTGGCGTTCAGCAGGGGGTGGGCGAACAGCTCGTCCGTGAGGGTGCGGGTGCGGGCCGCCACGTCGGTACGGCCGTGGGCGCGGGCCCAGCGGCTCAGTTCCCGGGCGGTCGCGGCGAGCGCGGAGCCCGCGTTGCCCCATAGCAGCCCCGCCGCGACGCCGTAGCGGGCCCGCAGGGTCGCCGTCAGGGGCTCCAGATGGCCGTGCAGCACGGTGTCGGCGAGCGTGGCCGCGTCCCCGGGCAGCGGGCGCAGCTCGGTGAGCCACAGGTCGTCGGGGGCGGCGGCGAGGGCGTCCCAGCGCAGCAGGCGCGGATCGAGGTCGGGCAGCCGGCCGTACAGGACCGCACAGCCCAGGGCGGCCGACCACAGCCGGGCTGCCAGCCCCTGCTGGGCGATGGAGGCGGCGACCCGCGGCTCGGGCGTCCGAAGCCGGTCCCCCACGGTGGTGACACGCAAGGTGACCGGATTCCGGTGGACATCCGATGTCACCCCCGCGTAGCCGTCCGCGAGGGTCGGCAGCCGGCGCGGATCGTCGGCGCCGGCGGCTCGCTCGGGGTCCGGAGTGCGCAGGACGAAGAAGCCGCCGAGCGGGCGCAGCGCGGCGAGATCGGGGTCGAGGTCCACGACAGGTACTGGTATCAGGCGGGTCGCGGGGGCGATCGGGCGGGTGCCCGCGCTGCGTCGCCCCTCCAGGGGATGATCACTCGGCCGGCGTACTCCATCGGCAGTAGGCCGCAAGGCGTGCTCAGGTACGACGACGGGAAGACGGCGGCCGGGCAGAGTGTTGGCCATGGAAGCCGACCGTACGCAGCGCCGGGCCCGGAACGTCCGCCGCACGCAGAGGAGACACCGATGAGCGCCCTGGCGTTGTCCGTGCTCCTGTCGGTCGTCTCCGCCCTCGCCTACGCGGGCGGAGCGATCGTTCAGGAGCAGGTGGCGGTGTCCTCCCCCGACAGCGCGTACCTCCCGCTGCGGCGGCCGGGCTGGTGGGGTGCGCTGGCACTCAACGGTCTCGGCGGAGTGCTGCACGTCGTCGCGCTGGCCTACGGGCCGCTCAGCCTGGTCCAGCCGCTCGGCGCGCTGACCATCGTCTTCGCGCTGCCCATGGCGGCGCTGTGCGTCGGCCGCCGGGCCGGCGCCACCGCCTGGCGCGGCGCCCTCATGGCCACGGTGGGTCTCGCCGTCCTGCTGTCCCTGGTCGGCTCCTCCTCCGCGCACTCCCTCGACCCGGCCCAGCGGCTGGCGGTCGCGCTGGTCACCGGCGGGGCGGTGGTGGCGCTGATGTGCGCGGGCCTGGCCGTGCACCGGCATCCCGCGGTGCGCAGCGTGCTGCTCGCCACCGCCTCCGGCATCGCGTTCGGCATGTCGTCGGTGTTCACCAAGTCCGTCGCCGTGGACTGGACCCACGGGATCGGCCTGGGCGACCTGCCCTCGCTCGCGGTGATCGGCCTGTTCGCGGCCGCCGGCGTCCTGCTGTCCCAGGCCTCCTACCGGGGCGGCGGCCTCGCCGCCCCGCTGGCCACGCTGACCGTGGTCAATCCGGTGCTGGCCGCCGCGGTGGGCATCCTGATGTTCGGCGAGACGTTCCGCTACGGCACCACCGGCACCGTGCTCGCCCTGGGGTGCGGGGTGGTGGCGGCGGGCGGTCTGATCATGCTGACGACGGAACGGCTGACGGGCACGGCGACGCCTGACGCCGCGGAGCCGGCCCCGGCCGCCGCCTCGGACGAGACGTCGCCGGCGGTTCCCTCCCCGGTCGTTCCGCGGCCGGCCGCCGTGCCGTCGCCTTTCGTCCCGTCGGCCAGAGCGCTGCCGGCTGTTCCGTCCCCGGTCGTCCGGTCGTCCGGGGAGGCGCCGCCGGCCGCTCCGTCACCGGCCGGCCTGCCACCGACCGGGGCGTGGCCGCCCGTTCCGTCGTCGGTCGTCCTGTCTTCGGTCGTTCTGCCGTCGGTCGTTCTGCCGTCGGCCGAGGCGGCCGGCGTGCACGGTGGGCCGGCCGTCGCCGGGACGGTGCGTGCCGGCGCGAAGGCGCGGATCGACATGCCGCAGCAGCGCGGCCCCGTGGAGCCGCGCACGGACCGGGCCACGGTCACCGGGAGCGGCGCCGGGGCGGACGACGACAGCGCAGGCGCCGAACCGCCGGGCGGCGACGCGCTTCCCGCGTCGTACACCTCGCTGCCCGTGACCGTCCCGGTGCCGCTGCCGGTGCTTGACCTGGGGCGGCCGCGCGTCAGATCCTGACGCCGCCGGCCCGCAGGTAGGCGAGCGGGTCGATGTCCGTACCGAAGCCGGGTCCCGTCCGCACCTCGAAGTGCAGATGCGGGCCCGTGACGTTTCCGGTGGATCCGGAGCGGCCTATGCGCTGGCCCGTGGTGACGTTCTGGCCGACCCGCACGGAGATGGCGGACAGGTGGGCGTACTGGGTGTAGCGGCCGTCGGCGTGCCGGAGCACCACCTGGTAGCCGTACGAGCCGCCCCAGCCCGCGGCCACCACGTGCCCGGCCGCCGCCGCCTTCACGGAGGTGCCGGTCGGCACGAGGAAGTCGACGCCGGTGTGGTAGCCCTTCGACCAGTGGGAGCCCGCCACGTGGTAGCCGGTGCCGACGGAGGCGGTCACCGGGGCCACGAGCGCGTGCCGGGTCGGGGCCGGGGTGTGGTGCGTGGTGGGGTGCTCCGAAGGTGCCTTCTTCTTCGGGGCCTTGGGCGGCGCGGTCCTGGTGTGGGTGCCGCTCAGGCTGAGCCGCTGGCCCGGCAGGATCAGGTCGGGATCGGCACCGATCGTCGTGCGGTTGCCCGCGTACAGCGTGCGCCAGCCGCCCGCCACGTGCTGGTCGCCGGCAATGCCGGAGAGGGTGTCGCCGTGCACCACCGTGTACATCTCCGCCCGGCCCGCGCGGGACTGGGGGGTGGTCTGCGGCTGCACGTCCTTGACGGAGGCGGACTTCGAGGTGCCGGACCTCGGCGTACCGGACTTCGTGGTGCCGCTCTGCGCGGGACGCGTGGCCGCCGAGTCGGTGCGCACGTCGGCGCCGCCGCCTCCCCGGGTCAGCCCGGCCCGCACCGAGCACACCGGCCAGGCGCCCGGCCCCTGCCCGTCCAGGACCTTCTCGGCCACGGCGATCTGCTCGTCCCGGCCGGCCAGGTCGGCGCGCGGCGCGTAGCGGGTGCCGCCGTACGCCTCCCAGGTGGACTGGGTGAACTGCAACCCGCCGTAGTAGCCGTTGCCGGTGTTGATGTTCCAGTCGCCGCTGGACTCGCAGGCGGCGACCTTGCTCCAGGTGGCCGCGTCGGCGGCGCTCGCGGTGCCGGCGGCGACCAGCGGGATCGCGAGGCCGGCGCCGCTCGCCGTGACGGTGAGTGAGGCGCGGTTGATCCTGTTCGGCTGGTACCGGCGGTGCCGGCCGCGTACGGCCATGTCCGAATCCCCTCGGCATGCGTCAGGAGCGGCAAAAGTAAGCGCCACGAACTGGCCATGACAAGACGGAAAATCGGCCTCCCTGGCCGGTCAATTGGCCGGGAATCGGCCCCTGTTCGATCCGGCCTGCTGGTGACTGAGGCGGAAGGCGGCCCCCCTGCGTACACATGCGTGGCGGGTCGGATGTGCGCTCGCCGTAGCGGCACGTCAGGATGGGCGAGGACCCGTACTGACGGAGCCGTAGTCACGAGGCAACCAGGGAGCAGGCGGTATGAGCACTTCAGCGCAGATCGGTGTCACGGGCCTCGCGGTCATGGGCCGCAATCTCGCCCGGAACTTCGCGCGCAACGGCTACACGGTCGCCGTGCACAACCGCACGGTGTCGCGCACGAAGGCGCTGGTGGAGGAGTTCGGCAGCGAGGGGGACTTCGTCCCGGCCGAGACCGCCGAGGAGTTCGTGGCGGCCCTGGAACGCCCGCGCCGCCTGGTCATCATGGTCAAGGCCGGTCAGCCGACGGACGCGGTGATCGAGGAGTTCGCGCCGCTGCTGGAGCCCGGCGACATGATCATCGACGGTGGCAACGCGCACTTCGCGGACACCCGGCGCCGGGAGAAGGCGCTGCGCGAGCAGGGCATCCACTTCGTCGGCATGGGCGTGTCCGGCGGTGAGGAGGGCGCGCTGCACGGGCCGAGCATCATGCCGGGCGGCCCGAAGGAGTCGTACGACTCGCTGGGCCCGATGCTGGAGAAGATCTCGGCGAAGGCGGCGGACGGCGCGCCGTGTGTGACGCACGTGGGCCCCGACGGCGCCGGGCACTTCGTGAAGATGGTGCACAACGGCATCGAGTACGCCGACATGCAGCTGATCGGCGAGGCGTACCAGCTGCTGCGCGATGTCGCCGGGTACTCCCCCGCGCAGATCGCGGACATCTTCCGCACCTGGAACACCGGTCGGCTGGACTCGTACCTGATCGAGATCACCGCCGAGGTGCTGTCCCACGTGGACGCGGCCACCGGCAAGCCGTTCGTGGACGTGGTGGTGGACCAGGCCGAGCAGAAGGGCACCGGCCGCTGGACGGTGCAGATCGCGCTGGACCTGGGCGTGCCGGTGTCCGGCATCGCCGAGGCGGTCTTCGCCCGGTCCCTGTCCGGCCACGCGGCGCTGCGGGCCGCCTCCCGGGACCTGGCAGGCCCGAAGCCGGCCCCGCTGGGCGAGGCGGAGGCGGCGGCCTTCGCGGACCGGGTGGAGCAGGCGCTGTACGCGTCCAAGATCGTGTCGTACACGCAGGGCTTCCACGAGATCGCGGCGGGCAGCGAGGAGTACGACTGGAAGATCGACCTCGGTGCCGTCTCCGCGATCTGGCGCGGCGGCTGCATCATCCGGGCGGCCTTCCTGGACCGCATCCGCGCCGCGTACGACGCCCGTCCCGACCTGCCGAGCCTGCTGTCGGACGAGACGTTCGCGCGGGAGATCGCCGACGCTCAGGACGACTGGCGCGAGGTGCTGATCGCGGCGACCCGGCAGGGGGTGCCGACGCCGGGCTTCGCGGCAGCGCTGGCGTACTACGACGCGCTGCGGGCGTCTCGCCTGCCGGCGGCTCTGACGCAGGGGCAGCGGGACTTCTTCGGGGCGCACACGTATCGGCGGGTGGACCGGGAGGGGGCGTTCCACACGCTGTGGGGCGGGGACCGCAGCGAGGTGTCCGCGTAGCCCTGGCACCTGATCGCCCGCTCATCGGGGTGGTGAGATCGATGCGCGGGCGCGGGCGGGCTGTGGTCTGTCGCGCGGTTCCCCGCGCTCCTGAGGGCGGGCGGCGCACGCCCTGCCCTCAGGTCAGGGGTGGACCTGGCTCGGGGTTCGGCGGCGGTTCCGGGCCCGGCGGGATCGGGGACGGTGAGGGTTCCGGGGGGCTCGGCGTCGGCGTCGGGGGCGGTGCCGGGTTCGGCGGGGGCTGGGGCGGCTGGGGGGCCGGCCCCGGCTCCGGGGGCGGGACCGGGGTGGGGAACGGCTCCGGCGGGGTGGGCGTCGGGGGCGGCGCGGGTTCGGGGCCGGGGGGTGGTGGGCTCGTCATGGGGTCCTCCGGGCAGACGCGGGAGATCGCCTCTGGACTATTCCCCGACTACCCTGCGGCGGCTCGGCCACTCACCCGAGGGCGGCACCGGTCGACGGCACTCCGCCGTCACGACCGGCCGGTCAGAACCGGCCGGGGTGAGCCTTCAGCCAGTCCTTCGCGGCCCGCAGCAGGGCCGGGTCGGCCGGCGGAGCCGTCTCGGGGTGGCGTTCGGCCCACTTGACGACGTACGGGCACAGCGGGGCCACCGGGACGCCCTCGCGCTCGGCGAGGGCGTACAGCTCGCGGGCGAGCGATCCGGCGATGCCCTTCCCCTCGTGGGCGGGCTCGACGATCGTGTGGACGGGGACCAGGGCGCGCGCGGGCGACTCCAGGACGAAGTACTCGATGTGGCCGACGACTTCACCGTCGCCGACGGCCTCCAGACGGCCCGCCGCCCGGTCGTCGCGGATCTCGGTCTCGCTCATGGGCACGCACGCTCCTGGTCTGGTCCTGGTCCGCCGGTCAGGCCCCCACGGCCTGCGGGCTGCGCTGCTGATCCGTACCGGGCACCGGCTCGGACGGGTCGGCACCGAGGGACACGATCCGGTTGCCGGCGTCGACGTGCACGACCCGCGGCTTCAGCTCCCGCGCCTCGGCGTCGGTGACCTGAGCGTAGCTGATGATGATCACCAGGTCCCCGGGGTGGACGAGATGGGCCGCGGCCCCGTTGATCCCGATGACCCCGGACCCGCGCTCACCCTCGATGACGTACGTCTCCAGCCGGGCACCGTTGGTGACGTCGACGATGTGCACCAGCTCCCCGGGCAGCAGGTCGGCGGCGTCGAGGAGGTCGGCGTCGATGGTCACGGATCCCACGTAGTGCAGGTCCGCCTGGGTGACGGTGGCTCGGTGGATCTTGGACTTGAACATGGTACGCAACATCGGGGCACTCCCACAGATAGGCTCCCTGCCTGCGTTTTTGCAGGTCAAGGGCTGTTTCCATACCCTACAACGAGTCGTATGTCCGGGCAGCTTTCCCTGGGTTTTCCAGGACTCATGCCGACCACTTGCCGACTTGTCTGACGCAATGTCAGGCGACTGGAGGAGGGTTTCGCCCACCCTCCCGTCCCCCGCGGCGACGACGACTCAAGCCTACGCAGCACACCCTCAAGGACATCCGTGACGACCGTCACTCGGGCGGCCTGGAGGGCAGTCAGAGGCGGCGACGCTCGACCGGGAGCCGGACCACGCACCGCCGTGGGTCGGCTGGCCCGAGCGCCTCTACACCGCCCCGCAGGTGGAGGCCCCCAAGGTTCATCAACGATCCCGAGTGTCGAGCGAGCGCGGCAACGTAGCAGCGAATCGCCGGTTAGCCAAACCGGCGATTCTCGTGACCAAGGGCTTCGCCGGCTTCCTCCGCCAGGACCTGGCCGCGCCTCGTTCGAGCTTCTCCGGACGCGCATCCTCATAAAAAGCCGCGGCTTGCCGCAGCACTACCGAGACAGGAAGACGGACGCTGCACCTGCCAGCAGCGGGCCGACGACAACCAGGTTGGTCTGAATGTCGCTGAAGGCCGTGCGGTCGACGCCCAAGGCTGCCTCCAACCGAGAACGCTTGTCCAGAGCATCGGCCAGTTCGCCAGGGTCAAGTGTCCCCAACGGATGGCACAGATCCACCAGTTCGCGGCCGCGCTGACGAAGTATCGCTGCCACTGGTGCGTACACGAGCGCGACGAGGGCGGAACTGCTGGCCCCGAAGACCAAAGTCGGCTCGGTGCTCGTCTGCTTGGTCATTCGCTGGCTGGTGGCCTCAGCAGTCACCAGCAGGGCGATGATCCCGCCCATGGCGGTCAGCAGTGACTGCAGTAGCCGACCCACCGCGATCAAGGTCCCGAGTTGGAGACCGGGCGAGGCACGGGCGGTGTCGGCCCGGACGCGAGACACATGGCCGACACCGATGACGGTGGCCGCTCCGGGAGCAAGTCCGAATGCAGCAAGCACGATCAGCACAAGTGCTCCCCAGGCGCCGATGAGGTCCCCTCGCAGCACGACGATCAGCACCACGCCGCTGACCGCATACACCAGGGCCAGCGGCCAAGCGACGACCTGCATCGGTACTTCACCAAGCCTGGCAAGTTCTACCCAGCGCCGCGGACCACCCCCGTCTCCCGGATCCGCGCAACCTCAAAGCCGTCTCCCCACCGGGCCTCAGATGGCCCCACCCTGAAGTTGCCAACCCAGACTCCCCCACCCACAGGCGACTCACACCCTGAGCCGCCTGTTCCTGGAGCGCGGCTACACGCGGGCTGCGTCACATGCATGAGCCACAGTTCGCCAACCTCGCGATGACCTTCACGCAACTGCGGACAGAGCCCCGAAAAATGGTTCTGTCAGCGATCTCGTGATGCCGCCCTGATCACGCTCCCTGTCCGACATTCCTCACGCCCATTAATCTGCGCGCATGGATGGCACACTCAGCATGGCGGTACTGGGGTTGCTGTTGTCTGCGATCTCACTGGGATGGCAAGTGGCTAGCCATTTCCTTACTGCGGGGCGCGTACGGTGTGAACTATGGGTAGGCCGAAGCGGGTCGGGATCGTTTCAATCGGGGCCGGGGTACAATCTCACGAGTTCGCCTGCACACATCGATCGCGCCTACACGTCGTACACCCCAGAAGCCGACAGAACGGAGTACCCACACGAGGTCCTCATCATCAAGGTGGCCAACGTCGGCAGAGCGCCCGTGACAGTGACCTGGCCCAGCGCGTACTTCAAGCGAAACGCCATATGGGGAATAGGTACGTCCCCTCTTGGTTTCGAGATGACGGGAAGCTACTACCTGCTAGGACCCGGGGAAACCAGGGACTGGGTCATGCCTTTGTGGCCTGCGGTCCTGAAGTTTCGAGCTCAACACCCCGATACTCCAGTAGTGATTCGTGGGCACATTGGCCTAGGGCAGCGTGGACGTAGGCGCCTCTCCCCCCGACGTAATGCGCTGACCCTGTCTTCTGATGCGGCACCCTTGCCCTAGCCCGGTCGATCGGCGGTGTTGGCGCATCCGCTGTGCACGGGCGTCGCGATGGCTCATCTTGCCTTGTTGGTGGAGGAGTTGGCCCGGCCGTGGGCAGCCGCGGTGGAGGGGCGGCGTTTCCGGCAACGAGGCGGCGTGAGGAGACGTGCGCAGGGTGCCGGTGCCCGCTGTCGGCTGGTGTTCGTGGACCGGCTGTGGGCCACGCTGATTCATCTGCGACACGATCTGCCGCACGCTGTGCCGACAGTACTGTTCGGCGTCGATCGCTCGACCGTCACCCCGGCCGTCGGTGAGACGCGCCGGCTGCTGGCGGAACGGGGCTTTGCTGTTCCCGACAGGCCTGGCATGCGGCTTCGAACTCTGGAGTACGTGTTCGCCTACGCCCGGGCCGAGGGTGCCGAGCTGAGGCTGGACGCCACCGAGGTGCAGGTCCGACGGCCGGCCGCCGGCCGGGGCGGCAGGCGGGCATTCGTGTCGGGCAAGAAGAAGGCGCCGACTTTCTCGACTGGCAGAAGGAAGTGGAGTGGCGCTGACGGATACCGCCGAAGAGGTGTCGGCCGACGACGACCCCGGCTTCCGCAACATCGGCTGCCAGATCTCGAACGTCGGCACCCAGGTGTCGGCGCGGCGGTCGTCTCGCAGTTGGGTGTCCCCAACTCCGATGCCTGAATGCCGTTCTGGGGTGATTCGGCATCGACGGGCCGGGTCGGCCGGGCTCCAGGCCATTCCCGACACCGTCCACGAGGGCGCGCGGGTCGATGGGGCGAGCGCCTGGCAGCGTTTTCGGCACGTGACGTTGCCGCTGCTCTGAGCGCGGGCGATGCGGAAGCAAGGAGGCCGCAGGCGACGGCGACACCGCCTTCGCCACGACGCCCGGGCCCGCCCAGCACCAGCCGGCCTTCAGCCGATCTTCGCCCGAAAGAACCCTATAGGTGGTGAAATATGTCACAACCAGCAATGTTCAATGTTCAACTTATTCGGGAGTAGCGTCACTCCTGCCCCACCACCTCGGGGCCGCCGCCAGAGCCCTCACCCACAGGGCTCCGGCACCGAACAGGAGAAAGATCATGAATCACACCTTCGGACGTCGCGCCGCCACCGCGGCCGTCGCTCTCGCGGCCATAGCCGGCACCCTGCTGACAGCGGGCGGCGCCGCCTCAGCAGCTCCGAACCCTGCGGTTGGCCACGCCACGGCCGCCTCCCACACCCCGGGCGCCGCGTACGGCGATCACCGAGGCGACCGAAACGACCACCGCGACAACTGGGGTGGCCGAGACGGAAGCCACCGCCGGAGCAACCGGGACGACCACCGTGGCGACCGGCGATGGGATGGCCACCGCCGCTGGGAGCGGCAGGGCCGGTACTGGTACAGCGACGACCACGGGCACCGTTACCGCTTCGACAACCACCGCTTCTACCAGTGGGAGCGCGGCACATGGGTCGTCGTGATCGGCAACGCCCACGACTTCGACCACAGCATCTTCCGCTGACCGCACGGACCATGGCGGGCGCCGAGTCCGGGCACCGTTCCACCGTCCGGACCCGGCGTCCCCGGCCCCAACACCCTCCGAACCATGACCAGTTGCGTACACCACATGCTCGACATGGAGCTCGCATCCCCGCTGGGTGAACGGATCCTCGTCCCGACCCGCCTGCTCTACAGGTCACAGGACCCGCTCGCCGTGCAGTTCCTCTTCCAGGACGGCCTCCAGGGCCTGGTCCCCTGGATCTTCGCACGCGACCTTCTCGCCGCAGGGACTCAGGCCCTCAGCGGAGACGGCGACGTGCAAGTCTGGCCCGCCGGATCCGGCCCCGAGGGGCTCCTGCACCTCCTCCTGTCCTCCCCTCACGGGTCCGCCCACCTCACGGCCTCACTCCCAGCGGTCGAGCGGTGGCTGCACCGCACGTACCAGCTCGTGCCCGCCGCCAGGGAAACCGAGGCACTGGACCTCGATACCCACCTCGCCCAATTGCTGGACGGAGCATCCTGAACCATTTCGGGATCCTAGGTGCACCGTCTTCACTGCTACCGCGGGTGCCGTCGCTGAGCATCGCGAACAGCGCTGAAGCGGCGACGGCAAATCGAGAGGCTTCGGATGCCGGGAATACGGCGGCCCCGTCACAGAAGGTGGCGAGCCCGTGCCCGGTGGGTGCTCTTGCCGACGACCAGGCCGAGGAGGACAGCAGGGTGGCCGTGGCCGACATCACCAGGTCAAAACGGACAAACGATGCCATCATCGATGTCGTGCAAAATTCAACCATTCCGCTGGGGCGCACTCCGGTGACGACGGCGGGGCCGCTACGTCGCCTCGCCGGCCTGTTCCGCGCCAAGCGGGCCGACCATGTGGTGCACGGCGTCAAGACCCTCATCTCGGCATTGCTCGCCTGGGGCATCGCGGCCCCCTGGTCCCCCGACGGCCGTCCCTACGTGGCGGTCGCCACGGCTCTGCTCATGGTCAACGCCTCCACGGTCTACCAGTCCGTGACCAAGGCGGCACAAAGTGTAGTGGCCAGGGTCGCCGGGTTGGTCCTCGCCCTCGCGGCGGCTCGGCTGCTGGGACCGACCGCGGGCGCCGTCGCGGTCATCGCGGTCATCGCGGTCCTGGCGGGCCCCCGCCGCACCGCTGACGACCGTCTCCAGATCGCCTCCACCGCCGTCATCGCACTGGCCGCCAACGCAACTGATCCCATGGGCAGTCTCGTGTCCCCCGCGCTCCAGACGATCACCGGCGCGGCCGTGGGTATCGCGGTCAACGCCCTCGTCCTGCCGCCGCTCTACCTGAACGAGTCCGACTCCGCCGTACGCGACCTCGGCCGCTCCTTGGGAACACTCCTGCACGACATGGGTACCGGCCTCTCCCGGCGACAGCTCACCCCGAAGGCCCACAACTGGCTGCACCGGGCGCGCAGCCTGGACGAACTGCTCGTTCGTGCAGAGGAAGAGGTGCAGCGGGCCGACGAGAGCCTGCGGTGGAACACACGCTGCGTCGCACACAGGTGGCGCAAGGAGACGACCTCCAACGACACGTTCAGGGCCTTGCGCGGCGTGTCGATCCAGGTACGCGGAATCGCACGGACCCTCGCCGACAACGCGCACGACAACCACGCCGATCACCACCTGGGGCACCAGTTCCTCGACCGATACGCCGAAACCCTCCAGCTGGCGGGAGCTGCCGTGCAGGCCTTCGCCGAATCGGGCCCGGCGACCGACTCACCGGACGCATCCCCGCGTGAGCGCCTGCGCGGAGCGATCGACGGCACGCTGGCCTGGCACGACACCATGACCGACATGATCACCCTGGGCACCCTCACCAAGCCGGGCGCCTGGCACGTCTACGGCTCACTCATGACCGACGCGGAAAGGCTGTTGGCCGACCTCGACCAGAGTCCACGAGCGCGAGCCCGCGAGTTGAGGGGAAGCGAGAGTGGCCACCCGGTCACCCGGGTGCCGAGGCCGACGGACGAAGCCGGCCCCGGTACCGGATACAACGGGAGCGATCAGCTCTGGTAGGCGACCAGTGCCATCATGCCGACCTCTCCGTGGTACGCGTTGTGGCAGTGCAGCATCCACTGGCCGGGGTTGTCTGCATCGAAGATGACGGACAACTTCTTCTTCGGCAGCACGATGGAGGTGTCCTTGCGCGGGCCACTGCTCCCGAGCTGGTAGGTGTGGCCGTGCAGGTGCATCGGGTGCCACATCTCCGTGCTGTTGAGGAAGTCCAGCCGGACCCGCTGGCCTTCCTCGATCGCGAGCGGGTTCGCGGCGGGATCGGCCATGTCGAAGGGCTTGCCGTTGATGGCCCAGTTGTACTTGTCCATGCCGCCGGTCAGCTCGACACGGTGCACGCGGTCCACCTTCTTGGGCGACAGGCGGACGTCGGCAGCGGCGCGAAGTCCGGACGCCGTCAGGATCCTGCCGTTCAGCTCCTTCGGGCGGACGGTCGGCAGCGGCGCGCTGCCGGATCCGGTGCGCACCAAGGCCATGCCGGTGGCGTTCTTGCCCTCCGCCAGGGCCACGAGCGGGAAGACGCCATCGCCCAGGGTGACCAGAACGTCGTACCGCTCCCCCATGCCGATCAGCAGGGCGTCGACCCGCTGGTGCTCGACGGGGAACCCGTCGGTGTGGGTGATGGTCAGCTCATGGCCGGCGAGCGCCACCCGGTACGCCGTGTCACCGCCCGCATTGATGATGCGAAGCCGGACGCGCTTGCCGGGCTTGCCCTCGTACACGTCGGGCTCGGCCGGAACACGGCCGTTGACGAGGTGGTAGGGGTACTTCACGTCGCCGGCGTCGCCTCCGAGCAGTTCGCTCTCGGCGCCCATCAGCATGAACCGCATCGACATCCCGCCGGACGAGGCCGAGGCCGACGGTGAGGAGGAGTCCTCCCCCATGTCCATCCCGCCCATGTCACCCATGTCGTGGCCCTCATGGCCGCTGGAACCGGAGTGGCCGCCCATGTCCATGTCGCCCATGCCGTGCCGCAGCTCGGCGAGGACCTCGTCGGGGGTGCCGGTGACGCCGTCGGCCCAGTCGTCCAGGACGACGACCCACTCGTCGTCGTACGACAGCGGCTCCTTGGGATCCTCGACGATCAGCGGCGCGTACAGGGCCCGGTCGAGCTGGACACCGACGTGGGGGTGGAAGAAGTACGTGCCGGGCGCGTCGGCGACGAAGCGGTAGGTGAAGTCGGTGCCCGCCCGTACGGCCTGCTGGGTGGCCGGGGGAACGCCGTCCATGTCGTTGCGCATGGCGATGCCGTGCCAGTGGATGGACGTCGAGGTCTTGTCCGGCAGCTGATTGGAGAGTTCGGCGGCCAGGGTGTCGCCGGCGGACAGGCGGATCTCCTTGCCCGGGGCCTGGCCGCTGAACGCCCAGCTCCTGGCCATGACTCCCCCGCCGAGGTCGAGCACGGCAGGCGCGGCGGTCAGGGTCACCTGCTGCGTCCTGCCGGTACCCTTCCGCTTCTTCTCGGCCGCGGCGACCGCCGAGCCGGACGGGTTGACCAGGGCGGGTGTCGTGCTGGAGCCGCTGCTGCAGGCGGCGAGCGCGCCGGCGCCCGCTACGCCGAGCCCGGCGAGCAGGACGGAGCGACGGTTGATGCTGTTCATGGGTGTCCTCGATCTCAGTGTGCGCATGCGTGAGTTGGCGTGCGGGGACGGCTCCTCGACATGACAAAGGCATGCCGGAGCCGTTGGGCACGGCCTAAATGCGCAGCTGGGAGAGGACAGACAGGTCCGGTGGCGCCCGGTCCGCCGCCCCGGCGATCTCGGGTGCTGCGGTGACCGCTCCGTACGAGGCGAGACCGGAGGATTCCCGGGACTGCGCCGGTGGCACGAGCTTCACGACCTCGAAGCTCGCGGTCGCACAGTGCTGCATAGCCATACCGGAGCAGGCTTGCCCGTGAGCACCGCTCATCGGAGGTGCGGTGACGATCGGCTCCGCAGTCTGCTCGGGGCCACTTCCGTGTGCGTGCCCGGGCATCGGCTCAGGTGCGGAACGGCTGTCCGGCATCACCATGCCGGGTGGCATCACGTGGGTGGCATAAGAAGGTGTTGAGCTGGTCGCCGCTACTGCCGTCTCGTGGTGAATCAGCACGGCGAGGACAGCGAGCAGAGCGATGACGGCAGCACCCGCCCAGCGGACGGCGCCGCGCGAGGCGCGGGTCCGCGGGGCCCAGACTGCCCGTGCTGTCATCGCTTCCCTCTGAGTTCCGGTGGAACGACCGCCTCAATATATACCCCGGCGGGGTAACCGACGCCCGGCCGCGGCGCCATGGTCATCAGTGGCCCCGCATCCCGCCGCCCATGGTGTGCATCGTGCGCGAGGCGATCCTGGTCGCCCACCATGAACGACAAGCCCCGGACGGTGTGCTGCTGTGGATCAACCAGCTCGGTGAGGACGGGCCGTTTTACCTGCCCGCCGATGATGTCGCCGCCGCTCTGCCAGGGCAGTGGCGGGCCATCGAGGTCCGCGCCGGCTGGGGCAGCTGGGCCGTGCTGCGTCGCGCCTGTTGAGCCCGCTCAGATGGCTTCTTTCAGCTGCCGCTCCGACGACGCTCGGCAGGGGCGGGACACCTGGCGGTGCCCCGCCCTCGGGCCCGAGGGCCGGTGGTCAGACGGTCGCGGGCAACGGCTCGGCAGCGGACGGCGCCGCCAGTCGGCCTGAGCGGTGCAGGCCGTACAGGGCGACCGCGCACGCCAGGCCGAGGGCGAACAGCGTGATCCACGGCAGTGCGGGCATCCCGGCCGCGCGGGCGGCGTCCAGCGCGGCGCCCGTGCCGAGGTTCCCGACGGTGATACCGATGCCGCAGATCGTGTTGTAGAGCCCGTAGTGGGTGGCGACGAGGCGGTCACCGGAGAGGCGGACGATGGTGTCCATCTCGAACGGGTAGGCGATCATCGTGCCGATGGCCAGCAGCAGTGCGGCGAGCGTCGGCGGAACCGCCGCGAGGAGCCACAGCCCGATCCCGTACTCCGGCACGGGCACGGCGGTGGCCAACAGCAGGGGCACGAAGGCCATGCCCATCGCCGCCAGCCCGCGCACGAGCGCCTGCCCGGGCTCGTATCGCGCCTTGCACCACGCTGTCACCCGCGTCTGCCCGACGATCGTGCTCAGCCCGGAGACCGCGAAGAGGACCGCCACCGCGGCCGTGCCGAACTCTCCGTCGCCGCCGAGCCGGCGCACCTCCAGCGGCAGGGCCAGATAGACCTGGAAGGACAGGACGTATGAGCCGATCATGGCGACGGAGAAGAGCAGGAAGGGGCGGTTCGTGAGGATGCCGCGCCACTGGGCGAGCACACCCTGACCATCGTCGCTGTCCTGGCGCTTGGTGTCGTCGGCCCGCCGGGCGGGCAGTGCGCGGATCTGTACGACGCTCAGCAGGGCGAAGATCCCCGCGGCGACCAGGCAGGTGATGCGGAAGTCCACCCCGGTCAGCACCATGCCGACCAGGGGGCCCAGCAGGATTCCGGCCTGGTAGAAGACGTTGAACAGCGCGAACGCCTCGACCCTGCGCTCGCCGGCGTCGGCCGCGAGGTACGCCCGTACGGCCGGGTTGAACAACGCCCCTGCCAGGCCCGTGGCCGCCGAGGCGGCGAGCAGCGCGGGCAGCGAGTCCACCAGCCCGAGGGTCGCGAAGCCGAGTGTGCGCAGCACGCATCCGGCGATGATCATCGGCTTGTAGCCGATCCGGTCGGCGAGCGTGCCGCCGACCAGGAACATGCCCTGCTGGCTGAAGTTCCGTACGCCCAGGACGAGCCCGACGAGCCAGCCGGCCAGCCCGAGCGTCCCCGACAGGTGGGCGGCCAGATACGGCATCAGCATGTAGAAGCCCAGGTTGATGGTGAACTGGTTCACCATCAACAGCTGGACGCTGCGCTCGTACGACCGTACCTGTGTGAGCATTCCCTTCACCGGCCCTCCTCCGCGGAGTCGGCACCCGGTACATCCTCGGTGACGTCGTGGTGTGCGCCTTGCAGGGTGAGGGGATCGACCACGGTGGTGCACCGGGTCCAGTGGGTGACCTCCTTTTCGTCCAGGCGGCCGATCAGTTCCGGTTCGGGCGCCGGGGGCGATTCGAGCAGGCCGTGGGCGGCGCAGTAGTCGTCGTCGTAGACCGTCCCGAGGTAACGCTGTGGGCCGTCGGGAAAGATCGCTACGATCCGTGCGTCCGCCGGCGTCGTCCGGGCCAGCCAGCCGGCCACCAGCGCGACCGCGCCCACGCTCCATCCCCCGGTGGCGTAGTGCGAGGCGGCCAGCTGTCGGCACGTCCACACGGCTTCGTGCGGGGCGACCCAGTGCACCTCGGAGAACTGCTCGTAGGCGACATTGCGGGGGTAGATGCTGGAACCGAGTCCGCGCATCAGACGGGGTCGGGCCGGCTGACCGAAGATCGTCGAACCGGTGGTGTCCACACCGGCGACGGTCAGCTCCGGGTAGAGCTGCCGCAGGACTCGTGAGACACCCGCCGAGTGGCCGCCGGTGCCGACGCTGCACACCAGCATGTCGATGTGGCCCATCTCGGCCGCGAGTTCGAGGGCCAGCGGGGTGTAGGCGGCGACGTTGTCCGGATTGTTGTACTGGTCCGGGCACCAGGAGTCGGGGTGCTGCTCCAGCAGCCGCTGAACGCGCTCACGGCGGGCCTGCTGCCAGCCGCCCGTGGGGTGTGGCTCGGACACGACGTTGACCTGGGCGCCGTACGCGGTCAGCAGCCGGGTCATGGACAGCTCCAGTCCCGGATCGGTGACCAGGGTGACCGGGTGGCCGTACACCATGCCGGCCAGCGCCAGCCCCAGACCCAGAGTGCCGCTGGTGGACTCGATGATCCGCCCACCGGGCCGCAGGTCGCCGCGGGCCCGGGCCCGCTCCACCATGTGCAGACCCGGCCGGTCCTTGATGCCGCCCGGGTTGAATCCCTCAAGCTTCGCCCAGAAGCCACGCCCGGCCGGGGCCAGGGGTTCCGACACCCGCAACAGCGGGGTGTTGCCGACCAGGCTGGACAGGGCGGACTGGCCGGGGACGACCGCTGTCCTGGTCAATGACTGCATGTCTGTGTTGTCGCTCTCGCTCGATGAATGCACGGTGCGGGTTCATCTCGCGCCCCATGACTCCAGGGCGGACCGTGGGTCCGCGTCGAGGCCGTGGGCGCGCGGCAGCCGGAGAGGTCGGTCGGCTGCGAGCGAGTGGTCTAGATCCTCCACCGCGACGTATGGGCGAGCGCCACTCGGCCGGCGCGTCTGTCGTGACGTCTGCGAAGTGCACGCCGTGCAAGGGGGCTGCCCACTACCAGGGTCACGGCGACCAGGACGACGACGGCCATGGCGACGAGAGGAAGGTCCTCCGCCGACTGAGCCGCCGTACGGACGATCATGTCCGACGCGCAGTCCTCATCTCCGTGGGGGCCGTGAAGCCCGTCAGAATCTCCGGTCGCCGGGAGCACCGAGGCAGAGGCAGGGACGAACACCGAGCGGTGCGTCTCCTCAGGCATTCCATGGATGACGGCACACAGCATCAGTGCCATCACCAGGACGCCGAGGATCACCGAAACGGGTCGGCGCCACCGCGACGAGCCGGATGGGGCCCATGAGGCATGCACGGGCAGACGGGAATGTGTCGGCACAGGTCCTCCGCGCTGCTGCACCCCCCTACGAGTACGCGGGGAGACGCAGACATGGGTGGGGGGTAGGACGGCATCGACGAACGTGACGACCCATCATGAGCTCAGGGGACGCGGCTCGTCGCGCGCTCTCAGCCCAACCGGTGACGACCGGCAGGCCGGTTGGCGGACTCTGTGCTCCTAGACCTGCTGAACCACGGAGGCGGCTCTCAGAGCCGTAGTGGACATCCCACCCACACGCAGACCAGCGGCAGACAGGCGAAGGGGCGAGGCGCCCTCGGCACCGGTTGATTCGCGAACCGACGCTGCAAAGAATGGCGGGGCCAAAACGGAACCCTGCTGCGGCTGCCCGGACACACACTCCTGACAAGGATGTGACGGCTGGTGACCACCATGGTGGTCACCAGCTTCCCCTGCGAGCAGCGGAGAAGGCCCTGCGGCCGCATGGCGAATGTCATCGGCCGGTTGCGCCGGAGAGGTCGTCGCGCTGGTGGAGAGGTGTCCCGCGACGGTCTCGACGTGCACACCGTGGGTCAGGAGAACGCCGAACAGAAGCACGGCCAAGGCCAGCACGCGCAGCACCGGGCCCACATCGGAGCGGGCCCGAAGCATGCGCTGGGGCGACCAAGCCGTAACCATGCCGTGATCCTAGCGGCTTGCCGCCAGTGATCGACCACCACTACTGAAACTCGGGTTGACTCGCCAGGGAATGGCTCGTTTGCTGCGGCGAGTGTGCACCCGGTCGCAGACGGCCGTCGCCAGGTGTCTCCTCACGTACTCCGGCCCCGCGCCCGGGTCCGCTGCTTCAGTTCGATGATGGTCGCTACGGCGCGCAGCCAGGTGGCCGCGGTGTCGTCGGCGGCGATCCCGCCGCTGAGTTCGGTGCCGGCCCGCAGCCACTCCCGTACGAGGTCGGCCGCCTCCCGGCGGGGCAGGGGCTCGGGCAGCTCCGCGGCGCGGGCGAGTCCGCCGGCGCGCACGGTGTCGGCGAGGAAGGCGACCGAGCGCGGCTCGGTGCCGAGGCGGTCGAGGAGGACGGCTGCTGCCGCGGCGCCGTCGCCGAACAGGGCGGTGCGCCGGGTGCCGGGCTCGGCGGTGAGCCCGTGGCGCAGCAGGACGGTGATGTCGAGCCGGGCCAGTTCGTCGTCCGTGCGGTACGGCGGGTAGGGGGCGTCGTCGTTCATGGCGGGGCCTCGGGTGTCTCGTCGCTCAGTCGACGGTGACGGTGTAGGTGATGCGCTCGGGGGCCTGGGAGGGGGTGGCCGCCCCCGCGGTCGGGGTGGCGGAGGGGCCGGTCGTCGCGGGGGGCAGGGTGGAGGTGTTGCCCTGGCAGGTGGTGAAGGTGCAGTGCAGCAGCGTGAACCGGGTGGTCCCCTTGCCCTTGGCCTCGAACGTGAAGGTGAGCCGGCCGCCGGCGCCGTCCACCGGCTCGTCGCCGGAGTCCGACGCGTAGTCCTGGCCGCGGCTGACCAGCACCGAGCTGTCGGGCGCGGGGTCGACCAGGTACCAGTACTCGCGGGTGGAGGCGTTCTGGTCGACGGTGAGCGTGAAGCGCTCGCCCGGCTCGGCGGTGATGCTGGTGTCCTTCACCGGGTGGCTCGTCGGGCGGCTCGGGGCGCCCGCGGGGTGGCTCGCGGTGCTCGTGGAGCCGCCGGCCGGCTCGTGGGTGCCCGAGCCGCAGCCCGTGGCGAGAGCGAGGAGCGCGGACGCCGCGACCGCGGCACCGCCCCTGCTACCGCGGAAGATAGACGCTGTACGCGTTGGGGAGATCACTGGTGGAAGCCTTGCCCATGTGGCCGTTGATGAAGTCGTCCTCGCTGACCCAGGTGGTCGAGCCCCAGGGGTTGTACACCTGAAGCATGTCACCCTCCTGGGCGATGATGGTCATGGCGTGGGCGCCCTCCTTGCCCGAGACGTCGACCGGCACCGGCCGCCCCTGCGCCACCGACTTCTCGACTTCGGTGAGGACCGCCCTGCGGTCGGCGGCGCTGTTCAGGTCCTGGCGCTCGTAGTCGGTGCCGGTGGCACTGCCGACGGCGGTGTCGTTGATCCGTTCCTGGCCCTCGGGCCCCATGCCGCCCCAGTTCTCGCCGCCGTCGCCTTCGGTGTGCAGCCGGTGCTGTTCGGCCACCAGGCGCTGCTTGAAGGCCTCGGGGTCGTCCTGCTGCCCGTCGGGGCCGCCGGTGAGGTCGAGCGCGTACAGGGGGTCGACCATGGCGCGGGACGTGACGGTGGACGAGGCCACACAGGTGCCCTCGGAGCCGTCGCCGCCCTGGATCCACCGCTGGCCGTCGAACGTGACGTAGTCCTTGTTGTTGTTCGAGCCGTCCGGGGCCAGACCCTCGTCGTTCATGCTGTCCGGGGCAGTGACCACCGGAGTGAGGTGCCGGCGCAGCCAGGCGGGGTCCTTGCCGTGGATCTTGTTCTGGAACGTCCCGATCTCGGCGACGCTGTGGCCGGCGGCCAGGGCCTTCATCAGGTAGGCCCGCTCCTGCGGGCTGTCCGACTTCGCCAGCATCCGCTCCATGGACGTCTCGTCGTCGAGGCTCAGCAGGTCCATACGCGCCGACGCGCGCTCCAGGTCGCCGGCCGTGAGGATCTCGTTCAGCTCTGCGTCGGCGCCCGCGACACCGGTGTCGGCGAGCATCAGCTTGTCGACGGCGGTGAGTTCGCTGGTCTCCATCTTCCCGGCCCGTGCCTCGGCGGCCCACTTGTTCAGGTCCCGGGCCGCGACGCGGGTGGCCTCCTGCGCGTCGGAGACGGCGGCGTGCATCAGGTCGACCGCGAAGGAGCCGAAGTGGGCGGCGTTCTTGCGGTCCCACTCCTCCTCGTCGCTCTCGTGCAGGTCGTCGAAGAAGCCGTCCTTGCCGCCGAGTGTCTTCTTCTGCTCCAGCAGCTGTCCGCGGCCCTGCTCGTCCTTGCGCTGCGCGGCGCCGATCGCGTCGGCCAGCGTCAGCAGCACCGAAGCGCCACTCCGGAACGCCTCGCCCATCTGGGTCACGGACCGCCCGGCGGCGTTCACCACGTCGGAGGCGAGGACGCTCGTGTCACCGACCCACACCTCCGGAAGACCCTTGCGGCCCACCCGGTCGACCTGGTCGAAGACGCTGCCGACATGGTCGACCTGACCACGGTAGAGCTCCGCCAGGCCCTCCAGCACGCCCGGGTCGCCGCCGGGTCGGGGCACCGAGAGGGCGTCGTCGATCAGGTCCAGGAGCTCGTTCTTGCTCCCGGCGGCGAGCATCTTCTTGGACAGTCCGGCGAGCCAGGCGAGGCGGAAGGACGGGGAGTCGAAGGGAGAGGAGAAGAACGACACCGGCCCGTTCCTCAGTAGCTCGACAGGGCCGAGGTGCGCCCGCCCCGCGCCGATGTGTCGGTGAGGCTGCTCGTGCCGCCGACGGGGACGCTGTCCGCGTGCGTCTTCACCAGGCCGTCGGTGCCGTGGTAGGTCTTCTTGGCCAACTGCACCTTGCCACCGAGCTCGTGCAACGCCGACGCCAGTGTCTTGGCCTCCGCCTCCCATGCCTTGACGAACGCGTTCAGCGCCGACGCGGCGTCATCGCCGCCGACATCGCCGTACGAGTAACTCGTGCGGGACCTGACGGCCGAGCTGACGCCGTCCATGTCCGTGGCGGCGTCGTCGAGTTGCTGGGCCTGGCCGGTCATACCCGCCTTGACCTGGTAGCCGTCCGAGCCCACCGTGCCTCCCCCGTATGCCTTCGATCGCGACCGCGGGCAGGCTAACACCCACCGCGTAGAGAAGGATCACGCGTCGTCCGCCACACACACCTCCTCCACATCAGAGGCCGGCTTCCTCACGCCGAGGCGTGGGACGGATCGCTCTGAGCCTGCCGGCGAGCCGTTCGACGCCGGCCCGGGCGCGGGCGCGGAGTGAGGACGCGCGGGAGGCCGCCGCCTTCTCCGGGGGCTGCCGTATTCGATTCGGATTGCGTCAGAAATCGGCACGGAGCAGAAAGGCCGCCCCTTTCTCTCACGTCTGTCGTGCGGGGTGCTCTGCGTGTTTCATAGAGGTGTGGTCCGCTGTGCGCGACCATACGGACGCGGCACAAGGAACACCGAGACAGAAAGAAGGGCAGGCATGTCCGGCAGTGAAAGTGAGAATCCAGCAATCCCTTCACCGACGCCCACACCGACTCGGCGGCCCAGGACGAACCGGGACTGGTGGCCGAATCAACTGGACCTTCAGGTTCTCCACCAGCACTCGCCCCAGGCCAACCCGATGGACGAGGACTTCGACTACGCGAAAGAGTTCGCGACCCTCGACGTCGACGCGCTGAAGCATGACGTCTTCGAGGTGATGACGGCGTCCCAGGACTGGTGGCCTGCCGACTACGGTCACTACGGGCCGCTCTTCATCCGGATGAGCTGGCATGCCGCGGGAACGTACCGTATCGCGGACGGCCGCGGCGGTGGCGGCAGCGGCGCGCAGCGCTTCGCCCCGCTCAACAGCTGGCCGGACAACGCGAGCCTGGACAAGGCGCGCCGTCTGCTGTGGCCGGTCAAACAGAAGTACGGCCGGAAAATCTCCTGGGCCGATCTTCTGGTCTTCGCCGGAAACTGTGCCATGGAATCCATGGGATTCAAGACGTTCGGGTTCGGTTTCGGGCGAGAGGACATCTGGGAACCCGAGGAGATCTTCTGGGGGCCTGAGGACACATGGCTCGGAGATGAGCGCTACAGCGGTGACAGAAAACTCACCGGTCCCTTCGCCGCCGTACAGATGGGACTGATCTACGTCAATCCGGAGGGGCCCAACGGAAACCCGGACCCGATGGCTGCCGCCCAGGACGTCCGGGAGACGTTCGGGCGCATGGCGATGAATGACGAGGAGACGGTCGCACTCATCGTCGGCGGCCACACCTTCGGCAAGTGCCATGGCGCGGTCGACGCCAGCTATATCGGCCCGGAACCCGAGGCCGCCTCCATCGAGCAGCAGGGCCTCGGCTGGCGGAACACCTACGGCAGCGGCACGGGACCCCACGCGCTCACCAGCGGCCTGGAGGGCGCATGGACCACCGAGCCGACCCAGTGGGACAACGGGTACCTGGACAATCTCTACAAGTACGACTGGGAGCTGACGAGCAGCCCTGCCGGCGCCCACCAGTGGACGCCCTCGGATCCCGCGGCCCGGGACACCGTGCGCGACGCCCATGATCCGTCGAAGCGGCACGCCCCCATGATGCTGACGACGGACCTCGCGCTGAAGGTGGACCCGGTCTACGGCCCGATCACGAAGAGGTTCCACGAGAACCCGGACGAGCTGGCGGTGGCGTTCGCCAAGGCGTGGTACAAACTGCTGCACCGCGACATGGGACCCCGCTCGCGGTACCTCGGCCCGTGGGTTCCCGAGCCGCAGCTGTGGCAGGACCCCGTTCCCGACGTCGATCACGAACTGGTCGGGGACGAGGACATCACTGCCCTCAAGGGCAGGATCCTCGGCTCGGACCTTTCCGTCTCCCAGCTGGTCACCACCGCCTGGGCGTCGGCGGCGAGCTTCCGCGGCACCGACAAGCGCGGCGGGGCGAACGGAGCACGCATCCGGCTCGCGCCGCAGAAGGACTGGGAGCTCAACGACCTCCCCGAGGTGACCGAGGTCCTGCGCACGCTCGAGCGGATCCAGCAGGACTTCAACCGCTCCCAGACCGGCGGAACGCGGGTCTCCCTGGCCGACCTGATCGTCCTCGGCGGGTGCGCGGCCGTCGAGCAGGCCGCGAGGGACGCCGGGTACGACATCACGGTTCCGTTCGCACCGGGGCGTACGGACGCCTCGCAGGAGCAGACCGACGCGGCCTCGTTCGCCGTCCTGGAGCCCAAGGCGGATGCCTTCCGCAACTACCTTCCGGCGGGCGAGAAGCTGTCGCCGGAGACCCTCATGCTGGACCGCGCCAACCTGCTGACGCTGACCGCTCCCGAGATGACGGTGCTGATCGGCGGCATGCGGGCCCTGAACACCGGCTTCAAGGGGACTTCCCACGGTGTCTTCACCCACCGGCCGGGAATCCTGACCAACGACTTCTTCCTCAACCTGCTCGACATGAGCACGGAGTGGAAGGCGTCGGCCACGGACGAGAACGTGTTCGAAGGGCGAGATCGCGCCACCGGCGAGGTCAAGTGGACCGCCACCGCCGTCGACCTGATCTTCGGCGCGCACTCCCAGCTCCGAGCGGTCTCGGAGGTCTACGCGTCCCAGGACGCGGGAGAGAAGTTCGTACGTGACTTCGTGGCAGCGTGGAACAAGGTGATGAATCTCGACCGGTTCGACCTCGCCTGAGCCCGACGTCCCGGTCGGCCCTCATCGGCCGACCGGGACGTGGCGGAGGGTAACCGCATCCTTCTCAGCCGGGCGAAGGCTCCTACCTGGTACGTTTGCCCACCATGACGGTGGCGTTGATCGACTCAGGGCTCGGCCTCCTTCCTACCGCCGGCTGGCTTCGGCACCTCGCCCCGGATCTCGATCTCCTGCTGCTTCTGGATCCCGAGGGCGCCCCTTGGGGGCCGAAAACCGCTTCCTTCGTCACGGACCGGCTGCTCAGTGCCGCCCACCTGGCCACAGAGCGCGGCGCGGAGGCCATCGTGGTTCCCTGCAACACCGCCACCGTCACCGCGATCGACGCCCTGCGCGAGAGGTTCGAGCCTCGCATTCCCGTGATCGGGACCGTCCCCGCCGTGAAGCCGGCAGCGGCGGCCAGTCAGAACCTCGCCGTGTGGGCGACCGTACGGACCACCGCCAGTGACTACCAGGATCGCCTGATCGCTGACTTCGCGAACGGCATACCCATCGCCCGGGTCGCGTGCCCCGGCCTGGCCGAGGCGATCGACCACGGTGACATGGCCGCCGCAGCGGAAGCGATCGCCGATGCGGCCGAGCGAACCCCCCGGAATTGTGACGCCGTGGTGCTGGGGTGCACGCACTACCCCCTGGTGGCTCCGGCGATTCTGCAGAGCCTGCCCGCCGGGACCGTCCTGCACGACAGCGCGGAAGCCGTCGCCCGCCAAGCACTGCGGCGACTGAACCGCACCCGGGAGACGGGCAGTGTCCTGGGCTCCATCGACGTGGTCCTCAGCGGTCGCGAGAGCCACCTCCCGGAAGGCGCGCACGCCTATCCGGTGGGCCGCGCCCTGGCCGCCGCAGCGCCGGTACCTCGCGAAGCTCTCCTCTCCGCCACCACCCGAGCCTCAGTGACTGCTCCGGCGATCTGAGCAAAGAGTCCGGAGTTCCAGCAGTGCTTTTCGACGTCACACGCGGCCAGTTCGCCGGCATCTTCGACGAGGACCGGATCGCGACCCTGCCCGGCTCCGCCTTCCCGCCCTCCGTCGCGGACAGTGAGGGCGCCCGCCTCCTGCAGACCGTCGGCGTCCCCACCGGGACGCTCTGGCTGCGCGAGCCCGACGAGGACACCGGCCGGCTGCCCCTCGTCCAGGACGTCGTCGACGCCGAGGACTTCGAGGACTTCGAGGACGCCTTGGAGGACCCGGGCGAATGGCCCGTCATCGGCTGGCTGCTCAACGCCCACCTCGCCCTCGACCCCGTATCCGGCAAGGTGTACGCCGTCGACCCCGACGAGGAGACCGTGCGGGAACTCCACACGGACGTCTCCTCCCTCGTCCAGGTCACCCTCCGGTTCCAGCGCCTGCTCGAAGAGTTCGCCTTCAGCGGCGACGACGGCGAGGAGGAGGCCGACTTCGAGCGCCTGGACGGCGAGGTCGATCGCATCCGGGAGGAGACGAGCAGCATCGACCCGCTCCCCTTCCAGGACGACGAGACCGTCTGGTCGGTAGTGGGCGATGAGATCGCCATGGGTCAGCGCTTCAAGGGCTGATGGTCAGCTACGGTTGCGCTGCTTGCTGGTCAGGATGCACGCGTTCATGTCGTCGGGATCCCCTACGGTCAGCGCCACCAGCAAGCGCCCCTTGTCCCGGTAAAGGTCGAATGGGGTGTGTTCATCCCCTATGACCAAATCGAGTTGCTGCTCGGCGCCGAACTCGTCGATCTTCCAGGTGCCGTCCCCGCTGACCCGCTGCGTGATCTTGCCGTCGAGTCGCATCTCGGTAGGGATGCCGGTGGCGGACGCCGATCCGTCCCGCTTCAAGGTCACCGTGGTGTCGCACTTCCGGGCGCGCCAGGTGCCGATGAGCTGAGACTCGTGGATGTTCTTCGCATGCGGATAGCCGCCCCATCCCATGCACGCCGAGACCGCCAGCGCCATCGGGGCCGAAACCAGCGCCCACTTCCATGCTCGGCTGCTCATCGCCCGACCCCTTCGTACTGGTGGCCTGATCCTAGGCTCGTACCGCTCCCAGTGCCTTCAGCGCCCCCTGGTGATCCTGGGACCCTTGATCGGGCCCGATGAAATCCTTTTCACGCAGGGGGTAGGCTGGTGCTCCACACGGTGAAAGGATGCGCACTCAGGTGGTGACGATCCATGACGTGGCGCGAGCCGCCGGGGTTTCCCCGGCGACGGTCTCGCGCGTCTTCAACGGCGGCAACGTAACGCCGGAACGCGCCCTGTCCGTCCGGCAGGCCGCCGAGGCCCTCGGCTTCGCGCCCAATCGGCTCGCCCGGTCGCTGCGCAAGCAGCGCTCCAGCGTGATCGCCCTGATCATCCCGGACATCGAGAACCCGTTCTTCACGTCGCTCGCCCGGGGTGTCGAGGACGCGGCGCAGCGCACCAGCCTCTCGGTGGTCCTGTGCAACTCCGACGAGGACACCGACAAGGAGCGCCGCTATCTGGAGGTGGCCCTCGGCGAGCAGATGGCCGGCGTGATCGTGGCCGCGGCCTCGCAGGACGAGACCGACCTGGGGCCGCTGCTCGCGCGGGGTGTGCCCGTGGTCGCCGTGGACCGCCGGCCGCACGAGGCGGAGGTGGACGCGGTGCAGGTGGACAACCAGCACGGCGGCGAGGCGGCCACCCGTCATCTGCTGAAGGCCGGATACCGCCGCGTCGCCTGCATCGCCGGCCCGCAGGGCGCGTCCACCTCCGAGGAGCGCCTGGCCGGGTATCGCATGGCGCTGCGGTCCGCGCCCGACACGGCTCGGGCCGGCGACACCTACGTACGGCACGGCGACTTCCGTGTCGAGGGCGGCCGGGCCGCGATGCGCGAGCTGCTGGCGCTGCCCGAGCCGCCGGACGCGGTGTTCGTCGCCAACAACCTGATGACGGTGGGTGTCCTGGACGTGCTCCGC
Organism: Streptomyces sp. NPDC046727; assembly: GCF_040645635.1. Classification (NCBI taxonomy): domain Bacteria; kingdom Bacillati; phylum Actinomycetota; class Actinomycetes; order Kitasatosporales; family Streptomycetaceae; genus Streptomyces; species Streptomyces sp. NPDC046727. The sequence continues at coordinate 341,205 of NZ_JBEYYR010000004.1, forward strand.
GAGGCCGGGCGCACCCCGCCGTCCATCGGTGTGCTGTCCTTCGGCGACGTGCCGTGGGCCTCGCTGATACGGCCGTCCCTGACGGTCATGGAGCTGCCCTCCTACGAGCTGGGCCGTACGGCGGCCGATCTGCTGCTGCAGCGCATCGAGGGCAACCCGTCCCCGTTGCAGACGGTGGTGCTGCGCACCAGGCTGCAGGTGCGGGAGAGCACCGCGGGGCCGTGAGCGGAGGGAGCGTGCCAAGGGGCGCGGTACCGGTCGGGGGTTTCCGGTGCCGCGCCCCTTTTCGTGGGTCCGGAGCTACTTCAGCCCGGACGTCTTGATCGACTCCACGATCTGCCGCTGGAAGACGAAGAACAGGATCAGCATGGGGAGTGCCGCGACCGTGGCCGCCGCCAGGATGTAGTTCCAGTTGGAGCCGTACTGCGTCTGGAACGAGGCGATGCCGAGCTGGACCACCGTCAGCGACTGGTCGTTGGTGGCGACCAGGGGCCAGACGAAGGCGTTCCAGTTGGCGAGGAAGAAGAAGATCGCCAGGGCCGAGAGGATGGGGCGGGACATCGGCAGGACGATGTTCCAGTAGACCCGCCAGTGGCCGCAGCCGTCGACGATCGCCGCCTCCTCCAGTTCCTTGGGGAACCCCAGGTAGAACTGGCGCAGCAGGAAGATGCCGAAGGCGTTGAAGACGGCCGGGACGATCAGGCCGGCGTAGCTGTCGAGCAGGCCCAGCTCGCGAGCGACCAGGAAGAGCGGGATCAGCACGACGGGGGCCGTGACCAGCAGGGTCGCGAAGATGGCGCCGAAGAGCTTCTCACGGCCGGGGAAGCGCAGCCGCGCGAGCGCGTAGGCGGCCATGGAGTGGAAGAACAGGGCCGCCACGGTGATCACCGCGGAGATGAGGAAGCTGTTCCACAGATAGCGCCCGAACGGCACCTCGGTGAAGACGTAGACGAAGTTGTCGAAGGTGAAGTCCCGTGGGATCAGGTTTCCGTCGGTGACGGTGGCACGTGTCTTGAAGGACGACGTCACCATCCAGAGCACCGGGAAGACGCTGATCAGCGACAGGATGACGGCCAGGACCGTCAGTCCGGTGGCCGAGGACAGCGGCCGGCGCCGGCCGGCCGGTGTGTCGGCCCGGGTCGTCAGGGTGTCACTCGCCATCGTCGAACCTCCCGCCTCTCGTGAGCTTGAAGATCACGGCGGAGATCAGGACCATGATCAGCACCAGGAACGAGCCCATGGCCGACGCGTAGCCGTACTCGCCGAATCCGAATGCCTGCTGGTAGATGTAGAAGATCGCGAGCGAAGTGCCGTTGGCGGGGCCGCCGTTGGTGAGGACGAAGATCAGGTCCAGGCCGCCGGTGATGGCGGAGACGGTCGACATGAGCAGGACGAAGAAGCTGGTGGGGCGCAGCAGCGGCCAGGTGATGGTGCGGAAGGTGGTCCACGGGCCCGCGCCGTCCAGCTTCGCGGCCTCGTAGAACTCCTTGGGGATCTCCTGGAGCCCCGCCAGGAAGATGATCATGTAGTAGCCCATCATCACCCAGACCATGACGGCGATGACGCAGCCGAGGGCCAGGGAGGGGCTGCCGAGCCAGGACTCGCCGTCGAGGCCGGCCGCCCGCATGGCCCGGTTGACCGCGCCGGCCTGGTCGTCGAGCAGGAACTTCCACAGCACGCCGACCACCACGAGGCTGATGACGTACGGCAGGAAGAGCGCGGTGCGAAAGACGCCGACGCCGGGCAGCTTCTGCTTGACCAGCAGGCCGAGGCCGAGGCTGACGCAGAACAGGACGGGGACGAGGATCAGGACGTACTCGCCGGTGATCTTCATCGAGTCCCAGAACAGCGGGTCGTTCATCATCCGCCGGTAGTTGCCGAGCCCGATCCACTCGTACGAGCCGAAGCCGCTGACCTGGAAGAAGCTCAGGACGATGGACAGCACCATCGGGATGGCGACGAAGATCAGCAGACCGAGCACGTCGGGGGCGAGGAAGAGCCCCGCGGCCAGCCATTCGCGGTGTTTGCGGCTGAGTCCCGGCTTGCTCGCGGAAGCGGGTGCCTGCGCCGGGGCCGCGGCACGCCGGCTCTCTTGTGCGGCGACGCTGCTCATATCAGGCTCGCCCCCTTGTAGCTCTTGGTGTAGGCAGCGATGGACCGGGCGGCTCTCTCCGCCTCGCCGGCCACGCCGCGGCCGGCGAGCATGGTGCCCTGGATGGCGTCGGAGATGGCCTTGTAGACGACCGGGGGGTAGCGCGGCTCGGCGCGTCCGCCGGGGAAGATCTCGTCCTTGAACTTCTTCATGACCTCGGAGTCGTAGCCGCCCTTCGCGGCGCCGCGCTCCAGGGCACTGGCGCGGGGCGCCACGTCGGACTTGGCGCCGACGCACCAGTCGACCATCCGGTTGATCGAGTCGTCCTTCATGGATCCCAGCGCCCAGACGCAGAACTCGGCCGCCGCCTCGGGGTTGCGGCCCTGCGCGTTGGCGCAGAAGGACCAGCCGCCCAGCGTGGTGACGTACTTGCCGCCGGGGGGCACCGGCAGTTTGAAGACGCCGTACTTGTACTCGGGTGCGAACGCCTTGAAGCTGGAGACGTTCCAGATGCCCTGCTGCCACAGGGCGACGTTGCCGCCCTTGAACGCGCCGATCACGTCGCCGGCGGCGGGCAGGGTGCGCGGGGCGATGCCGTGGCGCACGGCGTCCTGCCAGAACCCGAGGGCCTGACGCGTGGCCTTGGAGTCGAACACCACGTTGCCCCGGTGGTCCAGCACCTCGCCGCCGCCCTGCCACATCCACGCGTACCAGGTGAAGTTCTGGTAGTAGCCGGGCTGGGTCTCGAAGACGAGGCCGGCCCGGGTCTTCGTGCGCAGCTTGTCGCCGATGTCGAGCATCTGGTCCCAGGTGACGGGGATGTCGGCCTCGGACAGGCCGGCCTTCTCCCAGACGTCCTGGGCGTAGAACATGGCGAGCGGTTCGACCTCCATGGGGAGGGCGTAGACCTTGCCGTCGACGGTGCGGCTGTCGAGTGCGGAGCCGAAGTCGTCGATGGCGGCCTTGTCCATGTACGGGGTCAGGTCGGCGAGGACGCCGCCGTTGTAGTACCGCAGGAAGTCGCCGGGCGAGAGCAGGAAGATGTCCGGGCCCTCACCGGTGGCGAAGGCGGACGGGAGCTTGAAGCCGTTCAGGTAGGTGGGCTGCGGCAGATGGACGAGGTCGATCTGCGCCTTGTGGGTGGCGTTCCACTTCGCGACCATGTCGACGAACCACTGGGACTGCGCGTTGATCGCCGGGTCGGGCGAGCGCTGGGGTCCGTAGAAGTTCCAGAACTGGAGGTTGCCGCCCTTCGCCTGGGCCGTGCCGCAGCCGGAGAGCAGGGGCGTGGCGGCGAGGGCCGCGCCGGCACCCGCCGTCGCGGTGAGGAAACGCCGGCGTGACGAGGTGGCCGGGCGACCGGCTTCGTTGCCGTGCTGGAGCATGCGTGCGCTCCTGTCGGAGTGGGATGAGGTCGAGCGGGACAGGGACTTGGGGAGAGGGCGTGCCGGGGACGGGGGTACGGAGACCGGGCCGGGGAGCGGGGACTCAGTCGACTTCGAGGGTGAGCAGGTCCGGTGTGGCGGGACGGGAGGCGGAGCTGGGGGCGTCCAGGTAGAACAGCGAGGTGCTGGCGATGTCGTCGCTGGTGTGCCGGTAGCGGTGCGGCAGGCCGTTGCCCTGGCCGGGGCCGATGCCGAGGCTCTGCACGGTGACGCGAAGGTCCTGCGAGAAGCGGACGGGATCCAGGACGTGCCAGCGGTACATCCCGAACCGCTGCTGGCTGCGGTAGAGCCCGTCGGGGCGCAGGATCTGGTTCAGGCCCAGGTAGGGGGTGGTGTAGGCGGTGTAGCCCTGCCCGGGGACGTCGAAGTTCCAGGCGCCGCCGAAGTAGTCCTCGGTGCCGGTGCCGCAGATCGTGGGGAACTCGTCGTCGCCGTCGAGGTAGAACTTCAGCTCGCCCTCGCCCCACCAGCCGGGGCTGTTGACGCCCCAGGCGAGGTAGGTACCCACATAGCTGCCGGCGCCGGTGACGCCGTCGAGCAGGGTGTGCACCTCGCCGTACGGGACCGGGTGGCTGCGGCGCCACTGGGCGTGGAAGTAGGAGGCGTCGTCGGTGACTTCGTCCAGTTCGTAGTCGACCTGGTAGTAGAGGGTGACCTTCTCGGCGGTCAGGTTCTCCAGGGTGATGCGTGCCCTGCGGCGGAACGGCATCGGCCAGTACGCGTTGAAGCCGCCGTTGGGGTTGGCGGCGACGGGCACGGACGAGACCTGGCTGAAGGTGTTCCAGCCGTTGCAGAAGAAGTCACCGAGCGGGACCTCGACGGCGGGGGTCTCCTCGCCCTCCCAGTACATCCGCAGCAGGGTGCCCCGCCAGGCCGTGTGCGGGTCGGTGGTGCACCACAGGTGGCGGATGGTGCCCGGCCCCTCGATGTCGGCGAGCACCGCCGTCTCGCCCGCGGCGATGTCGATGCTCGGGGAGATCTTCCAGCCCGGCCCCAGCCTGCTCGCCGCGACGGCTCCGGTGCCCTCGGTGGCGCGGCCGCCGCCTCCCCTGGCACCGGTGAAGTTCTCCGCGCTGATGGAACGGCTCACGGCACGCGTCCTGCGGGAGATGCCGTCGAGTCCAAAAGTCGTCATCGTGTCCGTGCCTTCAAGGGTGGGTGTGCGGGGCGGGCCCAGGGTGGGCCGCGCACCCCTGAAATCCATTTCAGCGAAACGTAAGACGGGCGTCAGAGGGTGTCAAGGGCTGAGACGGGAGCGAATGCCTCTGATGAGAGATGCCCAGGTTGCACGATTTAGGCCGACTCTTCTCAGCCACAAGGCGCAGAACTGCGCGGCCCCTTGACGCTGAAATCGATTTCTGCCAGCGTGCTCGTCATGCCTCGCAACGCAGTCATCGGTGTGGACATCGGCACATCGAGCAGCAAAGGCGTTCTCGTCGGTCTCGACGGCGTCCTGATCCGCTCGGCCGTGCGGGAGCACACCCCGGACAGACCGGGCCCCGGCCGCTTCGACATGGACGCCACCGTGTGGTGGCGCGAGTTCACGGAACTCACCCGCGAGCTGACCGGCCCGGACGACAGCACCGTCATCGCCGTCGGCGTCAGCGGCATGGGCCCGTGCGTCCTGCTCACCGACGAGCACGACACCCCGCTGCGCCCCGCGATCCTCTACGGCGTCGACACCCGCTCGGTCCGCCAGATCCACCGCATCGAGGAACAGCTCGGCGCCGAGGAGATCATCCGCCGGGGCGGCTCCGCGCTCACCACCCAGGCCGCCGGTCCGAAGATCGCCTGGGTCGCCGAGGAGGAGCCCGAGGTGTACGCCCGGGCCCGCCGGCTCTACATGCCGAGTTCCTGGCTGGTCCGCAAGCTCACCGGCGCCTATGCGCTGGACCAGCACTCGGCCAGCCAGTGCACCCCGCTGTACGACACGCTCGCGGGCGAGTGGTACGGCCCCTGGGCCGCCGAGGTGGCCCCCGGCATCGATCTGCCGCCGCTGCGCTGGCCCGGCGAGGCGGCCGGCACCGTCACCCCCGAGGCCGCCCGGGCGACCGGGCTGCCCGTCGGCATCCCCGTCACCACCGGCACCATCGACGCCTGGGCCGAGGCCCTGAGCGTGGGTGCGCAGCACACCGGCGATCTGATGCTGATGTACGGCACCACCATGTTCCTGATCCACACGGTGCCGAAGCCACTCACCAGCCCGTCCCTGTGGGGCACGGTCGGCGCGCTGCCCGGCACCCGCAACCTGGCCGGCGGCATGGCCACCTCGGGAGCGGTCACCAACTGGCTGCGCGACCTGTTCGCCGGGGGCGACCACGCCGAACTGACCAGGCTGGCAGCCGAGTCCGGACCCGGCGCGGGAGGCCTGCTGATGCTGCCGTACTTCTCCGGCGAACGCACCCCGATCATGGACCCGGACGCCCGCGGTGTCATCGCCGGACTCACCCTGTCCCACACGCGCGGCGACCTCTACCGGGCCGCGCTGGAGGCCACCGGGTTCGGGGTCCGCCACAACATCGAGGTCATCGAGGAGGCGGGCGGCGACATCCGCCGCGTGGTCGCCGTCGGCGGCGGCACGCAGGGTGCCTTGTGGACACAGATCGTCTCCGACATCACCGGGCGGCCGCAGGAGCTGCGCACCACCACGATCGGGGCCAGCTACGGCGGTGCGCTGCTCGCGGCGCGGCTCGTCGGGGACGCCGACATCGACGTCTGGAATCCGGTGCGCGAGACGGTGATGCCGCGTGCCGAACACATCGAGCGGTACGACGAGTTGTACGGCCTGTACCAGCGGCTGTACCGCGAGACTTCGGCGACCGTGCATGCGCTGGCCGCGCGCCAGGAGCGCTGAGCTCGAACTCGCCCAGGCAAGGGGCTCCGCCCCTTGACCCCGCCAGGGGGCTCCGCCCCCTGGACCCCCGCCCTATGCCCACCCACCACCCGACTCGGTCGGCCGGAGGGTGGTCGTCGTACGCACATCCCCAACGGAGATCGCATGACCACGTACACCCTGCCCGAGCCCCACCGGCCGCCCGCCGCCGAGCCGCGCACCGTCTACACCGTGGCCAGCGGTGACCTGCGCCCCGCCGCCAATGTCACCTGCTGGCCGACGCAGGAGAAGCTGGAGAACGACATCGCCGCGGCGCTGACCGACCTCGGCTGGCGGGTCCGCCGTGGTCATGCCTTCGACGCGGCCAAGGGGCACGGCTTCATCGACAGCCAGCGCGCCGGCATCGAGGTCTTCAAGACGCTGCCCGAGGACGCGCCGCTGATCGTCGTCGAAGGTGTCTGGCAGTACAGCCATCACGTGCTGGCCGGACTGCGCAGCCACCGGGGCCCGATCCTGGTCGTCGCCAACTGGAGCGGCGAATTCCCGGGTCTGGTCGGCCTGTTGAACCTGGCCGGCAGCCTCACCAAGGCCGGCCGGCCGTACTCCGTGCTGTGGAGCGCCGACTTCACCGACGACTGGGCCCGCGACGGCCTGCGCACCTGGCTGGACACCGGATCCCTCACGCACGACACCAGCCATGTGCGACCCCTGCCGCCGCTGCCCGAGGACCCCGAGACGGAACTCGGTGTGGCCCTGGCCCGGCAGCTGCGCGACGAGAAGGCGATCATCGGCGTCTTCGACGAGGGCTGCATGGGCATGTACAACGCCATCATCGACGACGAGTTCCTCAACCCGCTCGGCATCTACAAGGAGCGCCTGTCGCAGAGCGCCCTGGTCGCCGAGATGCAGAAGGTCTCCGACGCGGAGGCCCAGGCGGTCCGCGCCTGGCTCGACCACGCCGGTATGCGGTTCCACACCGGTACCGACGAGGCCACCGAACTCACCGACGCGCAGCTGCTCAGCCAGTTCAAGATGTACATAGCCGCGCTGCGCATCGCCGACGACTTCGGCCTCGACGCGGTCGGCATCCAGTACCAGCAGGGCCTGAAGGACACCGTCCCGGCGAGCGACCTCGCCGAGGGCCTGCTCAACAACGTCCAGCGCCCGCCGGTACTGAGCCGCGACGGCGCCCGCGAGCTGTACCCCGGCGCGCCGCTGCCGCACTTCAACGAGGTCGACGAGGGCGTCGCCGTCGACTCCCTGGTCACCAACCGCGTCTGGACCGCGATGGGTCTCGACCCGGCGACCACACTGCACGACATCCGCTGGGGCGAGGAGTACGACGGCCGGTTCGTCTGGGTCTTCGAGATCTCCGGCTCGGTGCCCGCCTCCCACCACGGCGGCTACCACAAGTCGTACAGCATGCGGCAGCCCCCGATGTACTTCCCGCTCGGCGGCGGCACCCTCAGCGGCGTCTCCAAGCCCGGCGAGATCGTCTGGTCACGCGTGTTCCTGATGGACCGTCATCTGCACGTCGACCTCGGCCGTGCCACCTCGATCGAGCTGCCCGACGAGGAGACCCGGCGCAGGCTGGAGGCCACCACTCCGCAGTGGCCGATCATGCACGCGGTCCTGCACGGCGTCTCCCGCGACCAGTTCATGGCCCGCCACCGCGCCAACCACCTCAACGTGGCCTACGCCCCCGACGCGGCGACCGCCGACAAGGCGCTGCGCGCCAAGGCGGCCCTCTTCGCCGAGCTGGGCTTCGAGGTCCACCTGTGCGGGGACGTGGCGCTGTAGCCGGCCCCGCGGGCGCGGGCGTTCCCATGCAAGGCCCCTACGATTCCGAGGAGTTCGGCATGACCGGTGCACCACGCTCCCACCCCGCCCCGGCCGCCGACGGCCCGAGCCGGCGCTCGCTGCTGGGCGCCGGCCTGGGCCTCGCGACGGCGGCGACCGGACTCGCCGCGGGGGCGGCACCTGCGAGCGCCGCCCCCGCCGTCACCGGCACGAAGGTCCGCAACCTCACCGGTCCCGCCGAGACCGGCCGGTTCGCGGCACCGTGGACCGACCTGGGCATACCCGCCCGCTGCCCCGACGGCACGATGCTGTTCGTCTGCGGCGACACCTTCGACGGGGCGGGCGTGGGCGGGCCGGACTGGCGGGCCCCGGTGGGCCTGCGCGCACGCCGCCCCGACGTCGACCACCTCGTCATCGACGACAGTGTGGGCGGCTCGCACGCCGTCGGCCTGGTCCCGGAGGGCCACCAGAACAACACGACCGCCATCCCGTCGGACGTGTTCACCATCGGCGACACGATGTACATGCACCTCATGCGCGGGGTGCTCCACCAGACCCACCACTCCGACTTCTGGCGCTCCACGGACAACGGGGAGACGTGGGAGTACCTGTGCCTGTGGCCGGGGGACCAGTACGGCGGCCGGTTCCAGCAGAAGACGTACGCGGTCGCGGACGACGGCCACTGCTACGTCCTGTCGACGGTCTTCAACCGGGACATCGCCTCCGACCTGCTGCTGCACCGCGTCCGCCAGGACCAGGTGGGCAACCCGGCGGCGTACCAGCCATGGGGCTACGCGAACGGCTCCTGGGCCTGGGGCAACTACCCGACCACGATCACCGCCCGTCGCCGCCGGGGCGAGATCTGTTTCCGCGCGATGGGCGGCAAGTACGCCCTGACCTGGCTGAACATGGACCCCGTGGGGATACGGGCGCAGATCTTCCCGCTCCCGACCAGCAACCTGTTCACCACGCCGGAACAGACGGTCATCGTCCCCACGAGTCCCGGCAACGAGTGGGGCAACGCGGTGGCCAGCCCCTACGGCGGCTTCATCGTCCCCGGGTCGACCTTCGCCGACTTCCACATCAACGTCAGCCAGTGGTACGACGACCAGAACTACCGGGTGATGCAGTACCGGATCAGCGGACTCGCTGTCTGAGGACCGGACGGCGTCGGCGGCACCCGCTGGTCACCGGCGGACAGGAGTCGTTCCCTCGGCCAGGCGGACGATCGCCTGCGCCGTGGCCGCCGGCGCCTCCCGGGGCGGGAAGTGACCGACGCCGGGCAGCAGGACCCGCTCGTACGGGCCGGCGAACAGCTCGTCCTTGCCCTCGGTCGTCCCGACGAGGTTGTCCCCGTCACGCTGGCCGTGCAGCACGACACTCGGGACGCGCACCGGCGGCGGCTCGGCCAGGCGGTCTTCGATGTCCTGGTAGGCCGGGTCGCCGTCCGCCTCACCCCAGCGGTGCAGGTAGGCGTGGACACTGATCTCGGCCCAGTCGGGGTTGTCCCACGCCGCGGCCGCCTGGTCGAACGCGGCCTCGGTGAAATCCCACCCCGGTGACCAGGAGCGCCACAGGTACCGGCACAGAGCGCGCCGGTCCCCCTCCAGCGCCGCCCGGCCGCGGGACGTCGCCGTGTACCACTCGTACCAGTACGCGTGCGCCAGCGGATAGGGAACCGCGCTGTCGGGGCGGTTGGTCGCATAGCCCGCGGACAGGGCGGCAAGCGCACGGATCCGGTCCGGGAACAGCGCCCCGGCCACGTACCCGGCACGAGCGCCCCAGTCGTGGCCCGCCACCACCACGTCGCCGAGGTCCAGGCCCTCGAGGAAATCGGCCAGATCCCGGCCGAGCGCGCCGATCTGCCCGCTGCGCGGGCGGGCCGGATCACGGAATCGGGTCTCCCCGAAGCCGCGGAGGTAGGGACGGTACACCCGGTAACCGGCCCGGTGCAGGTGCGGCAGAACGGCCTCCCAGCAGTGGATGTCGTCCGGCCAGCCGTGCACCGCCACCAGGGGCCGGCCGTCCGCCGGGCCGCTGTCGTCGTAGGCGATCCGCAGGACCGCCGTGTCCACATGCCCCATCATGAGCGGCCGGGTAGCCCTCGTCCGGCGCCCGAAACACCCGCTCGCGGGCCAGCGTGCGACGAATGTCGCTGTATGTCCAGTCTGTCGGGTGCGTGCTGGTTTGCGCGATCTGTGCCCAGGTTACTCATGGCGCATGCTTCCCTCCCGGGTCGAGGAGACCCTCCCTGAACTGGCTCCCTTCGTCCACGCCGTGCAGGGCCGTCGACCCGACGACGGCACCTGGTGCGAAGCATGGACGGTACGCGACGTCCTGATCCACCAGACGGGCAACGCCGAGGAACTGGCCCGGGTCCTCCAGGCGTTCATGTCCGGATCGCCGGTGGAGACCAGGGGCTTCGAGCGGGAGGCGCCCTATCGGCGGATGTCCGACGCCGAACTCTGGTCGGCGTTCCTGAACCGGTGTGAACACCTCACCGAGGTCTCCGCGGCCGCCGCGCGGGACCTGTCCCCGGACACGGAGGTGAGGTGGACCGGCCGGACGGTGACGGTTCCCTTCTTCGCGGAGCACATGCGTGAGGAGCTGATCCTGCACCGCTGGGACCTGACCGGCGACGACCGCACGGCGGTGCAGGCGCTCAACGAGCCGTGGATGACGCGGCACAGCGTGGTGCAGGTGGGCCTGCCCCTGCTGGCCAAGGGACGCGCCGGGCTGGATCTGGGTCCCGAGGGGCGGGTCGAAGGACGCCTGCGTACGCCGGGCACGGACGACGTCCTGGTGACCGCCGATGCCGACGGCACCAGCATCCGCCTCGCCGCGCCGGAGGGACCCGCCACCATCGAGAGCGACGCGGCCGTACGCGTCCTGCTCCTGTGGGGACGCCGCCCCGCCAACCCGAACCGCTGGCACAGCTCCGCCGGTCCCGAGGCCATCCGCCGGGTACGGGCCCTCCTCAGCGGCTACTGAGGGCTGCTCCCTCCCGGAACGGGGCGCTCCGAAGCGCGGCGGAACGCCGCGCTCGTCAAGTCCGCCCTCCGGTCGAGTCCGTGCGGGGCGATTCTTCGGTGGGCTGGGCGGGCAGCGTCCCATCGGTCGCGCGGTCATACTCGACCGAGCCGCCACCAGGAACGAACCATCCGGCGTCTGCCGGCAACCCACGCCACTGTTCGGAGGCCACCGAATGCACCGTCCCGTCATCGAAGTCACGCGCGTGCGCAACCCCTTCCAGCAGGAGGCGGTGACCAGGGACGGCGACGGCGTCCCGCGCTACGCGGATGTGCCTGCGACGCTGCTCGACCTGCTGCGGGCGCAGGTCGACGCCCGGCCCGACGCCGAGGCGGTGGTCGAACTCGGCGGCGACCGGCTGACGTACGCGCAGCTGTGGGAGCGCGCGGCACGCGTGGCCGGCGGGCTGCGGGCCGGCGGTGTGCGGCGCGGGGACCGGGTGGCCGTGCGGTATCCGGCGGGGACGAGCTGGGTGCTCGCCTTCTGGGGCACCGTGATGGCCGGCGGTGTCGCCGTGGCGGTCAACACCCGGTCGGCGCCGCCGGAAGTGGAGTTCGTCCTCGGCGACGCCGGCGTGACGGTCGATCTGTCGGCCGGCACTCCCCTGCCCGACGGCGATCCGTACGTGACGCGGGACCTGGTCGCCACCGATGTGGCCGCGTTCTTCTACACCTCCGGCACGACCGGGCGCCCCAAGGGTGTGCCGACGACGCACGAGGCGTTCGTCACCAACGCCGAGAACATGATCCGGTGTTTCGGCCTGCCGCGTGATGCGGGGCCGGCCCTGCGGACGCTGATCTCCGTGCCGTTGTTCCATGTCACGGGCTGCAACTCGCAGTTGCTGGTCGCCGCGTACGTCGGCGGAGCTGCCGTGATCATGCCGACGCTCGGACTGCCGGAGCTGGCACGGGCGTTGGCGACGGAGCGGATCTCCTTCATGGTGACCGTGCCCGCGGTGTACTCCTTGCTGCTGCGGCACCCGGCCTTCGCCGACGCGGACGTGTCCGGGGTGCGGACGGTCGCGTACGGCGGTGCGCCGATCGCGCCCTCCCTCGTACGGTCGTTGCGGAAGGCGTTCCCGGGCGCTTCGCTGGTGAACGGCTACGGCATGACCGAGACGGCCGCGCTGATCACGGCCCTGCCGGACCAGGACACGGAGGAGCACGCGGACTCCGTCGGGTACGCGGCGCCCTCGGTGGACCTCGGCGTCGTACCGATCGGCGCCGACCCCAACGTCGGTGAGCTGGTGGTCCGCGGCGCCAACGTGACGACGGGGTACTGGGACAGGCCGGAGGCCACCGCGGAGACGGTCGTGGACGGGTGGCTTCACACCGGTGACATCGTCCGGGTCGACGACGCCGGACGCGTGCACATCATCGACCGCAGCAAGGACATCATCATCCGCGGCGGAGAGAACGTGTCCAGCGTGGAGGTGGAGGCTGCCCTGCTCTCCGCTCCGGGAGTGGCCGACGCGGCGGTGCTCGCCGTGCCCGACGACGTGATGGGCGAGAAGGTGGGCGCCGTCCTCGTCGCGGACGGGGAGCCGATCGACGTCGATGCCGTGATCGCGCACTGCCGGGACCTGCTCGCCGACTTCAAGGTCCCGCAGTACGCCACGGTCGTCACCGAGGCGCTGCCGCGCAATGCCGGCGGCAAGCTGCTGAAGAACCAGCTGCGCCGGCAGGTGCGGTGGGGCGCTCCGCTACGCTAGCCGTCCGTCCGCCGTCCGGGACGGTTCACCTCCCGGACGGCTCACCACGTCAGCAAGAGTCAAGGGTGAGATCGAGCCCTTCTACGCCTTCGCCGCGGTAGGTAAGAATCCGGTCAATGTCGCCAGGGCGGAGATCGTCGGTGTGCCCAATCTCGCATGCGCGCCCGGCCGCACCAATCTCTCATGAACACTCAAAGTGGACCTTGCGTGCGAGCGTTTCTGCCGGATTCTCGACTACATGGACACCCATGGCTACGGCATTGTCGAACCCGTTCTCGACAAGCCGGACATGGAGCGGGGATCACATGAGCATCTACGACTACGTCATCGTCGGCGCCGGATCCGCGGGCTCAGTGCTGGCGTCACGGCTGTCGGAGGACCCCGAGGTCCGGGTGGCGCTGATCGAGGCGGGCGGCCCCGACACCGCGCAGGAGATCCACGTCCCGGCCGCCTTCCCCCAGTTGTTCAAGAGCGACCTCGACTGGGACCTGGACTCCGACCCGGAGCCGGGGCTCGGCGGCCGGCGGACCTATCTGCCCCGGGGCCGCACCTTCGGCGGGTCCAGCTCGATGAACGCGATGATCTACATGCGGGGCAGCCGCGCCGACTACGACGGCTGGGCCGCGGCCGGGGCCACCGGCTGGTCGTACGCGGACGTCCTGCCGTACTTCCGGCGCTCCGAGGACAACGAGCGCGGCGAGGACGAGTTCCACGGCGTGGACGGGCCGTTGACGGTCAGCGACGGCAGGTCCGGGCACCCGCTCACGTCGGCCTTCGTGCAGGCCGCCGAGCAGGCCGGGCACAAGGCGAACGACGACTTCAACGGCGAGACGCAGTTCGGTGTCGGGCGCTACCAGGTGACGCAGCGCGGCGGCATGCGCTGCAGCGCGGCCGTCGCCTATCTGCACCCGGCCCTGGAGCGGCCGAACCTCACCGTGCTGCCCGCCGCCCGGGCACAGCGCGTGGTGATCGAGGGCGGCCGGGCGACGGGTGTGGAGGTGGAGCGGGGCGGCACCGTCGAGGTGGTCCGCGCCGAGCGCGAGGTGATCCTGTCCGCGGGCACCTACGAGTCCCCGAAGCTGCTCATGCTGTCCGGGATCGGGCCCGCCGCCGCCCTGACCCCCTTCGGCATCGACGTCGTACGCGATCTGCCGGTCGGCCAGGGCCTGCAGGACCACTACATGACGCTGCTGAACTTCCGTACCGATGTCGAGTCGCTGCTCAGCGCGGCGAGCCCGGAGAACGCCGAGCTCCTGCAGAGCGCCGGGCGTGGCCCGCTGACCTCGAACATCGGCGAGGCCGGCGGCTTCTTCCGCAGCCGGGCCGACCTGGACGCCCCGGACCTGCAGTTCCACGCCGCGCCCGTGCTCTTCCACCAGGAGGGGCTCGGCGCGCCCACCGAGCACGGCTTCGCCTTCGGCCCCTGCGTGCTCGCCCCGACCAGCCGCGGCGCGGTCACCCTGCGCTCCGCACGCCCGGACGTCGCCCCCCGCATCGTCCACAACTACCTGACGACGGCCGAGGACCGGGACTGCATCGTCTCCGGGATCCGGATCGCCCTGGAGATCGCGGCACAGCAGGCGGTGGCCGACATCTCCAAGGGCCCGTACGGCGACGCGCCGGCCTCGGACTCCGACGCGGACCTCCTCGCCTGGGCGCGGCGGACGGGGCAGACGCTCTACCACCCGACGTCGACCTGCGCCATCGGCGCGGTGGTCGACCCCGAGCTGCGTGTGTTCGACGTGACGGGTCTGCGGGTCGTCGACGCCTCGGTGTTCCCGACGGTGACACGCGGGAACACCAACGCGCCCACGATCATGGCCGCGGAGAAGGCGGCCGACCTCATCAAGGGAGCCGTGTGATGACAACCTCCCAGCCGGACACCGACCGGATGTGGGCGATCGACCGGGCCGTCGACGACCTGGCCCGCGGCGAGGAGACGTGGGCCGCGTGCGGTCTGGCGAAGCGGCGTGCGCTGCTGGAGCAGGTGGCCGCGGCCGTCACCGAGCAGGCGGAGGCGTGGGTGCGCGCGGCCGTCGCGTACAAGCGGCTGCCGGACGGCAGCCCGCTGATCGGCGAGGAGTGGATCAGCGGCCCGTATCCGGTGCTGACCTCGGCGGGCGCGCTCGCCGAGACCGTCAGGGCGCTGGAGGAGGGCCGCAGCCCGGTCGACGGGTTCTCCGTCCGCGGGGCGCCCGGCGGGCGCGTCGCGGTCCGTGTCCTGCCGCACGGCATCTGGGACCAGTTGCTGCTGAACGGCTTCAGCGCCGAGGTGTGGATGCCGCCCGGGGTCAGCCGGGAGACGGTGCGCGACCGCGCCGGCCTGGCCCTGCGACGCCCGGCCGACACCCAGGGCGTGGGCGTCGTGCTCGGCGCGGGGAACATCACCTCGATCCCGATCCTGGACGTGCTGTACGAGCTGTACGCGCACAACCGGGTGGTGGCCCTGAAACTCAACCCGGTCACCGACGGCCTCCTCGACGTCTTCAGCCGCGTGCTCGCCCCGCTGGTCGACGTCGGCGCGGTCCGGATCCTGACCGGCGGCGCCGACGTCGGCGCGTACCTCGTGCACCACCCGAAGGTCCGCCATGTCCACATGACCGGCAGCGCGGCCACCCACGACGCGATCGTCTTCGGTACGGGCCCGGAGGGCGCCGCCCGCAAGCAGGCCGGTACGCCGCTGCTGGACAAGCCGGTCACCAGCGAACTGGGCGGTGTGTCCCCGACGATCGTGCTGCCGGGCGACTGGTCCGAGGCGGACCTGCGCTACCAGGCCGACCACATCGCCACGCAGCGGCTGCACAACGGCGGCTACAACTGCGTGGCGAGCCAGGTGGTCGTCATCGCCTCCGACTGGCCGCAGAAGGAACGCTTCCTCGCCCATCTGCGCAGGTCGCTGTCCGCCGCCCCCGCCCGTCCCGCCTACTACCCGGGCAGCGACGACCGGGTGGCGCACGCTCTCCGGGCCTACCCGGACGCGGAACGCGTCGGCGAGGGCCGGGTGCTGATCAGGAACCTCGATCCCCTGGCGCCCGGCCCGGCACTGACCACCGAGTACTTCGCGCCGGTCCTCGGCGTCCTCGAACTCCCCGGTGACGCCCGGCTGTTCCTCGACGACGCGGTCCGCACCGCGAACGAGAGCTTCACCGGCACGCTCGGCGTGAACCTCGTCGCCCACCCGCGCACCATCGCCGCCCTCGGCCCCGCGCTGGACCAGGCCGTCGCCCGACTCCGGTACGGCACGGTGGCGTTGAACGCCTGGACCGGCGTCGGCTATCTGACGGCGACCGCCAGCTGGGGTGCCTTCCCCGGTCACACCCTGGACGACGTGCAGAGCGGCATCGGCGTCGTGCACAACGCGCTGCTCCTGGACGGGCCGGAACGCACCGTCGTACGGGGGCCGTTCCGTCCCGCGCCGCGGGCGCTCCTGCACGGGCAGCTGGTCATGTCCCCCAAGCCCCCGTGGTTCGTCACCAACCGCACCGCGGCCACCACGGGCCGGCTCCTCGCCGGCTTCGCCGCGGCGCCCCGCTGGTCCGCGCTACCGGCGCTGTTCGCCTCGGCACTGCGCGGCTGACCCGGGCGCGGGGACGCGCTCGGCGGCCCCGGCGGGCAGCGAACCACCGCCGGGGCAGGCCGCGGTGGGCAGTGGCTACGGCCGGGGCAGGCCGCGGTGGCGGTCGGGGTTCACGACCGTGGACAGGCCGTTGAGCAGGAGGCGGGTGCCGCCGCGGAGGTGGGCGACGTCGTGGCTGCCGTCCCCGGTGGGCACGAGCCAGGTGAACTGCTCGGTCCAGGTCAGGCGGGAGCCGGCGGCCTCGTCGGTCAGTTCGACGGTGACGAGGGAGATCCAGCGGCGGCTGCCGTCGACCACGGCCTCGTAGACGTAGACGATCCGGGTGTCCGGCACGATGTCCAGGAACCGGGAGTGGTGGGCGAGTTGCTCCTCGGTGTCGCCGGAGACGAAGACGTTCCGGATGGTCTCGCCGCCGCCGACCCGGAAGTCCAGCTCGCGCTCGGCCGTGGAGGAACCGCCGGGGAGGCGGAACCAGCGGCACCGCAGGGACGGGTCGGCGAAGCCGCGGAAGACCTCGGCCCGCGGCACCGAGAAGTCCACCTCTACAGAGAACGAGCCGTGCCGAGCGGGGGGTGTGGGATCAGCGGCCGGGGAACTCCCCGACTCCACCTGCGCGAGGTGACCTGCGTCCATTGGATCAACCTAACACGGGCGCGGCGCCCGCCCGGGGCGCCGCCGCCCCTCGGTCAGAGCCAGCCGTCCAGCGACTTGAGGAAGCCGTCGAGATCGTCGCGGTGGACGCAGTGACCGGTGTCCGGGACGTACACCACCTCGAAGCCTCGTCCCCGCAGCCGCTCGGCCAGCTCGTCGGGGACCAGGTGGTGATCGCCGGCGCCCTGGACCAGCGAGGGGACCTCGGCCCGCGCGGGGATCAGGTCCCGGTCGCTCTGCAGCCACTCGATGGCCCGGACGTCCCAGCGGGCGTACCCGGCCAGCTCCGCCTCGATGTCCTCGGGCAGCCAGCGGGGGCACAGCTGCCGGATGCTCTCGGCGGTGGCCGACTTGGTGGCCTCGGCGAACTCCCGTACCTCGTCCACCGATTTGGCGCCGAGCTTCCACGCCGGGTCGCTGTAGACGACCTTGGCCGGGCGCAGGCCGGGCACCGCGAGGGCGAGCACGGGTGCGCCGAAGGAGTGGGCGAGGGCGAGGTCGACGCCGGCCGGGACCGACTCCACGAGGTCGGCCGCGAGCAGCTCGGGGGTGTACTCGTCGGCGTGCGGGCTGTCGCCGTGGCCGCGCAGGTCCGGCATGATCACGCGGTAGCCGCGCTCGGCGATGAGCGGCGCGACCCGGCGCCAGGTGGTCGCCGACGACATCACGCCGTGGACGAGCAGCACCGTCCGGTCGCCGTCGCCGACCTCGTGCAGTGCGAGCTTCATGATCGGGGGTGTCCTTTCGACACGTGGTGGCGGTCATGCGGTTGCCATCGGGCGTTGGCCGACACGTGTTGGCCATCAGGTGTTGGTCATCAGGTGTTGGTCATCAGGTGTTGGCCAACACCTGACGGCCCTCAGCTGTTGGCCGGTGCGACCAGCTCCAGCAGCGCCTTCGCCGCCAGTCGGTAGCCCAGGGGGCCCAGGCCGACCACGATGCCGGACGCCAGCGGGGCGATCACGGACTCGTGCCGGAACTGCTCGCGTGCCCACACATTGCTGAGGTGCACCTCGATCCAGGGCTGCGGATAGGCGGCCAGGGCGTCGCGCAGGCTCCAGCCGGCGATCATCAGCGCGCCCGGGTTGACGATCGCGCCGACGGTGTCGAAGTGGTGCCGGTGGATGTCGCGGACCAGGTCGCCCTCCGAGTCGTGCTGGAGGGAGAGCACCTCCCAGCCCGCGCCGCTCACCTCCGCGGCGACGGCTTTCTCGATGTCGGCGAGGGTGTCGGTGCCGTAGATCTCGGGCTCGCGCCGGCCCAGGATGCCCAGGTTGGGGCCGTTCAGCAGGAGCAGGGTGCTCATGGGTTCACCTCACTGTTGGACGCGTCGGGCCGTCCGGAGTGGTGCCGGGTGCCGGCCGGGCCGGAGTCGTGGTCGTTCAGGGCGAGTTCGGCGTCGGCGGCTTCCTCGGCGCGGGTCATGGCGTACCGCAGGACGGGCGGCGTCATCAGCGAGGTCACGATCGCGACCAGGACGATGATGGTGTAGGCGTCGGTGTCCAGGACGCCGAGCCGCAGGCCGGTCATCGCCACGACGACCTCGACCACGCCACGGCAGTTCATGCCGGCCCCGAGGGCGAGCGCCTCCCAGCGGTTGAGGCGGCTGAACCGGGCGCCGAGGAAGGCGCCGGAGAACTTGCCGATGACGGCGACGGCGAGCACGGCGAAGGCCGCGCCGAGGACGGCCGGCCGGCGCAGGCCGGTGAGGTCCATGCGGAGCCCGGCGGTGGCGAAGAACAGCGGGGCCAGGAAGGACAGGACGCTGGTCTTCAGCGGTTCCAGCTTCTCCCGGTTCAGGTCCTTGCTGGTGCCGACCAGCACACCGCAGACGAAGGCGCCGAAGATCGCCTCCAGCTTCATGGCCTGGGTGGCGGCGGCGCTGAACATGACGAGGACCACGACCGTCGTGATCGTGGGCGCGGAGCCCTCGCCGCGCCCCGCCCAGCGCAGCGCGGCGCCCACCAGCGGGCGGCCGATGAGCAGGGCGAACAGCACGACGCCGACCGGGTAGAGCACGGAGGTCGCGACGACGCCCGCGGTGAGTCCGGCGGTGGCCATCGCGGAGACCACGGACAGCAGGAACCAGCCGACGATGTCGTCCACGACACCGGCGGACAGGATCAACTGGCCGATGTCCCGGTGCAGCAGCTTCATGTCGAGGAGCGTCTTGGCGATCACCGGAATGGCGGTGACGCACATCGCGACGCCGAGGAAGAACGCGAAGACCTTGGAGTCGACGCCGTCGGGCATGAGGACGCCGCTCAGCGCGAAGCCGGTGGCGATGCCGAGGCCGAGCGGCAGCACGAGTCCGGCGATGCTGACCCGGGCCGCGGTGACGCCGCGCTTGCGGACGAGGCCGAAGTTCAGCTCGGCGCCGGTGACTCCGACGAGGAGCAGTACGCCGAGCTGCCCGGCCGCGTCGAGCAGGTGCATCTGCTCCGGCTGCCGGGGCAGCAGCCAGTGGGAGAAGGCGGGCAGCACGTGCTGGAGCACGGACGGGCCGAGCAGCATGCCCGCGCACAGCTCGCCGACGACCGCGGGCATGCGGAAGCGCTCGGCGAGCCGGCCCAGGACGAGTGCGAACAGCAGCAGGAACGCGATCTGGAGGAGGAAGACCAGGAGTGAGTGGGGCGCCATGGTCGGCACCGGGTTGGCGAGCGTCACGGGCTCTTCCCTCGTCGGAGCGGTTCGATGGGGGTCAGCGGGTGCTGTCGGCGCCCTGACCGCTCAGGCTGCGGGCGAGGAGGGCGACGACCTCGGCGCTCCGTTCGACGTGGAAGAAGTGGCCGCCCGGGAAGACCTGTACGTCGGTCGGCCCGGTGGTGTGCTCCTCCCAGGCGCGCGCCTCGTCCAGCGAGGTCCGGGGGTCGGCGTCACCGGTGAGCACGGTCACCGGGCAGTCGAGCAGCTTGCCGGGGTCGTGCCGGTAGCTCTCGATGGCGGTGTAGTCGCTGCGGATCGCCGGCAGGAACATCGCCAGCACCTCGGGGTCGGCCAGCACGGCCTGGTTGGGGCCGCTGAGGGTGCGCAGTTCGGCCAGGACCTCCTCGTCGGTCGCCGCGTGGACGCGTTCGTCGCGGTACTGGGAGGGGGCGCGCCGGCCGGAGGCGAACAGCCGTACCGGGGAGGGCAGTCCGGCCTGCCGCATGCGCAGGGCCACCTCGTAGGCGAGGACGGCGCCCATGCTGTGCCCGAACAGGGCGAGGGGGCGGTCGTCCAGGTGGCGCAGCGCCGCGAAGATCTGGTCGGCGTAGTCGGGGATGTTGTCGATGCCGGGTTCGTGCCGGCGTGTCTGCCGGCCCGGGTACTGGACGGCCAGGACCTCCACGGTCGGCGTGAGGGCCGTGGCGACCGGGAAGAAGAAGCTCGCCGAGCCGCCGGCGTGCGGCAGGCAGACGAGGCGTACCGCGCTGTCCGGCGAGGGGCGGAAGACGCTGACCCACTTCTCGAACTGTGCCGTTGCTCCAGGCATGCCGGATGGCTCGCTTTCACGTCGGAAATCAGCGTCTGATGCGGGGACTTGGGCAGCGTAGGTCGCCCCGGTCGGGGGCCGGTATCCCTCAACCTGATAGCCCGCGGCGGATTCCCGCCGGACGCGGTCGCCGGGCCCGTACGCTCACCACCAGTCACCCGAGCAGGGCCCGTCAGCCGGGCAGCACCGAGGGGGTTTCCATGTCCGATGTGTCACCGAACGGCGCGGCGGTGTCCGGCGGTTCGCCGCAGGCGGGGCCGGAGACGGATGTGCTCGTCGTCGGGTACGGGCCGGTCGGCTCGGTGCTGTCCGTGCTGCTGGCCCAGCGCGGCTGGCGGGTGACCGTCCTCGAACGCCGCCGGCGGCCGTACACGCTGCCCCGGGCGACGAGTTTCGACGGGGAGACCGCCCGGCTGCTGGCCGGCACGGGCGTCGGCGGGGAGCTGGGCCGGATCACCGAGCCGGGCACCGGGTACCAGTGGCGCACGGCGGACGGAAGAACGCTGCTGGACATCGAGTTCACCACCGAGGGCCCGTACGGCTGGCCCGACGCCAACACCATGCACCAGCCCGCGCTGGAGGAGCTGCTCGCCGCCCGTGCCGCGGACCTGCCGAACATCACGGTGCTGCGCGACCGCCGGGTCGTGGACCTCGCCGACGGTCCGGACGGGGTGACGGTGACCGCGGAGGACGAGGAGGGGACGGCGCAGACGTTCTCGGCGCGCTGGGTGGTGGGCTGCGACGGCGCCAACAGCTTCGTACGGGACCGGATGGGCGTGTCCGTGACCGATCTCGGGTTCTCGTACGAGTGGCTGCTGTGCGATGTGGAGCTGCGTGAGCCGCGGGAGTTCGTGCCGACCAATGTGCAGGTCTGCGATCCGGCCCGGCCCACCACGCTGGTCGGGAGCGGGCCGGGGCACCGGCGCTGGGAGTTCATGCGGCTGCCGGGCGAGCGGGCGGCCGACCTGAACCGGGAGGAGACGGCGTGGCGGCTGCTGGCGCCGTTCGGCGTCACCCCGGACACCGCCCGGTTGCTGCGCAGCACCACGTACATCTTCCAGGCGCGCTGGGCCGACGACTGGCGGGCGGGGCATGTGCTGCTGGCCGGGGACGCGGCCCATCTGATGCCGCCGTTCGCGGGGCAGGGCATGTGCTCGGGGGTGCGGGACGTGGTCAATCTGGCGTGGCGGCTGGACCTGGTGCTGCGCGGGAGTGCCCCGGAGTCCCTCCTCGACACCTACACCGAGGAGCGCAAGGCGCAGGTGCGGGAGTCGATCCTGGCGTCGGTGCAGCTGGGGCGGCTGATCTGTGTGACGGACGCGGCGGCGGCCGAGGAGCGCGACGCGACGGTGCTGGCGAACCGGCGCGGGCGGGGGCCCGGCCGGCCGGATCCCGCGCGGCCGATCACCTGCGGCCTGCTGCACCGCCCGGACGACGCCGCCGGCCGGATGCCCCCGGTGGGCGAGGTCCTGCCGCACGGCCGCCTGCTCGGCCCGTCCGACGCGGAGCCGTTGCGGGATCCGGTGGGTGCCGGTTTCGTCCTGTTCCTGGCGCCCCGGGCGGAGTTGGACCTGCCCCCGGACCGGCTGTCGTTCCTGCGGGACCTCGGCGCCCAGGTGATCCGCCTCGGGCCGGCCGCCGGATCGTACGACGGCACGGACGGCGTGGCCGACGCGGTGGACGCCGACGGGGTGCTGCGCGGATACCTCGACCGGTACGGCGCGACCGCGCTGCTGGTCCGCCCCGACTACCACGTCTTCGGCACGGCGTCCGACCCGTCCGGGGTCACCGCACTCGTGGACGACCTGCGCGCCCAGCTGACCGCACCGGCCCCGGCCACGGCGGGCCGCGCAGGCTGAGCGGGGCGGGGCAGTCGCCCGGCGGAGGCCGGCCCGGGTCGACGGCTGCGCCAGGCGGGAGCGGGCGCGAACGACCGAGCCGCCGGAGGAATCAGGGAGAGCGGGCCCGGCGGGTGAGCCTTCCGGCGGCAGCCGGGTTGTCAGAGTTGTCGGGCCAGGAGGAGCGCTCCCCGCAGGGATGACAGGCCGCCCAGGTGGGCCGGGCCCAGGGGCGGTGTGGGGTGGCCCGGGCGGGTGAGGGTGGTCAGGTGGGTGGTGACGGCTTCCAGGAGGGCGGGGATGCCCGCGGCGAAGCCGCCGCCGAGCAGGGCGCGTTCGGGGTGCAGGAGTTCGCTGACGCCGGCGACGGCCGTGGCGAGGGCGCGGGCCGTGCGGTCCAGCGCGGCGACGGCCCAGGGAAGGTGGTCGCGCAGTCCGGTGCGCAGGTCGTCGAAGGTGACCGGGGCGCCGCGGAGTGCGGTGGCGTGGGCGAGGGTGGCCGGGCCGGACGCGGTCGCCTGGAGACAGCCCCGTCGGCCGCAGACGCACGCGGGACCGTCCTGGTCGACGACCAGGTGGCCGATCTCGAAGGAGCCCCGGGCGGGGCCGGGGCACAGCCTGCCGTTCAGGACGAGTCCGCCGCCCACTCCGGTGCCGACGCCGACGTAGAGCAGGTGGGCGCAGTCGGCCGCGTCCGCCTCGGCGAGCGCGCCCAGGTCGCCGTCGTCCGCCCAGGCGACCGCCGCGCCGGGGAACAGCGCGCGCAGAGCCGGGCCGAGAGCGAGGCCGGTCCAGGCCGGGCGGCTGGGCCAGGCGGTGATCCGTTCGTCGGGGCCGACGGTGGCGGGCATGGCCACGCCGACGGCCCGTATGCCGGACCGGCCCGGGAACTCCTTCAGGTGCCCGGCGAGGTCGGCCAGGTCGCGGTCGGCGTCCCGGTGCGGCCCCCAGGTGAAGGACGACTCCTCGGTCCGGCCGTCGTCGGTCTCCGCGCGGAAGGCGACCTTGGTGCCGCCGATGTCGATGCCGAGACAGCCCGGCGCCATGACGGCGCCGGGCTGCTGGTCCCGGGGTGCGCGCACGTTCAGTCGCCCGGTACGGCGGGGCACAGCGCGAGCAGATCGCTGGGCCGGCGCAGCACCGCGTCGGGTTTCGCGGCGAGCAGTTCCTCCTCGTCGGGGCCGACCCACAAGGCGGCGGCGGAGGCGACGCCGGCGCCCCGGGCACTGGCCAGGTCGGTGGGCGCGTCGCCGATCATGATGGCCTGCTCGGGCGGCACGTCCAGCAGGTGCAGCGCGCGCTGCACGATGTCGGGCGCGGGCTTGGGCCGGGGCACCTCGTCGGAGCCGATGACGTGGGCGAAGAACGGCAGCAGGCCGAGTCCGTCGAGCAGGGAGCGGGCGCGGTCCCCGGCCTTGCCGGTGGCCACGGCCAGTCGCAGGCCGCGCACCCGGAGGGTCAGCAGGAGCTCGAGGACGCCGTCGAAGACCTCCACGCGGTGGGCGAGCCGGTAGCTCTCACGGACGAAGGGCTCCTCCATCTCCAGCGGCAGCCCCATGATCCGCATGATGTCGGGGAAGTACCGCCCCTGGTGGCGCACGTACTCCTCGAAGGGGGCCGGGCCGTCGCCGACGACCTCCGCGTAGGCGACGGCGAAGGCCTCCCGCATGACCGGGAAGCTGTCGACGATCACCCCGTCCAGGTCGAAGACGACCGCCCGCCGGGGTGCCGTCAGGAGGTCGGCCGGGACGACGGGCCGGTCGGTCGAGTGGACTGTCATGGGGGCCTCATCTGCTGGTCCGTCTGCTGGTGGGCTGCGGGTGGTCTGTCGGTCTATCCGCTGGTGGTGGGCTGGTGGACGGGTTCGCCCGGTCCCGCGCGGCCGACGGCCCGGGCGGAGGCGTAGATGCGCTCCATGAGCCGTACGGTGGTACGGGCCTCGGCGACGGCCCGGCCGCGGCCGGCCGGGTCGGCGAGGAGGGCGGGCACTCCGTCCAGCTGTCGCCCGTACTCCGCGCCGATCGGTTCGGCGGGCACCGGCAGCCGGCGGGTGGTGCCCTCGCGGGTGAGGGTCAGGACGGATTCGGGCTGCCGGTTGGGGCTGAAGCCGAAGGTGCAGCGCAGTTCGGCGGTGCCGGCGCTGCCCTCGATCCGGATCAGGGAGAGGTCCCGGGCCTCGTGCGAGGCCCAACTGGCTCGTAGGGACACGGAGATGCCGTCCTCACGGAGCAGGAACCCGCGGGCGGTGTCCTCCACGTCCCCGGTGAGGGCGGCGGCGGGCTGCTCGCGGCGCCAGGCCGCGGACCACTCGCCGGCGTTGAGGAAGTCGTCCGAGGTGGCGCCGACGGCCTCGCGGACCGGGGACGGGCCGAGCAGCGCGGTCAGGGTGTCCACGAGGTGCCAGCCGAGGTCGACCAGGGCGCCGCCGCCGGCCTCGCTGCGCCGGGTGAACCAGCCGCCGGCCCGCGGCACCCCGCGGGCCCGTACCCAGGCCAGGTCGACATGCCGGACGCGGCCCAACTCGGGTAGCAGCGCGGCCAGTTCGAGGACGTCGGCGCGGTGCCGGGCGGCGCTGCCGGCCAGCAGCACGCCGCCGTCCCGCTCGGCGTCGGCCAGGGTGTCGGCCTCGGCACCGGACAGGCACACCGGCTTCTCCAGGAAGACGTTCACGCCCCGGCCGAGCAGGCCGGCGGCGACCGTGGTGTGCAGATGGTTGGGTACGGCGACGACGGCGAGGTCGACGGACCGGGCGTCGAGCGCGTCGGGTTCCGCGTGGGCGGGCGTGCCCGTCGCCGCCCCGACGGCCGTCCGGGCGGCGGGGTCGGGGTCGACGACGGCGACCAGGTCGAAGTCCGGGTGGGAGCGCAGCCGGGGCAGCCACAGCTCCCGCCCCGCCCAGCCGAGCCCCACCACGGCGGCCCGTACGCTCATATGGCGGCCACTGCGTCCGCGATGATCTCGGCCGTGATCTCCAGGTCCCGCTCGCCGGCGAGGAGGGTCCGGTGGTGCAGCCAGACGCAGTCGCCGCTGATGGCCTCGGTGTTCGGGCAGCGCTCGGCGATCTGCTCCACGGTCTCGTCGGGGGCGCCGATCTCCCAGAAGGCGTCGGTGCGGTAGATGGCGCGGAACGCGGCGAACGCGGGCAGCCCGGCGTCGACCAGCCGGTCGACCAGGGTGTTGCGGTCCTCCTCGGTGATGCCGGGGATGCGGAACATCGCCATGTAGTGCGTGTTCTGGTCGGCGCGGACGTCGCCGCCCTGCGGGACGACGCCGTCGATGGCGCCGAGCAGCCGGGACAGCAGTGCCCAGCGCTTGTCGCGCAGTTCGGTCTGGGCGGGCAGGCGGCGCAGCTGGGCGCGCAGCACGGCGGCGGAGAACTCGTTGAGCCGCATGTTGGTGCCGGCGACCTCGTGCAGGTAGCGGCGGTCGGTGCGCGGCCGGCCGCAGCTGTGCCGCAGGAACGCCGCCTCGTACCGGTCGCTGTCGGGGAAGACGACGGCGCCGCCCTCGCCGGCGGTCATCAGCTTGCCGTTCTGGAAGGAGAACGCGGCGACCGTGCCGAGTTCGCCGACCCGCTTGCCCTGCCAGCGGGCACCCTGGGCGTGGGCGGCGTCCTGGAGGATCGGCACGCCGGTGTCGGCGGAGAGCTTGCCGAGGGCGTCCATGTCGGCCATCAGACCGGCCATGTGCACGGGCATGATCGCCCGGGTGCGTGGGGTGATGGCCGCGGCCGTCGCGGCGGCGTCGATGTTGTACGTGTCCGGGTCGACGTCGACGGGGACGGCGACCGCGCCGATGCGCTGGGCGGCCTGCGAGGAGGAGATGAAGGTGAAGGCCGGCACGATGACCTCGCTGCCCGGTCCGACACCCATGACCTGCAGGGCGAGTTCGAGGGCGTGGGTGCCGTTGGTGACGGCCAGGGCGTGCGGGGCGCCGTGGAAGTCGGCGAACTCGCGCTCGAAGGAGTCGACTTCCTCTCCGCCCATGCGCCACCACTGGCCCTGCTCCAGGGCCCGGATCAGTCCGGTCCGCTCGGCGTCGTCGTACTGCGGCCACTCAGGGAATACCGGTGCCGGTCGCGCGTTCATGGTTCTCCAAATCTCCGTCGGGAACGGGCTGGGCGAGGGTGAGCGGGCGAGGCGAAGGGGGCGAGGCGAAGGGGGCGGAGAGCCGGTCCGGACGGTTCGCGCAGTGCTGGCCGTCCTCAGACTAGGACGCGGCGTTCCGGCCTCCCATCCCTCGGTCTGGTAGTCGGCCGGGGGGCGGCCCGGCTAGGACGTGTGCAGTCCGAAGAAGGCGCGGTAGGAGTCGATCTGTCCGGTGAGCATGTGGCTTCCGTGGTGTACGGGGAGTCCGTGTGCGGCGGCCTCGCGCAGCAGCCGGGTGTCCCGGGGCTTCATGATGATGTCGGCCACGACGGCGCCGGCCGGCAGCGCGTGGGGCGGGAAGGGCAGTGGGTCGTCCGGGCGCAGGCCGAGCGGGGTGGCGTTGACGGCGATGTCGGTGTCCGCCAGGGGCGGGCGGGCGGCGGTGTGCACGCGGCCGGGCCAGTGGGCGGCCAGCCGGTCGACGAGGGTGGTCAGCCGCGGGGTGTCGGGATCGGTGACGGTCAGCCGGTCGACGCCGGCGCCGAGCAGGGCCGCCGCGATGGCGCTGCCGGCGCCGCCCGCGCCGACCAGGGCGACCCGTGCGCCCTTCGGCCGGTGGCCGGCCCGGACGAGGCCCGCGACGAAGCCGGAGCCGTCGAAGTTCTCGGCGAGCCAGCTGCCGTCGGCCTCGCGCCGGAGCGCGTTGGCGCTGCCGGTGATCTCGACGGTGGGGCTGCGCCGGTCGGCGAGCAGGGCGGCGGCCGTCTTGTGCGGGACGGTGACGAACAGGCCGTCGAGGTTGCCGACGCGCTGGAGTCCCCGGACGACCGTCTCCAGGTCGGCGGCGCGGGCGTGGACCGGGACGAGCACCGCGTCGATGCCGAGGCGGGCGAAGAGCGGGTTGAGCAGTCCCGGGGACTGGACCTGGCCGACGGGATCGCCGAGGACGGCGTACAGCCGGGTGGTTCCGCTGACCAGGGTCTGCTGCGGGGTACCGGTCACCGGGGGCTGCTGCGGGGTGTCGGTCATCGTCGTGCCTCCGTGCTGTGCGCCGCCGCGCTCGCGAACAACTCCGCGACGGCGAAGGCGAGTTCCATGGACTGTTCGGCGTTGAGGCGGGGGTCGCAGGCGGTGCGGTAGCGGGTGGGCAGGTCCGCCTCGGACAGGCCGCGGGCGCCGCCGGTGCACTCCGTGACGTCCTCCCCGGTGGCCTCCAGGTGCAGGCCGCCGGGGTGGGTGCCGAGGGCGCGGTGCACCTCCAGGAAGCCGGTGATCTCGTCGAGGATGTGGTCGTAGTGCCGCGTCTTGTAACCGGAGTGCGTGGTGCGGGAGTTGCCGTGCATGGGGTCGCACTGCCAGATCACCTGGCGGCCGGAGGCGGTGACCTTCTCCACGATCGGCGGGAGCACCTCGCGCACCCGGTCGTGGCCCATCCGGCTGATCAGGGTGACCCGGCCGGGCACGCCGTGCGGGTCGAGACGGCGTACGTACTCCACGGCCTGCTCCGGAGTGGTGCCGGGGCCGATCTTCACGCCGATGGGGTTGGCCAGCAGTTCCGCGAAGGCGATGTGCGCGCCGTCGGGCCGCCGGGTGCGCTCGCCGATCCACAGGAAGTGGGCGAGCCCGCTGGACAGCCGGGGTTCGGGGCCCTCGGTGTCGATCCACAGCAGGGTGCTCTCGTAGTCCAGCAGGAGCGCCTCGTGACTGGTCCAGATCTCGCCGAGCCGTGGGGCGGGGGCGCCGACGCCGGTCATGAAGCGCAGCCCGCGGCCGATCTCCGCGGCCCGCGCCCGGTGCCGGCGGCCGCCGGGCGCGGTGCTGACGAAGCGCCGGTTCTCCTCGTGCAGGGCGTGCGCGTCGGCGAGGTCGCCGGGGGCGAGGCGGCGGACGACGGCCATCGCCTCCCGGGCGTGGGCGTGGGCCCGTGCCATGCGCTCCGGGTCGGGCGTGCGGGCCGCGTGGGTGGGTTCGCCGGAGTTGATGATGTCGCCCCGGTAGACGGGCAGCCCGTGGGCGTCGACGGTCGCGGAGCGGGGTTTGGCGTACTGTCCGGCGGCGCGTGCCACGGTGACCACGGGCAGGCCGGCGGCGTGGGTGAGGACGAGCGCCATCCGCCGGAGCAGCCCGAGGTTGGCCCGCAGGTGTGGCTCGGTGGTGTCGGCGAAGGTCTCCGCGCAGTCGCCGGACTGCAGCAGGAGGGCCTCGCCGCGGGCGACGGCCCCGAGCCGGTCGAGCAGCCGCCGGGTCTCGGCGGGGGTGACGAGGGGTTCGCCGGCGGTCAGCCGGCGGACCACGGCCCGGGCCCGGTCGGGGTCGGGCCAGCCGGGCTGCTGTGCGGCGGGCCTGGCCAGGGCCGCTTCGAGCCGGTCGGCGAGTGTGCGCTCGACGGCCCGCCGCCGGATCCGCCCCGGGGTGCCGGGCGGCCACCGTGGTGTGTACGTCATGTCACCGCCGCCTCCGTTCCCGTGGCGCCGGCCGGGGCGGTGGCGACGAGCCGGTCGAGGGGGGCGCGCTCCATCCGGTCCAGGGTCTTCGCGACGGCCTGTTCGGGCACGTCGGCGACGAGTTCCGCGCCGGCCGGGCCGTCCAGGACGAAGGTGAGGCCGGAGCGGGCCTTCTTGTCCCGGCGCATCAGGCCGATGAGCGTGCCGGGTTCGGCGCCGTCGGGCAGGGCGGTGGGCAGGCCGTAGGAGGCGACCACCTCGCGGTGTTCGCTCACCCGGTCGGGCGGGATCCGGCCGAGGGTGCCGGCGAGCAGGCCCGCGAAGACGGTGCCGATGGCGACGCCCTCGCCGTGCCGCAGGGCGAAGCCGGTGGCCGCCTCCAGGGCGTGGCCGAGGGTGTGGCCGTAGTTGAGGAGGTGCCGCAGGCCGGTGTCGCGTTCGTCGGCGGAGACGATGCCCGCCTTGAGTGTCACGCTGGCCGCGATCTGCTCGGCGAGCGGGAGTCCGTGCAGGCCGGGGGCGCCGATGAAGTGGCAGCGGGCGATCTCCCCGAGTCCGTTGCGCAGTTCGCGGGGCGGGAGGGTGGTCAGGTAGTCGGTGTCGCACAGGACGGCGGCGGGCTGCCAGTAGGCGCCCACCAGGTTCTTGCCCTCGGGCAGGTTGACGGCGGTCTTGCCGCCGACGCTGGCGTCGACCTGGGCGAGCAGGGTGGTCGGCAGGTGCAGGACGGGCACGCCGCGGTGGTAGAGCGCGGCGGCGAGGCCCACGACGTCGGTGGTGGTGCCGCCGCCGACGGAGACGACTGCGTCGGAGCGGGTGAGGCCGAACCGCACGAACGCGGCGCACAGGGCTTCCACCGTGGCGAGGTTCTTGTCCGGCTCACCGTCCCGGGCGGGCAGCAGCAGTGTCTCCGCACCGGTGTCGGGCACCCATTCGACGGGGCGGGCCGAGACCACCGCGACGCGCCGGGCGCCGAGCTTGTCGATGATCCCGGGCAGGGCGGAGCGCGCTCCGGGGCCGATGAGCACCTCGTAGGACCGGTCGCCGAAGCGCACCGGGACTCTTCTTGTCACTTCCGCTTCACCTTGTTCGGTCAGCGCTCGGTGGCGCGCGGTCTCGGTCTCTCGCCCGGAGCCCGGCCGGCGGCGGCGCACACCGCGGCCGGGCTTCGTGGCGGGTCGGCCCCGTGGGGGGCTACTGGCCGGCGGTCACCCGGCGGATGCGGGACTCGGCGCGTTCCTTGCGGTCGTGCTCGTCCAGGTGCGGGTAGGACGGGCAGCCGAAGACGCGCTGGAACGGCGCGAAGGTGTCCCACTCGGAACGCCGGCGCATCTCCTGGGCGACCGCGTTGTGCTCGCTCCAGAAGTCGCCGCCGATCAGCCGGATCATGTAGCGCTCCAGCGCCTCGCGGTCGGTGGTGCGGCCGGCGTCGGCGGCGACCGCGACCAGTTCACCGTCGTAGAAGGCGTGGATGAGCCGGATGTAGGTGTCGTAGCCGGTCTTGAAGAAGTTGGCGTACTCGTCGATCAGCCGGTCGGCGTCCTGCGGGTTCTTCAGGGCCTCGCCGATGGTCTCGGCGGCGCGGACCGCGGTGGCCGAGGCGACGAGGACACCGCCGGAGAACATGGGGTCGCCGAAGCAGCCGGCGTCGCCGACCATGACCCAGCCGGGGCCGGTGACGGTGTCGGTGTGGTAGCAGTAGTCGGTCTCGACCTTCAGGTCCATGGTCGGGCGGGTGCCGGTCAGCCGGGCGGTGATCCGCGGCACCCGCGCCTTGTGCTCCTCGAACACCTGCTCAGGGGTGGAGGCGCGGAAGACGTCGCGGGGCATGACGGTGCCGACGCTGATGACGTCCTTGGACAGCGGGATGGCCCACACCCAGCCGTCGGCGTGCGCGCCGACCTGGATGTCGCCCTCGACGCCGAGGTTGTGCTTCTCGTCCAGGCCCTCGTAGTGCCGGAACACCGCGACCATGCGGAGCTTCTCCAGCGTCTTGCGCAGCCCGAACTTGTGGGCGATGCGCCCGGCGCGCCCGCTGGCGTCGATGACGTACCGCGAGCGGACCTCGTGCTCCTCGCCGTCCTTGGTGTAGCGGGCGCCGACCATGCGGTCGCCCTCCATCAGCAGTTCGCCGACGGTGGCGCCGAAGTGGATCTCGGCGCCGGCCTTGCCGGCCTGTTCGACGAGCATGCGGTCGAACTTGGCCCGCTCGACCTGGAACGCCCGGTCGTACCGGCCCTCGCCCTGCTTGCCGAAGTCGGCGCGGAAGACGCCGGAGAAGAACTTGGTCTCGGTCGGGTCGATGAACTCGCCGCCGAACTTCGGGACGTAGCCCTTGGTCTCCACCTCCTCCCGGATGCCGATGCGGTCGAACAGGCCCATCATGTACGGCAGCAGGGACTCGCCGATGTGGAAGCGCGGGTTCTCCTCGCGCTCCAGGAGCACCACGGAGTGCCCCTGCTTGGCCAGCACGTAGGCGCTGACCGCGCCGGCCGGTCCCCCGCCGATGACGACCACGTCGGCCGAGTTGTTCGCCATGGAATGTCCTTCCGTACGTTCGCTGGTGACGATGGATTGGTCGGTGTGCCGCCGGGTCACGTGAGGTCGCCGGGGTCGAGGTCGCCGCTGAGGATCGCGGCGACGAGCCTGCGGTGTTCGTCGTCGTCGACGACGGTGCGGACGCGTTCGCGGCCGTCCCGGACGACCAGGTACCGGCGGCCCTTGAGCACGGCCTGGCCGTTGTCGAAGGTCCGGCCGCACAGGATGCCCTGGCCGCCGTCGTCCTCGGAGGCGGTGGCGTGATGGGCGCGGGCCCGGTCCTCCAGTTCCTTCCAGTCGTGCCACTGGCGGGCCAGCAACCGGAACGTGTAGACGGTGCCCCACCGGGTGACGCGCCCGCGTCGCTGCAGGGCGATCGTGCCGTCGTCCCTGCGGACGAGCCGGTACTGGCAGCCGTACTGGGTCTGCACCTCGTCACTGACGCGCAGCGGTTCGAGGTACGAGGGGCCGGGGTAGCCGACGTCGACGAGCCATTCCTCGCCGTCCAGGACGGCCCGGATGAACATGTGCTCGATCTCGGTGCCGAAGTTCTCCCGGCCCTCGGCGGTGCTCGCGGCGAGCAGGGTCACCTCGTAGCCCAGGGCGGTCAGGAGCCGGTGGAAGAGCCGGTTGAGCTGGAAGCAGGTGCCGCCCTGGCCCTCCATGACGCCGGTGCGGAACACCTCGTCCTCGTCCACGTCCACGAGGTGCACACCGTCGGCGAAGCCCTGCCCCGCGACGTTGTACGGCAGTGTCATCAGGTGGAGTTTGTGCAGCGTGCGCAGGGTGTCGAGGTCGGGCCGCGGCATCTGCCCGGTCCAGCCGATGCGGTCGAGGTAGGCATCCACGTCGAACATGCGGTCAGCTGCTCCTTTCGGTCGGTGGGGTGGGGTGGACGCCTCAGACGGAGAGGGCCACGGGCCCGGTCGCGTCCTCGCCGTACATGCGCTCGGTCAGATGGGCGACGATCATCACCGGGGTCGGATGGTCGAAGACGAGGCCCGCGCCGAGCTTGGTGCCGGTCAGCTCGCTGAGCCGGTTGCGCAGTTCGAGGGCGGTGAGGGAGTCGAAGCCGATCTCGAACAGGCCCTGGTCGGCGTCGAACCGGTGGTCGGCGGCGTAGCCGAGGACGACGGCCACCTGGGTGCGCACCAGTTCCAGCAGGGCCTCGGTCCGCTCCCCGGCCGGCAGCCCGGCCAGCCGTTCGGCCAGCCGGCGGCGCTCGTCCCCGGTGACGGCGGTCCGCGCCGACTGCCGGCCGGCGCGGACGAGTCCGCGCAGCAGGGGCGGCACGGTGGCCCCGGCGGTCGCGTCGGCCCGCAGTCCCCGCAGGTCCAGCTTGGCCGGTACGAGCAGGGTCCGGTCGCTGTCCAGTGCCGCGTCGAAGAGCCGCATGCCCTCGTCGGGTGTGAGGGCCAGCACGCCACCGCGTCGGCTGAGCCGGCCGCGGGTGAGTTCGTCGGTGCGGGCCGCCATGCCGGTGGTCTGCTCCCACAGTCCCCAGGCCAGGGACTGGGCCGGGAACCCGGCCGCCCGGCGGCGCGCCATCAGCCCGTCCATGCAGGCGTTCGCGGCACCGTAGCTGCCGGTACCCGCACCGAGGAACACCGCGGACACCGAGGAGTAGGTGACGAACGCGTCCAGGTCCGGGGCGAGTTCGCGGGTCAGCTCGTCCAGGTGCTCGACGGCCGTGACCTTGGGTGCGAACACCCGGGCGAGCCGCTCGGGTTCGATCTCGCCGACCACGCCCGCGTCGTAGAGGCCGGCGGCGTGGACGACGGCGGTGAGGCGGGGGCCGGTCAGCCCGGTCAGCAGCGCGCGGGCCGCCTCCCGGTCGGTCACGTCACAGGCGGGCACCGCGACCGACTCGGCACCCAGCGCCTCCAGCTCGGCCACCAACTCCCGCGCCCCGTCGGCTTCCAGACCCCGGCGGCTGACGAGCACCAGATGCCGTACACCGTGCCGCTCGACCAGATGCCGGGCCAGCAGACCGGCCAGCGAACCGGTACCACCGGTGACCAGCACCGTGCCCGCCGGATCCAGCACCGGCCCGGCGGAGCCGACCGGGACGGCGCGGGCCAGGCGAGGCACGTACAGCGCCGAGTCACGCACCGCCAGCTGCGGTTCACCGGTGGCCACGACGGCGCCCAGCAGCGCCCCGAGGTCGTCGCTGTCCGTGTCCGTGTCGAGCAGGACGATCTGGTCCGGGTTCTCGGCCTGCGCGGCGCGGATCAGGCCCCAGACGGCCGCGCCGCCCGGGTCGGTGACCGTCCCGTCGCCGCCCGCGGGCACCGCGCCCCGGGTGAGCACGACCAGCCGGGTGTCCTCCAGGCCGCCACCGGCGAGCCAGGTCTGGACGACTTCCAGGGCGCGGTCCGTCACGGCGAGCGGGGTGTCGTCGGGGCCAGCCGTCGTGGCCTCCAGGACGACGGCGCGGGGCAGTTCGGCGCCGTCCTCGGTGTCCTCGGCGAGGGTGGCCACCTCCTCGGCGGTGGACAGCCGCAGCCAGGCCGGTGTCGTCGTGCCCTCGGGCCGGGGCAGCGGGACCCAGTCGACACCGAAGAGCATGTCGCCGCCGCCGGTGCCGCGCAGCTGCTCGGGGGCGACCGGGCGGAACACCAGCGAGTCGGCGCCGAGCACCGGGCTGCCGGTCTCGTCGGCGGCTTCCAGGGACAGCGCGTCCGGGGCGGGCCGGGTGACCCGGATCCGCAGGGCCGTGGCCCCGGAGGCGTGCAGGGTGAGCCCGTTCCACGCGAAGGGCAGCATCGTGCGGTGCTCGCCCGTGCTCAGGAACGCCTTGGTGTGCAGGGCGGCGTCGAGGAGCGCGGGGTGCAGGCCGTACTCGGCGGCCGAGCCGTGCTCCTGCTCCGGCAGGGCGATCTCGGCGAAGAGTTCGTCGCCGCGCCGCCACACCGCGCGCAGGCCGCGGAAGACCGGGCCGTAGCGGTAGTCGTGGTCGCGCAGTCCGGCGTAGAAGTCCTCCGGGGTCACGTCGACGCGCTCGGCGCCGGGCGGCGGCCAGGTGGTGAGGTCGGGGTGGGCGGCGGCGCGGGTGCGGGGGGCTGGGGTGAGGACGCCGGTGGCGTGCCGGGTCCAGCCGTCGGCGCCGGCCGCGCCGTCGGGCGTGGAGTGGATGGTGACCGTGCGGTTGCCGCTGTCGTCGGGGCCGCCGACGCTGACCTGGACGCGTACGCCGCCCTGCGCGGGCAGGATCAGCGGGGCTTCGATGACGAGTTCGTCCAGGGTGGCGCAGCCGGCCTCGTCGCCGGCGCGGACGGCGAGTTCGACCAGGCCGGTGCCGGGCAGCAGGACGACGTCGCCGACGGCGTGGTCGGCGAGCCAGGGGTGGGTGCGCAGGGACAGCCGGGAGGTGCAGAGCACGCCGCCGGTGTCGGGCACCTCGACCACCGC
The DNA here is from genome assembly GCF_040645635.1 of Streptomyces sp. NPDC046727. Classification (NCBI taxonomy): domain Bacteria; kingdom Bacillati; phylum Actinomycetota; class Actinomycetes; order Kitasatosporales; family Streptomycetaceae; genus Streptomyces; species Streptomyces sp. NPDC046727. The sequence continues at coordinate 376,138 of NZ_JBEYYR010000004.1, forward strand.
GCCGATGAGCGGGTGGTCGGCGCCGGCCAGGCCCAGCGAGGCGGCGTCGCCCCTGGCGGCCGGGGCGGGGAGCCAGTAGTGCTGGTGGTCGAAGGCGTACGTCGGCAGGTCGACGGGGCGGGCGGTGTCCGGCAGGGCGCCGGTCCAGTCCACCGGGACGCCCTTGACGAACAGTTCGGCCATCGAGGCGAGCAGCCGTCGGGGGCCGCCGTCGTCGCGGCGCAGGGTGCCGGTCACCAACACGTCGGCGCCGTCGGCGGTCTCGCTGATCGCCGGGGCCAGCACCGGGTGGGCGCCGACCTCCACGAACACGGTGTGCCCGGAGGCCAGCAGGTCGGCGACGACGGGGCCGAAGCGCACAGGCCGGCGCACGTTCCGGTACCAGTAGTCGGCGTCCAGGACGCCCGCCTCGGTGACGCGCTCGCCGGTGACGGTGGAGTGGAAGGGGATGACGGGGGCCTGGCCCCGGACGTCGGCGAACGCCTTGGCGAGGGAGTCGCGCACCGCCTCCACGTGCGGGGTGTGGGAGGCGAAGTCGGCGGCGATCCGCCGGGCTCGCACGCCCTGCGCGGTCAGCGTCGCGACGACCTCGTCCAGCACGTCGGCGTCTCCGGCCACGACGGCCGAGGTGGGGCTGTTGACGGCGGACACGTGCACGCGTCCGGCCCAGGCTTCGAGGGCGGTGGCCGCCTCGGCCTCGGGCAGCGCCACGGCGACCATGCCGCCGTGCCCGGACATCCGCTCGGCGATCACCTGGGCGCGCAGGGCCACGAGCCGTGCCGCGTCCTCCAGGGGCAGCGCTCCGGCCACGCACGCAGCGGCGATCTCACCCTGCGAGTGGCCCACCACCGCATCCGGTACGACGCCCGTGGACGCCCACACGGCAGCGAGGCCCACCATCATGGCGAAGCTCGCCGGCTGGACCACGTCGGTGCGTTCCAGCAGCTCGGCCGGTGCCTCGCCGCGCAGCACGTCCTCCAGTTCCCAGTCCACCCAGGGCTCCAGCGCCCGGGCGCACTCGGCGATCCGCTCGGCGAACACCGGGGAGGCGTCGAGGAGTTCGCGGCCCATGCCGGCCCACTGGCCGCCCTGGCCGGGGAAGACGAGGACGACCTTTCCGGCGCCGGACGGGACGGGGCTGCCGGTCACCACGGCGGGGCTGCTCTCACCGCGGGCGAGCGCGTCCAGTCCGGCCAGGGCCTCCGCGCGGGTGCCGGCCATCACGACGGCCCGGTCCGGCAGGACGGCCCGCCGGGTGACCAGCGCGGTCGCGATGTCCGCCGGCGCGGCGCCGGTGTCCCCGAGGAACGCGGCGAGCCGTGCGGCCTGCCCGGCGAGCGCGCCGGTGCCGCGGGAGGACACCACGAGCGGTACGACAGCGGCCGGGGCGGCCTCGGGCGTCTCCTCCTCGGGCAGCGCCTCCTCGGGAGCCTCCTCCAGGATGACGTGCGCGTTGGTGCCGCTGAGCCCGAAGGAGGACACGGCGGCCCGCCGCGGCCGTCCCGGGTCGGTCCACTCCCGGGCCTCGGTGAGCAGGCGGACCGCGCCGGCCGACCAGTCGACCTGGGAGGAGGGCGCGTCGACGTGCAGGGTGGCGGGCATCTCGCGGTGGCGCAGGGCCTGGACGGCCTTGATCACGCCGGAGACCCCGGCGGCGGCCTGGGCGTGCCCGATGTTCGACTTCAGCGAGCCGAGCCACAGGGGCTGTTCCGGATCCCGGTCCTTGCCGTAGGTGGCGAGGAGCGCCTGCGCCTCGATCGGGTCGCCGAGGACGGTACCCGTGCCGTGGCCCTCGACCAGGTCCACGTCCGCCGGGGTCAGTCCGGCGGCGGCGAGCGCCTTGCGGATGACGCGCTGCTGCGAGGGCCCGTTGGGGGCGGTGAGCCCGTTGGAGGCGCCGTCCTGGTTGACGGCGCTGCCCCGGATCACGGCGAGCACCGGGTGGCCCTTGCGCCGCGCCTCCGACAGCCGCTCCAGGACGACCACACCCGCGCCCTCGGCCCAGCCGGTGCCGTCGGCGGCGTCGGCGTACGACTTGCACCGCCCGTCGGAGGCCAGCGCCCGCTGCCGGGAGAACTCCATGAACATGCCGGGCCCGGCCATCACCGTCGAGCCGCCGGCGAGGGCGAGGGAGCACTCGCCGCCCCGCAGGGCCTGGGCGGCGAGGTGCAGGGCGACCAGGGAGGAGGAGCAGGCGGTGTCCACGGTGACGGCGGGGCCTTCGAGACCGAAGACGTACGACACCCGGCCGGAGGCCACGCTCGCCCCGGCACCGGTCAGCGCGAAGCCGCCCACTTCCTCCGGCACGTCGCCGCCGGAGTAGTAGTCGACGCCCATGATGCCGCTGAACACGCCGACGTCCGTGCCCTTCAGCGCGAGGGGGTCGATGCCGGCCCGTTCCAGCGCCTCCCAGGAGGTCTCCAGGAGCAGCCGCTGCTGCGGGTCCATGGCCACCGCCTCACGGGGCGAGATCCCGAAGAACAGCGGGTCGAACAGGGGTGCCTCGTGCAGGAACCCGCCCTGGCCGACGTACGACGTCCCGGCGTGCTCGGGGTCGGCGTCGAAGACGGTGTCGAGGTCCCAGCCCCGGTCGGTGGGGAACCCGGTGACGCCGTCGCGGCCCTCGCGGACCAGGCGCCACAGATCCTCGGGGCTGCCGACCCCGCCGGGCAGCCGGCAGGCCATGCCCACGACGGCGATCGGCTCGTCCGGGTCGTGCACCACGGCCGGCTGCGCGGAGGCGGCCGGGGTGACGCCCTCGAACTCCTCGTGCAGATGCCGGGCGAGCGCGAGCGGCGTCGGGTAGTCGAAGACGGCGGTGGCGGGCAGGTTCAGGCCGGTGGCCTCGCGCAGGCGGTTGCGCAGTTCGACGGAGGTGAGGGAGTCGAACCCGGCGTCCTTGAAGGCGGTCTCGGCCCTGACCCGGTCCGGTCCGGTGTGCCCGAGGACGTTGGCGACATGGGTGCGGACCAGGTCCAGCAGCAGCGCCTCCCGCTCGGCGGGAGCCAGCCCGGCCAGCCGTCCGGCCAGTCCGTCCCGGCCCTCGCGTCCGCTCCCCCGCGCGGCACGCCGGCCGGCGCGGACGAGCCCGCGCAGCAGGGGCGGCACGGTGGCCCCGGCGGTCGCGTCGGCCCGCAGTCCCCGCAGGTCGAGTTTGACCGGCACGAGCAGGGTCTGCCCGCTGCCGAGCGCCGCGTCGAACAGTTCCATGCCCTCCTCGGGCCCGAGCGGCAGCACACCGCCACGGCGGCTCATGCGGCTGCGGGACAGGTCGTCCAGGTCGGCGCCCATGCCGCTGGTCTGCTCCCACAGTCCCCAGGCCAGGGACTGGGCCGGGAACCCGGCCGCCCGGCGGCGCGCCATCAGCCCGTCCATGCAGGCGTTCGCGGCACCGTAACTGCCGGTACCCGCACCGAGGAAGACGCCCGAGACGGAGGAGTACGTGACGAACGCGTCCAGGTCCGGGGCGAGTTCGCGGGTCAGCTCGTCCAGGTGCTCGACGGCCGTGACCTTGGGCGCGAACACCCGGGCCAGCCGGTCGGCGTCGATCTCGCCGACCACGCCCGCGTCGAAGACACCGGCCGCGTGGACGACGGCGGTGAGGCGGGGGCCGGTCAGCCCGGTCAGCAGCTCCCGCACCGCCTCCCGGTCGGTCACGTCACAGGCGGGCACCGCGACCGACTCGGCACCCAGCGCCTCCAGCTCGGCCACCAACTCCCGCGCCCCGTCGGCCTCCGGCCCCCGGCGGCTGACGAGCACCAGATGCCGTACACCGTGCCGCTCGACCAGATGCCGGGCCAGCAGACCGGCCAGCGAACCGGTACCACCGGTGACCAGCACCGTGCCCGCCGGATCCAGCACCGGCCCCACGGAACCGGCCGGGGCCACCCGCGCCAGCCGGGGCACGTACAGCGCCCCGTCGCGCACCGCCACCTGCGGCTCACCGGTCGCCAGCGCGGAAGCCAGGTCGTCGGTGTCGCCGTCGACGAGGACGATCCGGTCGGGATGCTCCGCCTGCGCGGCACGGACGAGGCCCCAGACGGCCGCGCCGCCCGGGTCGGTGACCGTCCCGTCGCCGCCCGCGGGCACCGCGCCCCGGGTGAGCACGACCAGCCGACCGCCCTCGGTGCCCTGGTCCGCGAGCCACGCCTGAACGGCCTGCAGCACGCGGCCCACCAGCGCCACCGGCGTGTCGTCGCCCCCGCCGGTACGCGCCTGGACCACCGTCACCGCCGGCACCTCATCGCCGCCGGACACGGACGGCAACGCGCTCCACTCCACCCGGAACAGCGCGTCGGTGCCGGGTGCGCCGGCCGCCGCTTCGAGCTGCTCACCGGAGACGGCCCGTGAGACCAGCGAGTCCAGTGTCAGGACCGGACCGCCGGTGTCGTCGACGGCCTCCAGCGACAGCGTGTCCGGGTCGGGCCGCAGCAGCCGCACCCGGATCGACGCGGCGCCGGAGGCGTGCAGCGTCAGCCCGTTCCAGGCGAACGGCAGCCGCACCACCGGCTCGTCCTCCGCCACGGAGCCGTCGGTCACCTCGGCCGCCGCGTCCAGGATGCTCGCGTGCAGTGCCGCGTCGAGCAGCGCCGGATGGATGCCGAACCCGGCGGCGTTCTCCCGCTGATCCTGCTCCACGGCCACCTCGGCGAACAGCTCGCCGTCGCGCCGCCACACCTTCCGCACGCACTGGAACGCCGGGCCGTACCCGTATCCCGCCCGCGTCAGCTTCTCGTAGCCGTCGGAGATGTCGACCTGCTGGGCGCCGGGCGGGGGCCAGGCGGTGAAGTCGAAGATGTCGGTGGTACTGACGGCCGTGCTCAGGGTGCCGCTGGCATGCCGGGTCCAGGCGTCCGTACCGCTCTCCGCGTCGACGTCCTGGCGGGTGGAGTACACCTCCACGCTCCGCGACCCGGTCTCGTCCGGCCCGCCGACGGCGACCTGGACCCGTACGGCGCCCTGCTCCGGGACGACCAGGGGGGCCTCGATGACGAGTTCGTCCAGCACTCCGCAGCCGACCTCGTCACCGGCCCGGACGGCGAGTTCCACCAGCCCGGTGCCGGGGACCAGGACCACTCCGCCGATGGCGTGGTCGGCCAGCCAGGGGTGGGTGCGCAGGGACAGCCGGGACGTGAGGACCAGCCCGTCCGACTGCGGCAGCTGGAGCACCGCACCGAGCAGCGGGTGATCCGCAGCGCCCTGGCCCAGAGCGGTGGCGTCCATGAGGGGACGGGGCGCCGGAAGCCAGTAGTGCTCGTGGTCGAAGGCGTACGTCGGCAGGTCCACATGGGCCGCGGTGGCGCCCGCGGGCAGGACGGCCGCCCAGTCGACCTTTGCTCCGCGTACGAACAGCTCGGCGACGGCCCGCAGGAGCGTCCGCACCTCACCACGGTCGTCCCGGAGGGCCGGGACACTCACCGCGTCCTCGCTCGCCGACTCCGCTATCGCACCGGTCAGCGCTCCACCGGGGCCCAGCTCCACGAACAACGACCCACC
>NZ_JBEYYR010000005.1:0-56322 GCF_040645635.1 Streptomyces sp. NPDC046727
GTTCACTCCCGACCCGATGGGCGGGCCGCTCGCCCCGGTCTACGTGTCGACCGACGGCGGGGACACCTGGGTGCTGCGCAGCATCGTTCCGGGCGCCGAGCCACCACAGTGTTCCGGGTCCCCTCAGCCGGCCGAGGCCAGCCGGTCCTCGGCCAGCGAGGCCAGGATCCTGGCGCCGTCGCCGAGCACCTCGTTGCCGAAGACCGCGTCGGGGCTGTGGTTGAAGCTCGCCGTCCCCGGGTCCCGGTCGGGCGGGCAGGCGCCCAGGAACAGCATGGCCCCCGGCACCTCGCCCAGCACGAAGGAGAAGTCCTCCGAAGGGCTCAGCGTGTTCGGGGCCCAGATGAGCCGGCCCGGCCCCAGCACCTTCTCGACCGTGCCGGCCGCGAAGTCCGCCTCGGCCGGGTCGACGACCGTGACCGGGTAGTCCATGGAGTGGTCCACCGACACCGTGACCCCGTGGGCGGCGGCGACGCCCTCCAGGACCCGGGTCACCCCGTCGATGACCTCGGCCTTGGCGCCCGGCCCGAAAGTCCGGATGCCGATCTTCAACTCCGCTTCGTCCGGGATGATGTTGGCCGAGGTCCCCGCGTGGATGCTCCCGACCGAGAGCAGCACCGGGTCGAAGGGGTCGAAGCCCCGGCTCGCGTACGTCTGCAGCGCCAGCGTCATCTCGCACGCGGCCGGCACCGGGTCCCTGAGCAGATGGGGCTGGGAGTCGTGGCCGCCCCGGCCCCGGACGGTCACGTGCAGGACATCGCCGCCCGCCAGCAGGGGCCCCTTGCGGGTCAGCAGCCAGCCGGCCGGCAGCATCGAGGAGGCCACGTGCACCGCGTACGCCGCGACCGGGCGCCGTCCGGCCGCGTCCAGCACCCCCTCCTCGATCATCAGCCGCGCACCGTGGTGTCCCTCCTCTCCCGGCTGGAACATGAAGAGCACGTCGCCGCGCAGTCCGTCCCGGTCCCGGGCGAGCAGCCGGGCCGCGCCGACCAGCATGGCCGTGTGCAGGTCGTGCCCGCAGGCGTGCATCCGGCCCTCGATCTTGGAGGCGTACGGGACACCGCTCGCCTCTGTCAGCGGCAGCGCGTCCATGTCGGCGCGCAGCAGTACGACGGGACGGTCGCCGTCTCCCGCGTCGGTGTTCCCGCCGCGCAGCACCGCGGTGACGGAGGACAGGCCGCGGCCGGTCGTGATCTCCAGGGGCAGCCCGTCGAGCGCCGCGAGCACCTTGGCCTGCGTCCGCGGGAGGTCCAGTCCGAGTTCCGGCTCCCGGTGGAGGTCCTCACGCAGCCGTACGAGGTCCTCCACCAGGCCGGGGTCGAGCGGCCGGCCGGTCACTTGACCGCCGTGATGATGCCGTGCGGGGTGATGGCCTCGGTGCAGCGGGTGCGCCGCACCTGGTCGAACCCGACTTCCTTCAGCGACTTCTCGTAGCCCTCCCAGGAGTAGAGCATCCCGCCCTCGCCCGCGACCGCCGCGAAGAAGGGGCTGGCCAGGGCGGCCATCAGCGGACCGTCGTAGTCGTCCTCCGACATGGAGTTCAGGATCAGCACCCGGCCGCCTTCCGGCAGCACGGCGTGGGCGTGGCCCAGCAGCACGCGGATGCGGTCCTGCGGCCAGATCTGCAGCTGGTGCACGAACATCACGGTGTCGTGCCCCTCGGGGTAGTCGCCCGCGAAGATGTCGCCCTCGACGACCTTGACGCGGTCGCTGAGCCCCGCCTCCTCGACCCGCTTGCGGGCGAGGTCGACCACCTTCGGGATCTCCAGGACCGTGACCTCGACGTCGGGGTGGGCACCGGCCACCGCGATGGCCATCGTCGCGTCCCCGCCGCCGACGTCGAGGATGCGCCGGGCGGAGCTGAAGTCGCCGTACTTGATGAGGTGCTTGCCGGCGACGGCCGACCAGGTGCCCATGAAGTGGTAGAAGACCTTGAGCAGTTCGGGGTCCTCGCTGAGCCGGTGATAGACCGTGGCGCCCTCGCCCGGGTAGCGCCGCAGCCCGATGTTGCTGTTGGCCCGCAGGGACTCGGTGAAGTCGACGAGGCCCGGGTAGGTGACGTACGCCTCGAACCCGATGACGGCCTTGACGAGTTCCCAGTGCCCGCCCGTGAACAGGTCGGAGATCGACTTCGCGTTGACGTACCCCTCCTCGGTGCGCTCGACCAGCCGCAGCGAGGTCACGCCGAGCAGCAGGATGTCCAGGGAACGTTCCGCGAGCCCCAGTTCGGCGCCGATCCGCTCCCGGCGGGTACCGGGGCTGCGCTCCAGCAGGTCGAAGAGGCCGAGTTCGACTCCGGCGCGGGTGAACTGGAAGGCGTTGTGCCCGAGCAGCACGGTGGTCAGGGCGTCCGGGACGACGCTCGCCGGCTGGGACTGTACCTCGGTCATGGTTCTTCTCCCTGGGATGAGAGGGGGTCCATCAGGTCGTCGATGGTGAGCGACTGCAGGCCGCAGGCGGCTGTGGAACCAGGGCCGGCCGGGGCGTCGGAGACGGTGACGGCGACCGCGCCGAGCACGTCGGACGGCACGTCGGGCAGGTCGTACAGGAGTCGATGGCCGAGCCGGTGCGGCCGGTCCCGGCCGGCGGGGTGCGGCGGCAGGTCCGAGAGGTCCACGCCCGCCATGGCGGGCAGGCCCTGTGCGGTCAGCTTGACCAGCGCCTCCTTCCGTACCCAGAGGCGCAGGAACGCCGAACGGGGAGCGGGGGACCCGCGGATGCGGTCGATCTCGCCGCGGGTCAGGAAGTGCCCCGACCGGCCGAGGTCGGGGACGGGCGCACCGCCTGCGCCGGGCAGCCGCTCGATGTCGATGCCGACGGGGCGATCGGCGGCCGCGGCCGCCACCACCCCGTCCGCGTACGAGAAGCTGACCCCGCAGCGCACGCCCCTGACCCGCGGCCGGCCGTGCGGGCCCGCGCAGACCGGGCACCGCTGCTCCAGCACGACGTCCCGGGCCGCACCACCGGTCCGCCGGGCCACGCACAGCCGGGCCAGGACGCGCGCCGCGACGAAGTCCGCCCGCGCCCGCTCGGAGCGTACGGCGGTGAGGCGACGCCGCTCCGCGGCCGTCAGGACCGCCGCGTCCAGGCCCGGCAGGGCCAGGAGCTCGTCCGTCCCGGCGACCGCGACGGTCAGGGCCGTCGGCACGCGCCCCTCACTTCTTGCGCTGGCTGTAGACGACACCGGCGAGCGACAGCGCACCGCCGGCCACCGCCAGCCACGGCGGCGTCTCGTCGAGGATCAGCCAGGCCAGGGTCACCGCGATCGGCGGCGAGAGGTACGTGAGCGCGCCCATTTTCCCCGCCGTGGAGCGGGCCAGCGCGTACCCCCAGGTGGTGAAGGCGACCGAGGTGGGGAAGACCCCGAGGTACAGCGTCCAGCCGATCGCCTTGCCGCTCGCGTGCGAGAGGTTGTCGATCAGCTGGGGCAGGAACGGCAGGCACAGCACGGCACCGACGACACAGGCCAGCCACGTGATCACGAGGGCCGAGCTGTTGCCCAGCAGCGGCTTCTCCGTGACGACGCCCCCCGCGTACGCGGCGGCGGCCAGCAGTGCCAGCGCACTGCCCGTCCCGGCCTCCAGGCCCTTGCTGGAGGTCGCGAGGCCGATCAGCAGCACACCGACGAGGGCGACGACACCGCCGACGACCAGCGGACGCGGGAAGCCCTCCTTGAGCAGAAAGCCGGCGAGTACGGCGATCAGCACCGGGCCCAGACTGATGATCATCGACGTGGTGCCCGCGTCGATGCGCTGCTCGGCGGCGTTGAGCGCGACGTTGTAGACGCCGAACCACAGCAGGCCGCACAGGAAGAGCCGCGGCAGGTCGGAGCGGGGCGGCAGCGGAACCCTGCGGACGAGGACGACCGCGCCCAGCAGCACCGCGCCGATGAACAGGCGCGCCAGGGTCAGCGCGCCGGGATCGAGGTCCTTGCCGGCCGCGCGGATGCCGATGAACGCGGACGCCCACAGGAAGACGGTCAGCAGCCCGGCCGCGACGGCGAGGGGTGGCGTGCCCGAGGACGGGGTGGGAGCCTGCGGCGAATCCGGTGCGGCGGTCCCCTGATTGGGCTGCGCAGAGGTCACGGATGTTCACTTCCTTGTCGGTCTACGGGGACGGTTCGCTCAGAGGTGTCCAGGGCCGCCGCGAGCCGCCGTGCGACCTGGGCGACGTGGGGCGGGCGCAGCAGGGTGAAGTGGTTTCCGGGGAGCGTCGCCTCCTCCCGGACACCGCCCCGGGTCTGCCGTGCCCAGGAGGCGCGGTGGTCACGGAGCGGATCCCGGAGCTGGTCGCGGGCCCACCAGAGCGTGAGCGGGGCGTCGACGACCGACGGTCGGTGGGCGAGCACCAGGCGCTCATGCCGTTCGGCCAGTTCCGCCTGCCGGAGCAGGGCCTCGGCGGGGAGCACGCGCGAGCCGCGCTCCTCGGCCCAGGTGATCAGCAGCTTCAGCCGTTCCTCCAGCGGCAGTCCGCGCAGCCGGTCGCGGAGTGCCGCCGTGTCCTCGGCGGTGACGCCGAGTTCGGGCAGGGAGTCCGCCAGGGCGACGGCCGGGGCGAGCAGCGGGTCGGGCGCGCCCTCGCCGGGGACGGCGGAGTCGAGCAGCGCGACCAGCGCGACCCGCTCGCCCGCCGCCTCAAGACCGGCGGCCACCTCGACCGCCAGGGCACCGCCCATGGACCAGCCCGCGAGATGGTACGGGCCGGCCGGCCGGCGCTCCCGGACGACGTCCACGTACTGGGCGGCCATCGCGGCGAGGCTCTCCGCCTCGGCCTCGCCGGACAGGGCACGGGACCGGATGCCCAGCACCTCCCGCCCGACGGGCAGCAGCGTGACCAGCTGCCGGTACGCCATGACGTCGCCGCCCGCGGGATGCAGCAGGAAGAGCGGCGCGGGCGTGACCGGCGCGCGGAGCGAGAGGAGCGGCGAGTGCTCGGACCCGGCCGAGACCAGCTCGGCGAACCGGGCCACCGTGGGCGCCTCGAACAGCGCGGTGAGCGGCAGTCGCACCCCGAAACGGCGGGTCACCGCCGCCATGAGCCGCGCCGCGAGCAGTGAGTGACCGCCCAGCTCGAAGAAGTCGTCGTCCAGTCCGATCGTGTCCGCGTCACACCCGAGCAGCTCGGCCCACAGACCGGCGACGGTGCGCTGGAGCGCGGTCCGTGCCGAGCGGGCCGGGGCGGTCGGCGGGGACGCCGGGCCGGGCGCCGGCAGGGCCGCGCGGTCGAGCTTGCCGTTGGCGGTGACGGGCAGGGCGGCCAGCGGGACGAAGACCGGCGGCACCATGTGGTCCGGCAGGGAGCGCTCCAGGAAGCCGCGCAGCTCCCGCGGCCCGGGCGGCTCGGCGCCGTCGGCCGGGACGACGTACGCCACCAGGCGTTCCTCCGTGAGCCGTACCGCGGCGGCCCGCACGGCCGGGTGGGCGGCCAGCCGTGCCTCGATCTCGCCGAGTTCGATGCGGTAGCCGCGCAGCTTGACCTGGCCGTCGGCACGGCCGACGAACTCGAAGGCGCCGTCGGGACGCTGGCGTACCAGATCGCCGGTCCGGTAGAGCCGGCCGCCGGGCCGGCGCGGATCGGGCACGAACCGCTCGGCGGTGAGTTCGTCGCGGCCCCGGTATCCGGTCGCGAGCTGCACTCCGCCGATGTGCAGCTCACCCACGACGCCGAGGGGCAGCGGCGCCAGCCGGGCGTCCAGCACGTCGAGCGTGGTGTTGGCCACCGGGCGGCCGATGGGCACGGAGCCCGCGGCGTCCTCCGGCCGGCACCGCCACGCCGAGACGTCGACGGAGGCCTCGGTCGGGCCGTACAGGTTGTGCAACTCGACGGCGGGCGGCGGGAAGACCCGGAAGAACCGCTGGACGAGGTCCGGCGGCAGCGCCTCGCCGCTGGCGATCACCCGGCGCAGCGAGCCGCACCGGGAGACCGCCGGGTCGGTGAGGAAGACCCGCAGCATGGAGGGGACGAAGTGCACGGTCGTCACGGCCTCGCGGCGGATCACCTCGGCCAGGTAGCCCGGGTCCCGGTGGCCGCCGGGGCGTGCCAGGACGAGACGCGCCCCCGTCATCAGCGGCCAGAAGAACTCCCACACGGACACGTCGAACGTGAAGGGGGTCTTCTGCAGGACCGCGTCGTCGGCGGTGAGACCGTAGGCGTCCTGCATCCACAGGAGGCGATTGCAGATCCCCCGGTGGGTGAGCGTCACGCACTTGGGGGTGCCCGTGGAGCCCGATGTGTAGATGAGGTAGGCCAGTTGACCGGGCGCCACCGGCACGTCGGGGCCCGCGCCCGCCGTCTCCTCCGCCTCGGTCATGTCGACCCGCAGGACCGGCACGTCGCCCGGGAGGCCGTCCGGAGACCCGGTGGTGAGCACCAGTACGGCAGCGGCGTCGGAGAGCATGAACGCCATGCGCTCCGCCGGGGTGGCCGGGTCGAGCGGGAGATAGGCGCCGCCGGCCTTGAGGACCGCGAGCAGGCCGACGACCAGCTCCGGGGAGCGCTCCATGTGCACGCCCACCGTGGCGCCGGGCTCGAATCGCTCGTCCCCGACGGCGCGGCGGATACGCCGGGCCAGCCGGCCGGCCGCCGCGTCCAGCTCGGCGTACGTGAGGGAGCGGTCCTCGAACACGAGCGCGGTCGCGTCGGGGGTACGGCGGGCCTGGCGCTCGACGTGCGCGTGCAGCGGGATACCGAGGTCGTAGGACCGGGCCGTGTCGTTCCAGGAGTCGAGCTGCTTCAGCTCCTCGTCCGACAGCATCCGCGGGACCGAGACCGCTTCGTCGGGCCGTGTCAGCAGGGCGTCGAGCAGGGCGAGGTAGTGCCCGGTGGTGCGCTCCCGCTGGGTTTCGTCGAAGCAGGCGGTGTTGAAGTCGAAGTCGAGCACGAAGCGCGGTGGGGCGGTGGGGTCCCGGCGCAGCTCACGGACCTGGAGGGTGAGCCGGTCGGGGGAGTGTCCGGTGTCGATGAGGTCGAAGCCGACCGGGCCGCCGAAGCCTTCGAAGACCGCGTTCTGATAGTTGAGGTAGACGTCGTAGAGGCGGGCGCCGCCACGGTGCCGGGGAACATGGTCCTGGTAGCGGGCCGCTTCGAGGAAGGACCGCTGCGTCTCCCGGGCGAGGAGCCGCAGCGGGAGGTCGCCGGTGACCCGCAGGTGCAGCGGGAGCACGTTCATGAACAGGCCGGCCGTGCCGCGGAACTCGGCGGGCCGGTTGGCGAACGGCGTGCCCACGCGCAGGAGTTCACCGCCGCCCACGCGATGGAGGTAGGCGAAGAGCGCGGTGCCGAACGCGACGGCGGGGGAGGTGTGGCCCTCCGCACGGGCGAACTCCGCTATGCGGGCGCTGCGTTCGGCACCGAGTTCGACGGTGAGCCGGGCGGTGCGGGTGGTGCCCGCCACGTCGTCTTCCCTGCCGTAGAACGCCAGCCTTTCGACCGGTTCGGCCAGCTTCTCGCGCCAGTGGCGTTCGGCCCGGCTCCGGCGCCCCGAGCCGGCCGACGACCGTTCGCGGTCGACGTACGCCTGGAACGGCGGGAGGGGCGCGGCCCCGTCCAGGCTTCCCTGCCGGTCCAGGTCGTAGTACTCGGACAGGGTGCGCAGGAACAGGGACATCGACCAGGCGTCACAGACCAGGTGGTCCACGTTCAGGTACCAGGCGGATTCGGTGTCGCTCAGCCTGAGCAGGGCGGAGTCGAAGACGGACCGTGCCGCGTCCAGTCCTGCCCCGCTGCGTCGGCGCGCCCACTGCCGGGCGGCCTCGTGGGGGTCGGGCTCGCCGGTGAGATCCACCGGCTCCAGCGGCGCCGGGACGGTCTCGGCCACCCGGCGCAGCGGGACGCCGTCCACCTCGTGGAAGGTGCTGCGCAGCGCGTCGCTGTGGTCCACCAGCTTCTGGAAGGCACGCTGGAAGCGGTCGTGGTCGAGCGGTGCGGGGATGCTGTAGAGGGCGGTGACGTTCTCGTAGTACAGCCGGACGTCACCGGCCGTCTTCTTGCCGAACCAGAGCGCGAGTTGACTGTCTGTCAGGTTGGTGTCGGGTGCTTCCGTCCGACCGGTCACGGCGGTCGCTTCCGGCGTGCGGACGGCCTGGCGGACGACTTCCTGGAAGTCCGCGGCCCACCGGGCGACGGTGCCGGCGTCGAACAGGTCGGTGCGGTACTCGAAGCAGCCGAGCAGCTCACCGTCCTGCTCGCGCAGGTGCAGGCTGAGGTCGAGCGGAGAGACGCCGAGGTCGAAGTCGTCCGGAGCGGCCGGTGTGACCGTCAGCCGCCCCGCGCGCCGGCCGCCGGTGACGGCGGGCTGGAGCGAGAACGCGGTCTGCCGCAGCACCGTCCGGCCGGGGAGCCGGGGCGGGTTCGTCTCCCGCACGATGTCCCCGAACGGGATGCCGTGGGTCAGGGCGCCGCTGACCGCCTCGCCGGCACGCCGGGCCGTCTCCGCGTACGTCTCGCCCGGCCGCAGTCGCAACCGCAGCGGCAGCGTGTTCACGAAGAAGCCGATCAGCCCCTGCTCGGCGGCGCCCTGCCGCTCGTCGACGGGGGCGCCGACGACGAAGTCCAGCCCGCCGGTGATCCGGTGCAGGGTGACGGCGTACGCGGCGAGCAGCAGGCCGTAGACGGTGGAACGGTCACGGCCGGCCGCCGCGCGCACCTCCCGGTGGAGGCCGGCGGGAATCCGGAAGCCGTGCCGGGCGCCCTGGAACCCTTCCGAGGCGGGCCGCGGGCGGTCGGCGGGGAGGTCGAGGACGGGAAGGTCGCCGGACAGTTCGCCGCGCCAGTAGGCGACCGCCCGGTCCCGCTCGCCGTCGCCGTGGCGTCGCTCACCGGCCGGCAGGGCGGCCGGAGACGGCAGCGGGGACGGACGTCCCTGGGAGAAGGCCTCGTACAGCGCGCCGAGTTCCTCGGTGAACACGCCCATCGACCAGCCGTCGCAGACCAGGTGATGCGCTACGACCGTCAGCACATGCCGCTCGGCCGACAACCGGTAGAGCGTGAAGCGGGCCAGTGGGGCCAGGTCCAGCTCGAACGGGTGTTTCCCGCTCTCCGCGTGCAGGGCGCGCGCCCGGCGCTCCCGCTCCGGCGGCGGCAGGTCGGCCAGGTCCACCAGGGGAAGCTCGACGGGCCGGGGCGCGATGACATGCCGTACCGGACGCCCGTGCTGCTCGCGGAAGGCGGTACGCAGCGACTCGTGCCGTGCGGAGATCTCGGTCAGGGCGGAGCGCAGCGCCTCGGCGTCGAGCGGGCCCGCGAGGTGCAGGGCGGCGGAGAGGTGGTGGGCCGGGCTGCCCGGATCGAGGCGCTGCAGCAGCCACAGCCGCTGCTGGGCGTCGGAGGCGATGGTGGGATCGGTGTGCTGCGCGGCCGGGCGCTGCCGCAACCGGGCCATGAACTGCGCGCGCTCCGGCCCGGACAACTCCGCCAGACGCCCCAGGAGATCGCTCACGCAGCCGCCTCCGCCACCCGCTCGAAGATGTCGTCGATGCTCGCGTGCGTCTCCAGGAGGGCGGCGATCCACCGTTCCAGGCCGAAGGCGACACATCCGGTGTAGGCCGGTCCGCCGTCGGCCAGGGAGATGTCGCAGCGCTCCCCGAAGAAGTTGCGGTGGAAGTTCAGGGATCCGATGGCCAGGTCGCCCGCGTGGACGAACTCCTCCTTGACCGGGAAGAGCTGCGCCAGCAGTGCCCGCCCGCCGCTCTTCTCGAAGAAGGGGTCCGACGCCGGCTGAACCTTCAGTCCGAGCCCGAGCCGGTCCGCGAACTCCACGACCCTCGGCCGGAACCGGGCCAGATGGTCCAGGACGGCCTCGCGGGGCCCCAGGCACACGATCTCCCGCATGGTGAAGCCGTGCAGCCGCCGCAGCCCGTCGTAGTGGTCCTCGTTGCGGAAGCACTTGGCGACGGTGGTCACATACCGGGGACCGGCGAGCGTGACGGACCGGTGGTGCAGGTACACCTGGTAGCAGGCCGCTGAGGCCAGCCCGTACTCGCTCGCGCCGAGCCGGTCGGACGGCACCGCCGCGCTCCCGGCCGGCTTCTCCGCCGGCAGCTTCAACGGGGCTGTCATCAGGGCGAGTTGGGGGAAGTTGTCGAAGTAGCCGATGGCGGCCAGGTCCGCGGTGCCGATGACCGCCGGGAAGAGCATCGGCGTGGCGCCGCACTCCCGGGCCCAGGCCTGGAAGCGCTCGTCCAGCAGCTCCATGAGGCGGACGAGTTCCGGGCCGAGGGCGACGAGTCCGCCGCGCGCCGTGTAGAGATCACTCATGGCTCACCGCGTCAGCGCCGGCGGTGTCCGCCAGAACGGTGTCCCGTATGCCGCGCAGGGTCCGGAATCCGACGACGTTCTGCGCGGTCAGCTCCAGCTCGTGGCCGGCCAGCTCCTCCAGGAGGAGCAGCAGCTGGGGGAAATCGAGGGAATCGACGAGGCGGCTGTCGATGAGGTCCTCGTCCCAGCCGATGGCCGTGACCTCCGGATTGCGCGCCAGCAGCCACGTCCGCACCTGCTCGATCACGTCCGTCCCCATCAGGCCGCCGCCCCCTGGAGCGGAGACTCGGAGATGATCTCCTGGCTCGTCAGGAACCGGATGACGCGCCTGAAGAACGTCTCGTGGTAGGCGACACGCGCCGGATCCCGCAGCAGTTCCTCACGGAAGGCGAACGCCTCGGGAATCCCCGCGTCCCGGTACACCGTGGGGTTGTAGAGCGACTGCACGCTCGCGGTGATGTAGCGCCGCAGGTAGAGGTCGAGGCGTTCGCGCAGCTCCCGGTCGCCGCGCTCCCGCAGCGGTTCGTACAGGAGTCCCACGAGCTTGCGGCCCATGACGATGTGCCGCCACTCGTCGTCGTGGTGGACCTGGTTCACCTCCCTGATCAGGGGGTGCAGCGTGGTGTCGCGTCCCATCCTGATGTTGAAGTGGTCGACCAGCTCCTCGAAGATCAGGATGCGGGCGAACACGAGGAAGTGGGCGACGGCGGCGTCCTCCTCCGCCGTGGCGACCGGAAGCGACCTGTCCGGGTAGATCTTGCCGCCGTAGCGCCGGCAGAACTGGGCGAAGAACCACATGTGCCCGTTCTCCTCGCCCAGGAAGCGGTGGAAGAACTCGGAGGGCAGCTCGAAGCCCCGGGTGTGGATGCGCCGGGTCACCTCGATCAGCAGCTCACGTATGCCATGGATGTTGAGGCTGAAGAAGTTGACGCTCTCCCACTTGCTCAGCCGCATGAGCAGCTTCTCGTCCAGCTCCCGCGCGTGCCGGGTGCCCGCCACGGTGAGCAGGTCGGGTGTCATCCACCACTGCTCCTCGGCCAGCTCGTCGGCCCAGTCGAACCGCGTGTAGGGGCTGTAGTGGTGGTCGGTCGAGTCGGCGACCAGATGGTCCAGCGTGTCCACCACGTCCGTCGTGTCCATGTGCCCCCCTGCCGGGATCAGCGTGCGTCAGGAACGGTGAGGTCCTTCGGTCGAAGGCCTTCGGTGCTCGCGCTGTTCAGCCGTTGTTGTCGCTCCGTGCGATCAGGCCGGCGACCTGCTCGTCGTCGACGGTGAGCGGTCTGCTCTCCAGCAGTTCGGCCAGCTTCGCGACCGTCGACGCCTGGAAGAGGTCGCCGGCCGTGACGCGCACCGGCAGCTCCGCCTCGATGCGTACGGCGAGCTGCGAGAGGAGCAGGGACTGCGCGCCGGAGGCGAAGAAGTCGTCGTGGATCCCGACTTCGGGCTGCCCGAGCAGCTCCGCCCAGATGCCGGCGATCAGGGATTCCAGTGGTGTACGAGGGGGAGCGGCGGCCTGTGCGCCGGGAGCCGCCGCACCCTCGGGCCGCCAGCCGCCGATCCGTGACAGGGCCGCGGACAGATACGCCTCCCGCGTCGCGCGGCGCTGGATCTTCCCGCTGGACGTCTTGGGGATCGTGCGGGCCGGGATGAGCACCAGTTCGTGCAGGTCGGCCTCGCACTCCTCACGCACCGCGCGGCGGGCGGCGAGCGCGACGGCTTCCGGTTCCGCGCCGTCCGCGACCTCGCACACCAGGACCAGCCGCTCCTCGCCGTCCACGGGCACGGTGAAGGCCGCACCGCACCCGGGCCGCAGGGCGGGGTGGCTCCGCTCGGCGGCGTCCTCCACGTCGTGCGGATACACGTTGCGGCCACGCAGGATGAGCAGGTCCTTCAGCCGGCCCGTGACGGCCAGCGCGCCCGACTCGTCCAGTGCGCCCAGATCGCCGGTGCGCAGGTAGGGGCCACGGCCGTCCGGCAGGGTGGCGCCGAACAGCGCCGTACTCTCGGCGGGGCGGCCCCAGTAGCCCGCGGAGACGCTGGGCCCCGACACCCAGATCTCGCCGACCTGCCCGGCCCCGGCCGGCGCGAGGGTGGCGGAGTCCACCACGACGACGGACTGGTCACCCCGGGCGGTGCCGCAGGCGATCCTGGGCACGCCGTCGACCGGGAAGCGGCGCACGCTCTCGCCGACCGGGTCGGCGGTCACCAGCAGCGTGGCCTCCGCCAGGCCGTAGCTGGGCCGGAAGGCAGCGGGATCGAAGCCGACGTCCGCGAACCGTTCCGTGAATCGCTCGATCGTCTCCATCCGGACCGGCTCCGCGCCGTTCACGGCCGCACGCCAGGAAACCAGATCGAGCGAGGCCCGCTGCTCGTCGTCGATCTTTCGCAGGCACAGTTCGTATCCGAAATTCGGGGATGGACTGATCGTGCCCCGGTGTACAGAGATGGCTTTCAGCCAGCGGTAGGGTTTCTGGAGAAAGTGTAGAGGGGACATGAGAATGCCCGGGAATCCGCCGTGAAGAGGCTCCAGTATCGCGCCGATAAGCCCCATGTCGTGATATGGAGGAAGCCAGCTGACCATGACGTCGTGGGCGGTCCCGGCAAACGCCTGATAGATGGCCTCCAGATTGTGCGTGAGGTTCGCATGCGTCAGCATGACGCCGCGCGGAAGCCGCGTCGAGCCGGAGGTGTACTGGAGGAAGGCGAGGTCTTCCGGCGTCGCGGCGACCGGACGGGACCCGCCCGCGATCGGCGCGACCGCGCGCCCGGCATCGGACTCCAGCGCGTCGGTCGCGATCCACGCCAGCGGGGCGTCCAGCGCCGACCGGGCGATCGGCAACAGATCCTTCGTGGTCAGGGCGATGCTCGCCCCCGCGTCGGCGATGATGGCGTCCAGCCGGCCGAGGCTACGCGCGTCCTGCGGCGGATAGGCCGGTACGGCCACGATGCCCGCGAGCAGGCAGCCGAAGAACGCGGTGATGTAGTCGAGGCCCGGAGGGAAGAGGAGCAGCGCCCGCTCGCCCCGCTCGTGCCGTGCCCCCAGCGCACCCGCCACGTCGGCGGCTGCCGCATACAGTTCCCGATAGCTGATCTTCCGTTCGTCGTCCTCGCCGTCGGCGAGAAAAACGTATGCGACGGCATCGGGCATTTCTAATGCTCTGTCCCGAAGGATATGCACGAGAGTACGGGGTGCGGGCGACGAGATTGCGGGCATACTGACCGCCCCTCCGGACGCGATAAGACCGTTTCGTTCAGCTACCTGCTGGTCGCACGGTGGGCAACACTAAAACCAGGTCCAGGCCGCGTCAATCCGGTGGTAGGAGCATGGGAACGACGGTCGCCGATATTCTGCCACCGGGGCCGGTTGATAGATCATGGTTAAACATTGCCGGAGTGTTTCTCCGTGCAGCGCGGGGGGCCGCGCCGGGCACCGGAGCGGCTGACGGGGGGCAGGGTGCGCGGGAGGACCGTTTCCGCAGGCCGGGGGAGCGGGGCGCTCCGCAGACACGGGCGCCCCTGCTGACCCGGCCCCATCGCCGTACCGCCCCGCCTGACGCGCGCGCGATGCGCTCCCTGCCTCGGGCAGGTGTCCGGATCATGTCCGAAACGTGGCAGAAACCCCCAGGGTTTCGGTCTCGGCCGGGGGCGGTTCGCGTGTCCGCTCACGCCGTGTCCACGTGTTCGGCGCGCTGCCGGGCCGCCGGCGTGACGCCCGAGGGGTCCGAGTACGGCGCGCCCGACGTGCTGACCCTGTCCGACGTTCCGACCTCCCGACGTCCCAACGCCGCAGCCCGGTCCGGGTCAGGTCCGCATCCGGGTCCGCGCCGCCGCCGTCAACCCCATCGACCTCAGGCTGCGCTCCTGGGGACGGTGGACCGCGTGCTCGACGCCGCGGGTCGGCCGTACCCGGAGCAGTCCGAATGGACACGGCCGGCACCCGCTGCCCGCTCGTCTACAGCTCCTGGCAGAAGGCGCTGCGCTCGGCGATGCCGGCACTGCTCTGAGGGGAGCGGGGCCTACTGGTCCTCGATCCGTTCATGCGCGCCGCCCCGCCGGGCCGTCCCGCTTCGGGGCGCTGCCAGGCTGCCGAGAATGTCGAGCAGTTCGGAGCTGCGGCTGCCGGGCTCGGCGTGGAAGACGACCATGTTGAGCCCGTCTGTGCCGTCCACGGACAACTTGGTCGACTGCAGGTCGAGTTCGCCGACCTGCGGGTGGGTCAGGTGGCTCACCCGGCCGCGGCGGGGCCGCACCTCGTGCCGGGCCCACAGGGTGCGGAAGCGTTCGCTGCGCAGGGACAGCTCGCCGACCAGGTCCCGTAGCCGCGGATCGTCCGTATTCGCTCCGGCCTCGGATCGCAGAGCGGCCACAGCCTCCGACGTCAGGTCCTCCCAGTCGCGGCGCAGCTCGCGCTCCGCCGGGTCGAGGAAGACGGCCCGGAGCAGATTGACGCCGGGCCGGAAGTTCGGGGTGAGCGCGGTGGCCAGGTCGTTGGCGGCCAGGCAGTCGTAGTAGCGGTTCTGGACGTAGGCGGGGTTGCGGGGCCAGCCGTCGATGAGCTGCAGCAGGCTCGCCGGTACCTGTCGTGTGCGGTGTCCGCCCGCGGTGGGCCGCTCCTGGGCGAGGCCGACGAGGTGGGCGGTGGCGTCGGCGTCGAGGCGCAGGACTCGGGCGACGGCCTCCAGGACCTGCACGGAGGGGTTGCGGTCCCGGCCCTGCTCCAGGCGCAGGTAGTAGTCGGAGCTGATGCCGGCCAGCGTCGCGACCTCCTCGCGGCGCAGGCCCGGCACCCGGCGCAGGCCGCTGCTGGGCAGGCCCACGTCCTCGGGCCGTACCAGCGCCCGTCGGGCTCGCAGGAACTCCCCGAGCGGGTTCGATCCGTCCATGGCCCCACCGTACGGCCGCCCGGCCGGCGGTGCCTGGCCCTGTCACTCCCAGGAACGCCGGGGCACTGCCACGCCGGGCGCGCGCGGCGCAAGGTGGAGACCGGGCCACCGGAACGACCTCGGTGGCCCGTACCACCTGAGCACCATCCTGAGAGGCACGACATGACCGCACAGCTCGGCGGCACCATCACCCCGGCCGACGGCCTGACCCTCACCCGCGTCGGCTACGGCGCCATGCAGCTGGCCGGGCCGCACGTCTTCGGTCCCCCGAAGGACCGTGACCGGGCCCTCGCGGTGCTCCGCGCGGTGGTGGAGGCGGGCATCACCCACATCGACACCTCCGATTTCTACGGCCCCGTCGTCGTCAACGAGCTCATCCGGGAGGCCCTGCACCCGTACCCCGAGGACCTGCACCTCGTCACCAAGGTCGGCGCCCGCCGCGGAGCCGACGGCAGCTGGATCCTGTCCCGGCACCCCGAGGACCTGAAGGCGCAGGTGTACGACAACCTGCGCAACCTCGGCCTGGAGGCCCTGGACGTCGTCAACCTGCGGCTGGGCGATGCGGACGCCCCGAACGACGACTCCCTGGCCGAGCCGTTCGGCGCGCTGGCCGAGCTGCGGGAGCGGGGGCTGGTCCGGCACCTGGGGCTGAGCACGGTGACCGCCGCACAGCTGGACGAGGCGCTCGCGATCGCGCCCGTGGTAACCGTGCAGAACCTGTACAACCTGGCCAACCGACAGGACGACGCCCTGGTGGAGCGCACGGCGGCCGAGAACATCGCCTTCGTGCCGTACTTCCCCCTCGGCGGCTTCAACCCGCTGCAGTCCGAGACGCTGGCGAAGGTCGCCGCCCGGCTGGAGACCTCGCCGCAGCAGGTGGCGCTGGCCTGGCTGCTGCGCCGGTCGCCGAACATCGCGCTCATCCCCGGCACCTCCTCCCCGGAGCACCTGCTCGAAAACATCGCCGCGGCGAGCCTGGCGCTGCCGGACGACGCGGCCGCCGAACTGGACGGCATCGCGCCGTGAGGCGGGCAGGCGATCCGGTAGTGGTCACCTGTGTGTGATCAGGTTCCGGTGGGCGTGTTGCTGAGGCAGGGCGCCCGCGCGTTCCAGTGTGGTGAGCCACTGGGTGACGACGGCGTCGATGAAGGCGTCGGTGACCTGACCGCGGTCGAGGAGGAGCCGGGCGGTTGAGGGTAGTCGCCGAGGTCGGGCCCTTCGAGGATGAGGTCGAGGAGCAGGGCGGCGCGGCTTGGCCAATGCCGGTAGACCGTCGGGCGGGTGACCTCGGCCGGCAGGGCGTAGCTCAGGCCGGTCGGCCCGACGGTCACTGCTCTCTTGGCAGACCGGTCAGTCCACGAGTAGCACGAGTTTGCCCCGCACAGTCCCGGCTTCGCCGACACGGTGCGCGTGGGCCACCTCGGTCAAGGGGAAGGTCTGGCCGACCTGGACGGGGAATCGTCCTGTTTCGGCCATGTGAGCGACCTGGGCCAGCGCGTAGGTGGCACGGCCGGTGTCGCCGCGGCTGAAGCGGATGCCCGTCTGCCGCGCGCCGCGGAAGTCGGCGACCGTGAGCACGTGCTCGGGCGCGCCCGCGAGCTCCACGAGTTCGGGAAGGACGCCGCTGCCGGCGATGTCCAGGGCGAAATCGACACCCGACGGCATGATTGCCCGGACTCGCTCTGGCATCCCGTCGCCGTATGCCACCGGCTCGGCCCCGAGCGCGCGGAGGGCATCGTGTGTGCCCGGACTACCCGTGCCGATGACGCGCGCGCCGCGTTCGATGGCGAGTTGGACAGCGGCGCTCCCGACGCTGCCGGATGCGCCGTTGATGAGCACGGTGCTGCCCGCTGTGACGCCGAGCTGGTCGAGCGAGCGCGCTGCGGTCTCGGCTGCCGCGGGGAGCGCTGCAGACCTCGCACAGTCGAGCGAGTCCGGGATCGGGGCCCAGTAGGACAGCACGGCCAACTCCGCTTGGGCGGCTCCGTACGGTGAGGCTCCGAAGACCCGGTCGCCGACCGTGACACCCGAGACACCGTCGCCGATCTCGTCAACGATGCCCGCAGCCTCGTAGCCCAGGGTCTGTGGCAGTTCCTGGTCCATCAGGCCCTGACGCTTCTTCCAGTCGCTGGCGTTGATCCCCGCGGCACGGACCTTGATCCGTATCTCTCCGGCACCGGGATGGGGATCGGGGAGGTCAACGATCTCAAGAACCTCCGGGCCGCCGAACCGGCTGAACCGTGCTGCCCTCATGACGCACTCCTTCCGTGGAAGGAGTGGCGGATCATCCGATACCGCGTGTGCGCGTACTCCGTGTCCGGCTGTCTGCCCGGCCGCAGAGCACGTTTCTACTCCGATACATCGACCCTACACGCTACTTGTCGGCAAGCGACATGTGATGCTCGTTGTACCGGTCCCCCTGCACCCCGAGATGTTCTCCTCGTCCGGGGGTGGCGTCCTTGGCCTGGGCGGGCCCCGCGACGTGGTCGACCAGGGCCTGGTTCGCCGCGCGGTTCTCCGCCGTGAAACGGGGCATGGTCGTGCGGACGTCGCCGTCCGTGAACGACGTCGACGTGTCCACCGCCCCGGTCAGGAACCCCTTGCCGAGTGGGCTGAACGGCACGAACCCGATGCCGAGTGCCACGCACGTCGGCAGGACCTCCGCCTAGGGGTCCCGAGGCGTACCGGTACGCCGTGGCACGCGGCGAGATCCCCGTCCTGCCGCGGTGGGCCGGCGACCGCCCTGGCCAGGGCCGGCAGGTGCTGAACACGTGCCTCCCGTACCCCGGCATCCCGTTCAGCCCCTGGCCGGAACTCGGCTCCGGGCCGGTGCGTCACCGCATCCCGGGCAGTCGCCGGAGTTCGCTGATCTTCATCAGGCGGGCCAGTACGAGATAGACCGCGGCCAGAGTCAGGGCTCCCGCGGCGAGGGCGCCGGCCGTGGGCCACGTACCGGCCCCGAGCCAGGCGGCGGAGCCGCGTGCGGCGGTCCAGGCCAGGGCCGCGCCGAGACCCGCCGCCACGGCGAGCTTGGTGTAGGTGCGGCGGAGCGTCCCGTCGTCGAGGCGTCCGCCGACCCGCTTGCGCAGCAGCCGTGCGGTCAGGGCGAGGCCGGCCAGATAGGACAGGGTGTAGGCCCCGGCCATTCCCGTCACCGCCCAGCGGGTGGGCAGCAGCAGATGGCACGCGGTGGCGAGGGCGATGTTGACCGCGGCGATCCACGTCGCCATGAAGAAGGGCGTACGGGTGTCCTCGAAGGCGTAGAAGCCGCGCAGCAGCAGGTACTGGGCCGAGAAGGGGATCAGACCGAGGCCGAACGCCTGGAGCATATGGCCGAGCGGCTGGGCCGAGGCGGCGTCGGCGGCACCGTGGGCGAACAGCAGCGGAGCGATCTGCGGCCCCAGGGCCAGGAAGAAGAAGGCGGCCGGCACGATGACGACGCCGCTGACGCGCAGGGCACGTGAGAGGTCCGCCCGCAGGTCGGGGACACGGCCTTCGGCGGCGGCCTTGCTCATGCGCGGCAGCAGGGCGGTCACCAGGGAGACGGTGACGATGGACTGCGGCAGCATCCAGATGGTCTGCGCGTACGTGTAGGCCGTGTAGCCCGCGCCCGCCTTCGGCAGCTCCTGGTCGGCGGCGTTCGCGTAGTTGGTGATCACCGTCAGCGCGACCTGGTTGGCCAGGACGAACAGCAGGGTCCACTTGGCGGCATGGATGCTGGAGCCCAGACCGGTGCCGCGCCAGTCGAAGCGCGGCCGGAAACGGAAGCCGGCGGCACGGGCGAACGGGATCAGCGCGAGGGCCTGGACGGCGATGCCGGCGGTCGTGCCGATGCCCAGCAGCCGGACCTGGGCGGTCGTGATGTCCTCCACCCGGTCGGGAACGGTCATCAGGCCCAGGTACGCGCCGAACATGCCGATCAGGACGGCGTTGTTCAGGACCGGAGTCCACATCATCGCCCCGAACTTCTCCCGGGCGTTGAGGACTTGGCCGTAGATGCTGAACAGGCCGTAGAAGAAGATCTGCGGCAGGAGGAAACGGGCGAAGGTCACCGTCAGCTCGAAAGCCTGGTGTCTGCCGGGAGTGTCCCGCATGTACAGACCGACGATCTGCGGCGCCGCCCACACCGCCAGCGCCGTGCCGGCGCCGAGTACGGACACCACGAGGGTCACCAGGCGCTGTTCGTACGCCCGCCCTCCGTCGGGGTGGGTCGCCCGTGCCCGTATCAGTTGAGGCACCAGGACCGCGTTGAGCGCACCGCCGATCAGGAGCGTGTACAGGCTGGTGGGCACCGTGTTGGCGGTGTTGTAGGTACTGGCCAGCAGACCCGTGCCCAGCGCGGCGGCCTGGAGCACCTGCCGGACGAGTCCCGTCGCCCGGGACACGACCGTGCCCAGCGCCATCAGCAAGGAGGAACGGGCCAGCCCGCCCTTCGCCGGCTTCTTCCTCCGCGCGGCGTGCCGCCCCCGCGCTCCTCGCTCCGACGAATCGGCCCGCGGCCTCGTCTCCGCCCCCTTGATCATGCGCCCAAGGCTATCGGGATTCCGGCGTTCGCCCGGCGGTGGGAAGCGAGGCCCGTGCGGTGCAGGGGCGGACCTTCTGGTCGCTACGATGACCCGGCCCGGCCCAGCCTGGCGGATCGACGTCCGGTGAGAGGACCGCGCAGTGAGCCAGAACCGTCCCGCCCGCGCAGCGGTGCTCTCGGGCGGGTCCTGGGGTACGGCCGTCGCCAAGATCCTGGGCGACGCCGGTACCGACGTGGTGCTGCACGCCCGGCGGCAGGAGGTGGCCGACGCGATCAACGCCGGCCGCCGGAACCCCGCCTACTGGCCGGACACCGAACTGCCCACTCCCGTGGCGGCCACGACCGACCCGGCCGTCGCCCTGGACGGCGCCGACTACGCCGTACTCGCCGTTCCCGCGCAGTCGTTGCGGGCCAACCTCGCGGTGTGGGCCCCGCTCATCGGACCCGACACCGTGATCGTGTCGCTGATGAAGGGCATCGAGGCGGGCACCGGGCTGCGGGCGAGCCAGGTCATCGCCGAGGTGACCGGCGTGCGCCCGGAGCGGATCGCCGTGCTGTCGGGGCCGAATCTCGCCCGCGAGATCATGGACGGCCAGCCCGCCGCGGCCACCGTCGCATGCCTGGACGAGGACGCCGCCCGTCGGTTCCAGACGGCGTGCCACACCCCGTACTTCCGGCCGTACACCAGCACCGACGTGATCGGCTGCGAGCTGGGCAGCGCGGTGAAGAACGTCATCGCATCACGCGGGGCCTGGCGGAGACCACCCGGCTGGCCAGCGCGCTGGGCGCCCGGCCCGCCACCCTCGCCGGTCTGGCGGGCATGGGTGATCTCGTGGCCACCTGCACGTCCCCGTTCTCGCGCAACCGGACCTTCGGCAGCCACCTCGGCCGGGGCCTGAGCGTCGACGAGGCCGTCGCCGTCACCCGGCAGACCACGGAGGGTGTGCAGTCGGCCGAGGCGATCCTCGACCTCGCCCGTGCCCGCGACGTCGAGATGCCGATCACCAGCGTCGTCGCCGCGCTGCTGCACGAGAAGGTCACCCTCGCCGAGGCCGCCGCGGCGCTGCTGAGCCGGCCCCCGAAGCCCGAGCGCTGAACCCGCCGACCCCGGAAGCGCGCGGGGGTGTGCGGCAGTTGGCCGGAGCGGCAGCACCGGACGCCGGCGTGCCGGTGATCGCGGGCGTCGACACCTCCGTCGACCGCATCGAGGCCGTCCGCCCGACACCGGCAGGTCCGTGCGGACCGGGCCCCGGGGTGTCGTCCGACAACCCGGGGCCGGGTGGAAGGCGCGCTCAGCGGTGGTCGTGACCGGGGTCCCCTCCCTCGTCCGGCGCCCCGGACGCCGGGTTGCGTTCCGGCTCCCCCGGGCGGCGGACCCGCCTTCCGCCCTCCTCGTACACCGTCCCAGGCCCCGGACGCCGGCGGCGGGGTACGTAGCCGGGTGGGCACAGGTCCTCGCCGGGACGACTCGGGGAAGGGGCCGGCATGCCGCCGGGCGGACCACCGTGCGCCGCCGATCCGATGCGCACGCACTCGCACTCGGGGTCCCCCGGACACGGCAGCACGTCCGGCGGCTCGCCGGACGGCTCGCCCGGGGGTGGTCCCGCTATGGGCATGAGCTGTTCCTTCCGCTGCCGCCCCACCAGCAGTACGACCCCCACGACGCGTCCCCGCTGGAGAAGTGGTCCTCCAGCGTGTAGCAGTTCGGGTGGGACGACCACGCCGAGCCGCGGTAGGGCTGCATGGTGCCGCCGGTGTCCGACTGGTACATCAGGTTGTTCATGAACGCGCACTGCTGCCAGCCCTGGTAGGGCCAGCGCCCGCTGCCCATGTCCGTGCGGGTGGTGGCCGGGTCGGTGCCGTCGTCCACCACTTCCCCGAACCAGTGGACGACGTCCGCCTGGGAACGCAGACCGGCGCTGTTGAACAGGGAGGCCGGGTAGTAGCCCATCCAGACGCCGTTGACCTGGACCCACCAGTTGCCCTGCCAGAGCTGGACCTTCAGGGCCATCTGGTACTGGGCGCCGCCGAACGTGCTCAGCGGGCTGGAGAGGGCCCCCGGGTAGAGCGTGTTGGAAGCCTGGACCCAGCCGGCCACGTTCTGGTTGTAGCCGCCCTTGTAGTCACCGCTCTGGGTGTGCCCGTTGGTCGTGTAGAAGATGAAGAGGTGCGGCAGCCAGTCACCGTAGAGGTCCTTGTAGACCTGGTGGCCGACCTCGACGGTCTGCCGGCCCGTGCCGCTGCCCCGGGTCAGGGCGAGCTGGCCGAGGGAGAACTCGCTGCTGTACTCCACGAAGGTGTGCCAGACGTTGATGTTCCCCGATGTGCCGTAGGCCGTCACGGACTGGGCGCTGGAGCCGTACTTGTGGACCGTGGCGGCTCGGGTGGTCAGCTCGCCCGTCGGGGTGACGGTCATGGCGTGGGTGCCCTTGGCGAGCCAGTCGTTCAGCCCGACCTCGGGCGTGATCTTCTCCACGGGCAGGCGTACGAGGGGAATCGTGCCGGGCGGACCCAGTTCGGCGTTCGGGTGCTCCAGCTCGAAGCGGGTGGGCTCGATCGGCCGGTCGCCGTCGAGCCGTTCGAAGGGCTGGTTCTCGCCCGGCGGCTCGGCGACGGAGCCGCCGTCGCCGAGCTGCGACTCGATGGGCACCCAGTCGAGCATGGTGCCGCCCTCGGTCACCGTGCTCGCGACGATGTCACGCCGGGCGTACTGGTCGCGGAGGTACTGGTGGATCTCCTCCAGCCGGGCCTGGGCCTCGGCGGGGGACTCGGTAACGGTGGCGAGGCCGCGGGCGAAGGGCGGCCTGTCCCCCTCGCCGTCGAAGTGGGGATTGCGTTCGATAGCCATGGCTTGCCATTTCCGTGTCACGGCTACGGATAAACGCATATGCCAACAGGAGGGGATGAAGTACCCCAAGGGAAGGCTCTTCCTGGGTGCCACTCGGGGCGGGCGGGGCCGGCCCGCGACGGCCGCCACGGGGGCTGTCGCGGGCCCTCCGCCGTGCCGCACGAAGGCCGTTCCGCGGGGACCCCTTAGCCACCGCAGGGGACCCTGGGGGCTGTAGGGGTGTCTTGCGTCACCGCCGCCTGCCTAGCCTCCGACAGCGGAGGGGAAGCGGTCCGGAAACCGTCCGGAGCCGATCCGCACGGCCGAGGCCCTCACTTCGATCTCGATCGGATGGCGCGCTGGTGACCAACGAAGAGCAACTGCTCGACTATCTCAAGCGGACGACCGCGGAACTGCGGGAGGCGCGGCGACGACTGCGCGAGAACGAGCGACGCGCACACGGCCCGGTCGCCGTCGTCGGCATCGGCTGCCGCTACCCGGGTGGCGTCACCACCCCCGAGGACCTGTGGGAACTGGTCGCGACGGGCACCGACGCGGTGTCGGACTTCCCCGCCGACCGGGGCTGGGACGTGGACGCCCTGTACGACCCCGACCCGGCGCGGCCCGGCCGGACGTACGCCCGCACCGGCGGGTTCCTGCACGACGCCGCCGACTTCGACTACGACTTCTTCGGCATCAGCCCCCGCGAGGCCCTCGCCATGGACCCGCAGCAGCGGCTCCTGCTGGAGACGTCCCACGACGCCTTCGAACGGGCCGGCATCGTCCCGGCCTCCCTGCGCGGCAGCCGCACCGGCGTGTTCGCCGGCGTGATGTACAACGACTACGCCACCCGCCTCACCACCGTCCCCGACGACCTCGACGGCTACCTCGCCAACGGCAGTGCCGCCAGCATCGCCTCCGGCCGCGTCGCCTACACCTTCGGCCTCGAAGGCCCCGCGGTCACCGTCGACACCGCCTGCTCCTCCTCCCTGGTCGCCCTGCACTGGGCGGTACGGGCCCTGCAGTCGGGCGAGTGCTCGCTCGCCCTGGCCGGCGGCGTCACCGTGATGTCCACGCCGGAGACGTTCATCGACTTCAGCCGGCAGCGCGGACTCGCGCCGGACGGCCGCTGCAAGGCGTTCGCCGCCGCGGCCGACGGCACCGGCTGGGGCGAGGGCGCCGGCATGCTGCTCCTGGAACGGCTCGCCGACGCCCAGCGAGCCGGCCACCCGGTGCTCGCCGTCATCCGCGGCAGCGCGGTCAACTCCGACGGCGCCAGCAGCCGCCTCACCGCGCCCAACGGCCCCTCCCAGCAGCGTGTCATCCGGCAGGCGCTGGCCGGTGCCGGGCTCACCGCCGCCGACGTCGACGTGGTCGAGGCGCACGGCACCGGCACCGCCCTCGGCGACCCCATCGAGGCCCAGGCCCTGCTCGCCACCTACGGCCAGGACCGTACGGAGCCGCTGCTGCTGGGCTCGGTCAAGTCCAACCTCGGGCACACCCAGGCCGCCGCGGGCGTCGCCGGGGTCATCAAGACGGTGCTGGCGATGCGGCACGGCGAGGTTCCGCCCACCCTCCACGTCGACGCCCCCACCGACCAAGTGGACTGGAGCGCGGGCGCCGTCGAACTGGCCCTGGAACGCCGCCCGTGGCCCGACACCGGCCGGCCCCGCCGCGCCGCCGTCTCCTCCTTCGGTATCAGCGGGACCAACGCGCACGTCGTCCTGGAACAGGCACCCGCCCAGGACGCGGACCACCCGGCCGAGCGGGCGGGCGGTCAGGTCCCCTGGATCGTCAGCGGCCGTACCCGCCAGGCCCTCGCCGGACAGATCGCCCGCCTGCGCGACCACCTCGGCACGCACCCCGACGCACGCCCGGCCGACCTCGGTCTGTCGCTGGCCACCACCCGCGGCCGCTTCGAGCACCGCGCCGTCGCGGTCGGCCGGGACACCGGCGAACTGCTCGCCCAGCTCACTGCCGCGACCCCGCTCACCCAGGTGGGCGGCAGGACGGCGTTCCTGTTCACCGGTCAGGGAGCGCAGCGGCTCGGCATGGGCCGCGCCCTGCACAAGGCCTTCCCCGTGTACGCGGAGGCCTTCGACGCGGTGTGCGCGCTCGCCGACCCGGGCCTGGAACGGCCCCTCGCCGAAGTGATCGACACCGACGCCGGCCTGCTCACCCGTACCGACTACGCGCAGATCGCCCTCTTCGCCACCGAAGTCGCCCTGTACCGCCTCCTGGAGTCCTGGGGCGTGACCCCCGACTACCTCGCCGGGCACTCCGTCGGCGAACTCGCCGCCGCCCATGTCGCCGGCGTGCTGTCCCTGCCCGACGCGGTGCGACTCGTACTGGCCCGCGGCACCTTGATGGCGGCCCTGCCCGCGGGCGGCGCCATGGCCGCGCTGCGCGCCACCGAGGACGAGGTCGCCCCCCACCTGGGCGACCGGATCGGCCTCGCCGCCGTCAACGGCCCCCGCTCCGTGGTCGTTTCGGGCGCCGAGGACGCCGTCGCCGCACTCGCCGCCCGGTTCGAGAAGAGCAAGCGGCTGAAGGTCTCGCACGCCTTCCACTCGCCGCTGATGGAGCCGATGCTGGCCGACTTCGCCGAGGCCGCCGCCCGCTGCGCGTTCGAGCCGCCGCGGATCCCGATCGTCTCCACGCTCACCGGCGCCCTCGCCGACCCCGGCCGGCTGGCCACCGCCGGCTACTGGGTCGAGCACGTCCGCCGCACCGTCCGCTTCGCCCCCGCCCTGACCACCCTGCACGAACTGGGCGTCCGCGCGTTCCTCGAAGTCGGCCCGGACGCGGCCCTCACCGCCCTGGCCGTGGACTGCGTCCCCGAGGGCAGCGTGACCGTCGCCGGGCTGCGCCGCGACGGCGACGAGGAACGCGACCTGGTCACGGCCGTGGCCCGGCTGCACGCGGCCGGCACCGCCGTGGACTGGCCGGCGTTCTTCGCCCCGCACCACGCCCGGCGCACCGACCTGCCCACCTACGCCTTCCAGCGCGAACGCCTCTGGCTGGAGGCCGGCGCGGGCGGCAGCGGGGACGCCGACGGCCTGGGGCAGCACGCCACCGGACACCCGCTGCTCACCGCCGCGACCGACCTGCCCGACACCGGGGGAGCGGTCCTCACCGGCCGGCTCTCCCTCGCCTCCCACCCGTGGCTGGCCGACCACGCCGTGCACGGAAGCGTGCTGCTGCCCGGCACCGCCTTCGTGGAGATGGCCCTGCAGGCCGGGGAGCGCACCGGCTGCGACACCGTCGAGGAACTCACCCTGCACGCCCCGCTGATCCTGCCCGAGCAGGGCGCGCTGGCCGTACAGGTCGCCGTCGGCGGCGAACGGGACGGACGCCGGGAGCTGACCGTCTGGTCCCGCCGCGCCGACCGCCCCGACGCCCCGTGGACCCGCAACGCCGCCGGTGTCGTCGGCAGCGCCGAGGAGGGCAGCCCGGCCGGCCTGACGGACTGGCCGCCCGAGGACGCCGAACCGGTCGCCCTGGACGGCCTCTACCCCGGCCTGGCCCGCACCGGCTACGGCTACGGCGAGGTCTTCCAGGGACTGCGCGCCATGTGGCGCCGCGGGGACGAACTGTTCGCCGAGGCGGCACTGCCCGAGAGCGCCCGCGCCACCGCCGCCGCGTTCGGCGTGCACCCGGCGCTCCTCGACGCGGTCCTGCACGTCAACCTGCTGGACCTGCCCGGCGGCCAGGCGGTGCTGCCGTTCGCCTGGGGCGGCGTCACGCTGCACGCGGCCGGCGCCGGCGCCCTGCGCCTCCACCTGGCCCCGTCCGGCCCCGACACCGTCACCCTCACCCTCGCCGACGCCACCGGCGCACCCGTCGCGACCGTGCGCAGCCTCGTGGCCCGCCCCGTCTCGGCCGAGCAGCTGGCCGGGGACGGCGACGACCCGCTGTACCGGGTCGACCTCGTCCCGGCGCCCGGCCCGGCGACCGCCGACGTGCCCGCCCTGGCCGTCTGCGGCGACGACGCCGGCCTGGACGCGCCCCGGCACCCGGACCTGGCCGCCCTCACCGCCGCGGGCCCCGTGCCCGACCTCGTGGTCCTGGTCCCGCCGGCCGCCCCCGACGCCGTCGCCGACCTGCCCGCCCTGGTACGGGACCGGGTCGACGCCACCCTGGACATCCTGCGCGCCTGGCCGGAGGACGAGCGCTGCGCCGGCCGCCGGCTCGCCGTGCTCCTGCGCGCCGGCGACCTCACCCACGCCCCCCTGTACGGGCTCGTACGCGCCGCCCAGGCCGAGAACCCCGGCCGGTTCCTGCTGATCGACAGCGACGGCAGCGCCGCCCCGGGTCCCGCCCTCGCCACGGCACTCGCCTCCGGTGAACCGGAGGCCGCGGTGCGGGACGGCGAGGTGCGGGTGCCGCGGCTGGCCCGCGCCAAGCCCGGCGGTCCGCCGCACTGGGACCCGGACGGCACCGTCCTGATCACGGGCGGCACCGGCGGGCTCGGCGCCCTGATCGCCCGTCACCTGGTCACCGAGCACGGCGTACGGCGTCTGCTGCTGGCCGGCCGGCGCGGCCCGGACGCCCCCGGCGCCGCCGAACTCCGCGGCGAGCTGGAGCGGTCGGGTGCCGAGGTGACCCTCGCCCGGTGCGACGCCGCCGACCGCGCCGACCTGGCCGCGCTGCTCGCCGGGCACGACGTGCGGGCCGTGGTGCACGCCGCCGGCGTCGTCGACAACGGCGTGCTGGCCACCCTCGACGCGGACCGGGTCGACCGGGTGCTGCGGCCCAAGGTGGACGCCGCCTGGAACCTGCACGAACTGACCCGCGAGAAGGACCTGTCGGCCTTCGTCCTGCTCTCCTCCACCGCCGGTCTGCTGGTCGGCGGCGGCCAGGCCAACTACGCCGCCGCCAACACCTTCCTCGACGGCCTCGCCGCCCACCGCCGCTCGCTCGGCCTGCCCGCCGTCTCCCTCGCGTACGGCCTGTGGTCCGGCTCCGGCGGCATGAGCGCGGACATCGACGCCGCCGACCTGGAACGGCTGCGCCGGCTGGGCCTGCCGCCGCTGACCCCGGCCCAGGGACTGCGCGCCTTCGACGCCGGCCTCGGCGGCGAGGACGCCGTACTGGTGCCCGTACGCCTGGACGCCGCCGCGGTGCGCGCCCGGCCGGACGGCGTACCCGCGCTGCTGCGCGGCGTGGTGCGGCCCGCCCGGCGGCGCGGCGCCGACCTCGCCGCGGGCGCGCCCGCCGAGTCCTGGCGCGAGCGGCTGGCGCCGCTGGCGGACGCCGAACGGGACCGCGCCCTGCTGGAACTGGTCCGCACACACGTCGCCGGCGTACTCGGGCACCCCTCACCGGAGTCCGTCGACCCGGGGCGCGCCTTCCAGGAGATGGGCTTCGACTCGCTCGCCGCCGTCGAACTGCGCAACCTCCTCGCGGGCGCCACCGGCCTGACCCTGCCCGCCACCCTGGTCTTCGACCAGCCCACCCCCCTCGCCCTCGCCGCCCGTCTCAGGACCGCGCTCGTGCCCGGACCCGCCGACCAGGCCCGGTCCGCGCTGGCCGAGCTGGACCGCCTCGAAGCCGCCCTGCACGCCCTGCCCGACCAGGACGGCAGCCACGCCCGGGTCACCGCGCGCCTCGAAGCGCTGCTGCGCGGCTGGCAGGACACCCACGGACGGCACACCGCGCCCGAGGCACCGGACGACTTCCGGGAAGCCAGCGACGAAGAACTCTTCGCCAGGATCGACGACGAACTGGGAGCCCAGTGATGGAAGACTCGGCCACGTCCGCCAAGCTCCGCGACTACCTCAAGCGGGCCACGACCGAGCTGGAGCGCAGCCGCCGCCGCGTGCGGGAGCTGGAGGAGCGGGACCACGAGCCCGTCGCCATCATCGGCATGGGCTGCCGCTACCCCGGCGGGGTGCGCAGCCCGGAGGACCTGTGGCGCATCGTCGACGAGGGCATCGACGTCGTCACCGAGTTCCCCACCGACCGCGGCTGGGACGTCGAGGCGATCTACGACCCCGAGCCCGGCGCCCCCGGCAAGTCCTACGTCCGCCACGGCGGCTTCCTGCACGACGCCGCCGAGTGCGACCCCGCCTTCTTCGGCATCAGCCCCAAGGACGCGCCCGGCACCGACCCGCAGCAGCGCCTGCTGCTGGAGGTCACCTGGGAGGCGTTCGAGCGGGCCGGGATCGACCCGAGCACGGTGAAGGGCACCCCGACCGGAGTCTTCGTCGGCCTGATGCACCACGACTACGTCGGCGGCACCATCTCCGGCAGCATCGTCTCCGGCCGGATCGCCTACACCCTGGGCCTGGAGGGCCCCGCGGTCACCATGGACACCGCCTGCTCCTCCTCCCTGGTGGCGCTGCACTCGGCGATCCAGTCGCTGCGCAAGGGCGAGTGCTCCCTGGCGCTGGCGGGCGGCGCCGCCGTCATGGCCAGCCCCGAGATGTTCATCGAGTTCAGCGAGCGGCGCGCGCTGTCCCCCGACGGCCGCTGCCACTCCTTCTCCGACGACGCCGCGGGCGCCGCGTGGGCCGAGGGCGCCGGGATGCTCCTCGTGGAGCGGCTGTCCGACGCCCGGCGCAACGGCCACGAGGTGCTCGCCGTCGTCCGCGGCTCGGCCGTCAACCAGGACGGCGCCTCCAACGGCCTGACCGCGCCCAGCGGCCCGGCCCAGATCCGCGTCATCCGGCAGGCCCTCGCCGACGCCCAGCTCGCCCCGCACCACATCGACGCCGTCGAGGCGCACGGCACCGGCACCACCCTCGGCGACCCCATCGAGGCCCAGGCCGTCATCGCCGCCTACGGACAGGACCGGCCGGCGAACCAGCCGATCTGGCTGGGCTCCATCAAGTCCAACATGGGCCACCCGCAGGCCGCGGCCGGCGTCGGAGCCATCATCAAGATGGTCATGGCGATGCGCCACGGCACCCTGCCCCGCACCCTGCACGTCGAGAAGCCCAGCACCGCCGTCGACTGGAGCGCGGGCGACGTCCGGCTGCTCACCGAACCGCACCCCTGGGACACCCCCGAGGGACGCCCCCGGCGCGCCGGCGTGTCCTCCTTCGGGATCTCCGGCACCAACGCGCACACCATCCTGGAGCAGGCGCCGACCGCCGGGGCCGAGCCGCCCGCCCCGGAGCGCGCCGCACTGCCCGTCGTCCCGTGGGTGCTGTCCGGCAAGGGCTCCGACGCCGTCCAGCGGCAGGCGGAGCGGCTCCTCGCCGCCGCCGGTGACCTCGACCCGTACGACGTCGGCCACTCGCTGGCCACCACGCGCGCCCTGTTCACCCACCGCGCCGCCGTCACGGGCCGCGACCGCGACGAACTGCTGGCCGGTCTGCGCGCCGTCGCCGACGGCAGCCAGGCCGCCGTCGTGGCCCCCGAACCCGGCCGGCTCGGCATGCTGTTCTCCGGCCAGGGCTCCCAGCGACCCGGCATGGGCCGGACCCTGCACGCCGGGTTCCCGGTGTTCGCCGCCGCCTTCGACGAGATCTGCGCCGCCTTCGACACCCACCTGGACCGGCCGCTGCGCGAGGTGATGTTCGACGCGGACACCGACCCCACCCCCCTGGACCAGACCGTCTACACACAGGCGGCCCTGTTCACCTTCGAGACCGCCCTGTACCGGCTGCTGGAACACTGGGGCATCCGCCCGGACCTGCTCGCCGGTCACTCCATCGGCGAGGTCGTCGCCGCGCACGTCGCCGGAGTCCTGGACGTCAAGGACGCGGTCGCCCTGGTCGCCGCCCGCGGCCGGCTCATGCAGGAACTGCCCGCGGGCGGCGCGATGGTGTCCCTGCTGGCCTCCGAGGCCGAGGTGACGCCGCTGCTCACCGACGGAGTCGACATCGCGGCCGTCAACGGCCCCCGCGCGGTGGTGATCTCCGGTGACGAGGAGGCCGTCCTCGCCGTGGCCGCGAAGGTGGCGAAGAGCACCCGGCTGAAGGTGTCGCACGCCTTCCACTCCCGCCGCATGGACCCGATGCTCGACGCGTTCCGCGAGGTACTGGCGAGCCTCACCTTCCACGAGCCCGCCCTGCCGGTCGTCTCCAACGTCACCGGAGGCATGGCCGGCGAACTCACCTCGCCCGACTACTGGGTACGGCACGTCCGCGAGGCCGTCCGCTTCCACGACGGGGTCGGCGCGCTGGCCGCCGAGGGCGCCACCCGCTTCCTGGAGGTCGGCCCCGACTCGGTGCTGACCGGCATGGCGCAGGACGTGGTCCCGCACGTCATCGGCGCCCAGCGCCGCGACCGCGCCGAGGACGCCGCCCTGGTCGACGCCGTCTGCCGGCTGCACCTGACCGGCACCGGCCCGGACTGGACGGCGGTGTTCGCCGGGGGCCGCAAGGTCGATCTGCCCACCTATCCGTTCCGCCGCGACCGGCACTGGGAGGACGCCCCCGTCCTCCAGGCCGAACGCTCCGCCGCGGCCCGCGCGGGCGGTGACGCGGCCGACCCGTTCTGGGAACTGGTCCGCGACCAGGACGTGAACGCCGTCGCCGCCACGCTCGGCGTCGCCGACGAGACCTCCGTCGCCGCCGTCGTACCGGCCCTGGCCGCCTGGCACGAGCAGCGGCAGGCCAACGCCACCGCCGACAGCTGGCGCTACCGCGTCGCCTGGGAGCCGCTGGCACCCGCCGCCACCCCGGTGCTCGGCGGCCACTGGCTGGCCGTCGTGCCCGCCGCCGACGACCCCTGGACGGCCGCCGTCCGCACCGGGCTCACCGAGCAGGGCCTGAGCCTCGACGTCCTGACGGTGCCGGAATCGGCCGGCCGTACCGGTCTTGCGGAGCTGCTCGCCGGCCGGGGCTCCGTCGACGGCGTGCTGTCCCTGCTCGCGCCCGCCACCGGACCGACCGCCACCGCCGCCCTCGTGCAGGCCCTCGGGGACGCCGGGATCACCGCCCCGCTGTGGTGCGCCACCCGCGACGCCGTCGCGCACGGCACGGCCGCCGCCGTCACCGGCTTCGCCCAGGCCCAGGTGTGGGGCCTCGGCCGGGTCGCCGCCCTGGAGCACCCCGACCGGTGGGGCGGACTGGTCGATCTGCCCGCCGAGATCGGTCCGCAGGCCGTCGCCCGGCTGGCCGCGCTGCTCGGCGACGCCGGCGGCGAGGACCAGGTCGTCATCCGCGAGTCCGGCGCCTACGGCCGGCGGCTGGAGCATGCCCCGGCCCGTGCCGGCGCGCCCTGGAAGCCGTCCGGCACGGTCCTGGTCACCGGGGCGACCGGCGCGGTCGGCACGGCCGTCGCCCGCCGGCTCGCCGCCGAGGGCGCCGGCCACCTGCTGCTGACCTCCCGCCGCGGCATGGACGCGCCCGGTGCCGCCGACCTCGTCCGTGAACTCACCGACAACGGCGCCGAGGTGACCCTCGCCGCCTGCGACGTCACCGACCGGGAGGCACTCGCCGCGCTGCTGGACTCCGTACCGGACGAGCACCCGCTGACCGCTGTGTTCCATCTGGCCGGTGTCCTCGACGACGGCGTCCTGGACGCGCTCACCCCCGACCGGTTCGCCGGCGTCCTCGCCGCCAAGGCCGACGCCGCCCGCCACCTGCACGAACTGACCGCGGACCGGGACCTGTCGGCGTTCGTGCTGTTCTCCTCCCTGACCGCCACCGTCGGCGGAGCCGGACAGGCCAACTACGCCGCCGCCAACGCCTTCCTCGACGCCCTCGCCGAGCACCGGCGCGCGGCCGGACTGCCCGCCACCTCGGTGGCCTGGGGACCGTGGGGCGGCGAGGGCATGGCCGCCCACGGCACCGTCCGCTCGGCCGCCCGCGCGATGGGCATGTCCCTCCTCGACCCCGACCGCGCCCTCACCGCACTGCACCGCGCCCTGGACGGCGGCGACACCACCGTCACCGTCGCCGACGTCGACTGGTCCACGTTCGCGCCCGCGTTCACGTCGAGCCGGCCCAGCGCCCTGCTGTCCTCGCTGCCCGAGGCGCGGCGCGGCACCGGCGGCGCCGAGTCAGGCGCGGTCGACGGCTTCGCCGAGAAGCTCGCCGGCCTCACCGGCGGCGAACGCGACCGCGCCCTGCGGGAGCTGGTCTGCGGCCAGGCCGCCGCGGTCCTCGGCTACGGGGGCGCCGACGCGGTCGAACCCACCACGGCCTTCCGCGACCTCGGCTTCGACTCGCTCACCTCCGTCGACCTGCGCAACCGGATCAGCGGCGCCGCCGGGGTGCCGCTGCCGGCCACCCTCGTCTTCGACTACGCCACGCCCGCCGCCCTCGCCGAGCACCTGGGCACCGAACTCGCCGGCGCCGGCACCTCCGTGGACTCGGTCGTCGCCGAACTCGACCGGGTCGCCGCCCGGCTCGGCGCCCTCACCGCCGAGGACATCGAGCAGGGACGGATCACCACCCGCCTCCAGTCGCTGCTGGGCGACCTGAACAAGACCCTCGGCCAGGACGCCGCCGCCGTCGCCGGACGGCTGGAGGACGCCTCCGCCGACGACGTCTTCGCCTTCATCGACAACGAACTCGGCTCGGCGTGACCCCGCCCTCCCACGACACCCCGGCCCCACCGCAGTCCACCTCTTCGCACAGGAGTGGCGACACCCGATGACCAACGACGACAAGCTGCTCTCCTACCTCAAGCGGGTCTCCGCCGATCTGGCCCAGACCCGTCAGCGGCTGCGCGAGGTGGAGACCCAGGACCGGGAACCCATCGCCATCGTCGGGATGAGCTGCCGCTTCCCCGGCGGCGTGACCACCCCGGAGGAGCTCTGGCGGCTCGTCCACGACGGCACCGACGCCATCGGTGACTTCCCCGACGACCGGGGCTGGGACGTCGACGCGCTCTACGACCCGGACCCGGACGCCACCGGCAGGACCTACGTCAGACGCGGCGGGTTCCTGGCGGACGCGGCCGGGTTCGAGCCGGACTTCTTCGGCATCAGCCCCCGCGAGGCGGTCGCGATGGACCCCCAGCAGCGGCTGCTGCTGGAGGTGTCGTGGGAAGCCCTGGAACGGGCCCGGATCGCCCCCGACTCGGCGCACGGCGCCCGGATCGGGGTGTTCGCCGGCACCAACGGCCAGGACTACAAGGACCTGCTGGCGAAGACGCCGGAGGACAGCGAGGCGGCACTCGGCACCGGTGTGCTGGCCGCCGTGATCTCCGGCCGCGTCTCCTACACCCTGGGCCTGGAGGGCCCGGCCGTCACCATCGACACCGCCTGCTCCTCGGCGCTCGTCGCGGTGCACCTGGCCGTCCAGGCGCTGCGCGCCAAGGAGTGCACGCTCGCCCTGGCGGGCGGCGCGACCGTGATGTCCACGCCGGGCAACTTCATCGCCTTCTCCCGGCAGCGGGGTCTCGCCCCGGACGGCCGGTGCAAGTCCTTCGCGGACGCGGCGGACGGCACCGGCTGGAGCGAGGGCGCCGGCATGCTGGTGCTGGAACGGCTCAGCGACGCCCGCCGCAACGGCCACGAGGTACTGGCCGTCGTCCGCGGCTCCGCCGTCAACCAGGACGGCGCCTCCAACGGCCTGACCGCCCCGAACGGGCCGTCCCAGCGGCGCGTCATCCGGGCCGCGCTGGCCACGGCCGGGCTCGGCCCGGCCGACGTCGACCTGCTGGAGGCCCACGGCACCGGCACCACGCTGGGCGACCCGATCGAGGCGCAGGCCCTGCTGGCGACCTACGGACAGGAGCGGCCCGAGGACGCCCCGCTGTGGCTCGGCTCGGTGAAGTCCAACATCGGGCACACCCAGGCCGCGGCCGGCGTCGCCGGCATCATCAAGGCGGTCATGGCGATACGACACCGTGTCCTGCCCCGGTCGCTGCACGCCGACGAGCCGTCCGCCAAGGTCGACTGGTCCCAGGGCCAGGTCCGCCTGCTGACGGAGAACCGGCCCTGGACCGACCCCGGCCGCCCGCGCCGCGCCGCCGTCTCCTCCTTCGGCGCCAGCGGCACCAACGCGCACACCATCCTGGAGGAGGCCCCTGCGGCAGAACCGGCACAGCCCGAGCCGCGTACGGCGCCGCCGCTGGTCCCGTGGGTGGTCTCCGGCCGGACCGAGCGCGCCCTGCGCGACCAGGCCGCCCGCCTGACGGCCGCCGCAGGCGAGCTGGACCCGGTGGACGTGGCGCACTCCCTGGCCGCCACCCGCACCGCCCACCCGTACCGGGCCGTGGTCCTCGGCACCGACCGCGACACGCTCCTGACGGCCATGCAACGGGTCGCCGAGGGCGGCCGGGGCGCCGCCTCGGGCCGCGTCCGCAAGGGGCAGACCGCCTTCCTGTTCACCGGGCAGGGCTCCCAGCGCGCCGGCATGGGCCGGGAGCTGTACGCGCACTTCCCGGCGTTCGCCCGCGCCTTCGACGAGATCTGCGCGCTGTTCGGCGACGACCTGCGCGATCTGGTCCTCGGCGACGACCCCGAGCCGCTGAACCGCACCGCCCGCACCCAGACCGCGCTGTTCGCCTTCGAGGTCGCGCTGTACCGCCTGCTGGAGTCCTGGGGACTCACGCCCGACTACCTGGCCGGGCACTCCATCGGCGAGATCGCCGCCGCCCATGTCGCGGGCGTCCTGGACCTGGAGGACGCGACCACGCTGGTGGCCGCCCGTGGCCGGCTCATGCAGGCGCTGCCCGAGGGCGGCGCGATGATCGCCGTACGCGCCACCGAGGACGAGGTCCGCCCGCTGCTCACCGAGCGGGTCGGCATCGCCGCCGTCAACGGCCCGGACTCCGTGGTGATCTCCGGCGACGCCGCCGAGGCCGAGGCGGTGGCCGCCCGCTTCGACAGGAGCCGCCGGCTGAAGGTCTCGCACGCCTTCCACTCGCCGCTCATGGAACCGATGCTGGACGGGTTCCGGTCGGTCGTGGAGTCCCTGACCTTCCACCGGGCCACCGTCCCGGTGGTCTCCCATGTGACCGGCGCCGTCGCCACCCAGGACATCGCCACCCCCGACTACTGGGTGCGCCATGTGCGCGAGGCGGTCCGCTTCCACGACGGGATACGCTCCCTCGCCGCCGAGGGAGTCACCCGCTTCCTGGAACTCGGCCCGGACGCGGTGCTGACCGCCATGGCCCGCGAGTGCCTGGCCGCCGACGGCACGGACACCGACGCCGTACTGGCCGCGGCGAGCCGCCGCGGGCGCGACGAGACCGAGACCCTCCTCACGGCCCTGGCCGAGGTGTACGCCGGCGGGGCCGCCGTGGACTGGACGGCGCTGTTCACCGGCGCCCGCACGGTCGACCTGCCCACCACCGCCTTCCAGCGCGAGCGGTTCTGGCCCGGGACGGGCGCCCCGGTCGGCGACGTCGGCTCCGCCGGCCTGGACTCCGCCGACCACCCGCTGCTCGGCGCCGCCACGATGCTGGCCGACTCCGACGGCGCCGTGCTCACCGGCCGCCTGTCGGTCCGCACCCACGCCTGGCTCGCCGACCACGTCGTCGGCGGCTCCGTCGTCGTCCCCGGCACCGCCATGGTCGAACTCGCCGTCCGCGCCGGCGACCAGGTCGGCTGCGGCCGACTGGAGGAACTCGCCCTGGAAGTGCCGCTGGTGCTGCCCCCGGACGACGGCGTGCGCGTCCAGGTCGCCGTCGGGGCGCCCGACGCCTCCGGCGCCCGTACGGTGCACGTGTACGCCCGCGCCGAGGGCCTGCCCACCGGCGAGCCGTGGACCCTGCACGCCTCCGGCCTCCTCGCCGCCGGCACCGGCACCCCGGGCACCCGCCTGGACGTCTGGCCCCCCGAGGACGCCGACCCCCTCGACACCACCGGCCTGTACGAGCGGCACGCCGCCGCCGGACTGGAGTACGGCCCCGCCTTCCGGGCCCTGACGGCCGCCTGGCGGCGCGGCGAGGAGCTGTTCGCCGAGGTACGGCTGCCGGAGCGGCCCGCCGCCGACGCGCCCCGCTTCGGCCTCCACCCGGCCGCGTTCGACGCCGCCCTGCACTCCCTGGCCCTGCTCGGCGACGGATCCGCCGACGACACCGCCCGCCTGCCGTTCCTGTTCGGGGGCGTCAGCCTGCACGCCGTCGGCGCCTCCGTGCTGCGCGCCCGGCTCGTACCCACCGGCGCGCACGCCTTCGCCGTCGACCTCGCCGACGCCACCGGCGCCCCCGTCGCCACGGTCACCTCGCTCGCCTCCCGCCCGCTCACCCACCTGCGGGCCGCCCGCGACACCACCGCCGACGCCCTGTTCGCCCTCGACTGGCAGCCGCTGCCCCTGGAGACCGACGCCCCCGACACCGACCACCGCGTCCTGCACAGCACACCGGGGACGGACGCCACCGCCGTACGCGAGGCTCTGCGCACCGCCCTCACCGCCCTCCAGGAAGACGACCCGCGCCCGCTGGCGATCGTCACCCGCGGCGCGGTGAGCGTCGCGGAGGAGGACGTGCCCGACCTGGCCGGCGCGGCCGTATGGGGCCTGGTGCGGTCCGCGCAGTCGGAGAACCCGGACCGGTTCGTCCTGCTCGACCTCGAACCGGGCGCGGACGCCGATGCCGTACTGCCCGCCGTCCTCGCCTCCGGCGAACCGCAGATCGCGGTGCGCTCCGGCACGGCCCGTGCGGCACGACTGGTGCGCGCCGAACTCCCCGACCACTCGGCCGGGCTGACGCTCGACCCCGAGGGCACGGTGCTGCTCACCGGCGCCACCGGCGGCCTAGGCCCGGTGCTCGCCCGCCACCTGGTCAGCGCGTACGGCGTCCGCCACCTCGCTCTCCTCAGCCGGTCGGGCGACTCCGCCGACCTGGTCGCCGAACTCGCCGGCCTGGGCGCCACGGCCACGGCACACGCCTGCGACGTCGCCGACCGGGACAGCTTCGCCGCCGTCCTGGCCGGCATCCCGGCCCAGCACCCGCTCACCGCGGTCGTCCACGCCGCCGGCGTCCTGGACGACGGCGTGATCTCCTCGCTCACCCCCGAGCGGATCGACACGGTCCTCGCGCCGAAGGCACTCGGCGCTCTCCACCTGCACGAACTGACCTCCCCTCGCGTGGCGTTCGTGCTGTTCTCGTCCGTCGCCGGCACCGTCGGCGCCCCGGGCCAGGGCAACTACGCCGCCGCCAACGCCGTCCTGGACGCCCTCGCCGCGCACCGCCACGCCCAGGGCGCCCCCGCCCTGTCGCTGGCGTGGGGACCGTGGGCTCCGTCCGGCGGCATGACCAGCTCCCTGGAGGAGGCGGACCGCGCCCGGATGGCGCGCGGCGGCATGACCGCCCTCTCGGCCGAGGAGGGCACCGCGCTGTTCGACCGGGCGGTACGCGCCGGCCGTCCCGCGCTGGCGCCGGTGCGGCTGAACCTGGCCGCGCTGCGCGCCCAGGGCAGCGGCCTCGCACCCGTCCTCCGCGCGCTGGCGGGTCGCCCGGTGCGCCGGGAGGCCGCCGCCGAGGGCGCCGACGCCGGCTTCGCCGAACGTATCGCCGCGCTCGGCGACGAGGAGCGCGCCGAGGCGCTGCTGCACACCGTCCGCACCCATGTGGCCGCCGTGCTCGGGCACGCCGACCCCGGCCGTGTCGAGACCGACCGGGCCTTCAAGGACCTCGGCTTCGACTCGCTCGCCGCGATCGAGCTGCGCAACTCGCTCTCCGCCGAGCTGGGCCGGCGGCTGTCCGCCACCCTCGTCTTCGACCACCCCTCGCCCGAGGCACTCGCCGCCCACCTCGGCACCCTGGTCGGCGGCGCCCGGACCGCCGCAGCGCGCCGAAGCCGCCGTACCGGGAGGGCGCGCGCGGACGAGCCGCTGGCGATCGTCGGCCTGGCCTGCCGCTACCCGGGCGACGTCCGTACCCCCGAGGACCTGTGGCGGCTGGTCGCCGACGGCACCGACGCCATCACGCCGTTCCCCGCCAACCGGGGCTGGGACGTGGACCGGATCGTCGACCCCACCCGGCAGCGCCCCGACACCTCCTACGTCGGCGAGGGCGGATTCCTGCACGACGCGGGCGAGTTCGACGCCCCGTTCTTCGGCATCAGCCCCAAGGAAGCCCTCGTCATGGACCCGCAGCAGCGGCTCCTGCTGGAGGCGTCCTGGGAGGCGCTGGAGAGCGCGGGCATCGACCCGCACACCCTCAAGGGCAGCCGCACCGGAGTGTTCGCCGGAGTCCAGTACCACGACTACTTCGGCAGCTTCGGCTCCGGCAGCATCATCTCCGGCCGCATCGCCTACACCCTGGGCCTGGAGGGCCCGTCGCTGTCCGTCGACACCGCCTGCTCCTCCTCGCTGGTGGCGCTGCACCTGGCCGCCCAGTCGCTGCGGCAGGGCGAGTCCAGCCTCGCCCTGGTCGGCGGTGTCGCCGTGATGGCCACCCCGGAGACGTTCATCGAGTTCAGCAGGCAGGGCGCGCTCGCCCCCGATGCCCGCACCCGCGCCTTCGCCGACGCGGCGGGCGGCACCGTGTGGGGCGAGGGCGTCGGCGTCCTGGTCGTGGAACGGCTCTCCGACGCCCGGCGAAACGGCCACGAGGTACTGGCCGTCGTCCGCGGCACCGCCGTCAACCAGGACGGCGCCTCCAACGGCCTCACCGCGCCCAACGGCCCCTCCCAGGAACGCGTCATCCGCGAAGCGCTGGAGAACGCGCGCCTCACCACCGCCGACGTGGACGTCGTGGAGGCGCACGGCACCGGTACGACGCTGGGCGACCCGATCGAGGCGCAGGCCCTGCTGGCCACCTACGGCCAGGACCGCGAGGAGCCGCTGTGGCTGGGCTCGGTCAAGTCCAACATCGGGCACACCCAGGCCGCCGCCGG
Organism: Streptomyces sp. NPDC046727; assembly: GCF_040645635.1. NCBI lineage: Bacteria > Bacillati > Actinomycetota > Actinomycetes > Kitasatosporales > Streptomycetaceae > Streptomyces > Streptomyces sp. NPDC046727. The sequence continues at coordinate 39,186 of NZ_JBEYYR010000005.1, forward strand.
GGTCGCGGGCGTCATCAAGATGGTCATGGCGATGCGGCACGGCGTGCTGCCACGGACCCTGCACGTGGATCAGCCGTCCACCAAGGTCGACTGGGACGCCGGGAAGGTACGGCTGCTGACGGAGCAGCGGGACTGGCCGCAGCCGGGCCGGCCGCGCCGGGCCGGTGTCTCCTCCTTCGGGATCAGCGGCACCAACGCCCACGTCATCCTCGAACAGGCACCGCCCGCCCCCGCCGAGCCGGAGCCCACCGCACCCCGCGGCCCCGCCGTCCCGTGGCTGCTCACCGCCAGGACACCCGCCGCCCTCGCCGGCCAGGCCGCCGCCCTCCTCGGCCACCTCGACGCCCACCCCGAACTGCACCCGTCCGACGTCGGCTGGTCGCTGGCCACCACCCGCGCCCGCTTCGCCCACCGCGCCGCGATCACCGGGACCGACGCGGACGAACTGCGCGGCGCCCTGGCCGCGCTGGCCGACGGCGGCACCGCCCGCAACCTCGCCGAGGGCACCGCGCCCGGCCGCGCCCGGCCCGTGTTCGTCTTCCCCGGCCAGGGCTCCCAGTGGCCCGGCATGGCCACCGAACTCCTCGAAGAGTCCCCGGTGTTCGCCGCCCGCATGGCCGAGTGCGCCGCCGCTCTCGCGCCGTACACCGACTGGGACTTCCGCACCGAGCTGCGCGGCGACCTGGACCGCGTCGACGTCGTCCAGCCGCTGCTGTGGGCCGTGATGGTGTCCCTGGCGCACACCTGGAGCGCGTACGGCGTCACCCCGGCCGCCGTCATCGGCCACTCCCAGGGCGAGATCGCCGCCGCCTGCGCGGTCGGCGCCCTGTCCCTCCCGGACGGCGCCCGTGTCGTCGCCCTGCGCTCCCGGGCCATCGCCGAGCTGCTGTCCGGCTCCGGCGGCATGATGTCCGTCGGCGAGGGTGCCGACGCGGTCCGCGCCCGGCTCACCGCCTGGGACGGCCGGCTGTCGGTCGCCGCCGTGAACGGCGCCGCCTCCACGGTGGTGTCCGGCGACCCCGACGCCCTCGACGAACTCCTCGCCCGGCTGCGGGAGGAGAACGTCCGCGCCAAGCGCCTGCCCGTGGACTACGCCTCCCACAGCGCCCACGTCGAGACCCTCCGCGCACGCCTGGCGGACGTCCTCGACGGCATCGAGCCGCGCAGCACCCAGGTGCCGTTCTACTCCACGGTCACCGGCGGCCCCGTCGACACAGCGGAACTGGACGCCGGGTACTGGTACACCAACCTGCGCGGCACCGTCCTGTTCGAGCAGGCCGTACAGGCCGCCGTCGCCGACGGGCACCAGCTGTTCGTCGAGTCCAGCCCGCACCCCGTACTGACCGTCGGCATCCAGGAGACCGACGACGCCGTGGCCGCCGTCGGCTCCCTGCGCCGCGACGAGGGCGGCCGGGACCGGCTGCTGACCGCACTCGGCGAGGCCTTCACCCAGGGCGCGACCGTCGACTGGGCCGCCGTCGCCGAGGGCCGCCGACCGCGCCGCGTCCCGCTGCCCGGCTACGCCTTCCAGCACGAGTGGTACTGGCTCGACAGCACCGCGAGCGGCGCCGACGTCACCTCCGCCGGACTCGCCCCCACCGACCACGCCCTGCTCGGTGCCGCGATGGTACGGGCCGACAGCGAGGGAGCCGTCCTCACCGGCCGGCTCTCCCCGGGCACCCAGCCCTGGCTGGAGGACCACCGGGTCGGCGGCCGGCTGCTCTTCCCCGGCACCGGGCACCTGGAGCTGGCCCTGCGCGCCGGCGACCAGGTCGGCTGCGGCGACATCGCGGAACTCACCCTGCACGCACCGCTGGTCCTGCCCGACCACGGCGCCGTCCAGCTCCAGGTCGTCGTCGGCGCCCCCGACGGTGAGACCCGCCCGGTCACCGTCTGGTCCCGTCCGGAGAGCCCCGACGAGGACCTGCCGTGGACCCGGCACGCCGACGGCCTGCTCGCCCCCACCGGCACCCTCCCGGTCACCGCCGACCCGCTCACCGCCTGGCCCCCGCAGGGTGCCGAAGCCATCAGCCTGGACGGCCTGTACGACGAACTCGCCGCCCTCGGCCTCGGCTACGGGCCCCTGTTCCAGGGCCTGCGTGCCGCCTGGCGCACCGAGGACGGCCTGTACGCGGAGGTCACCACCGACGCGACACCCGACGGTTTCGGGCTCCACCCGGCCCTGTCGGACGCCGCCCTGCACACCGTCGGCCTCACCGACGCCGCGGGCGACGAGGCACTGCTGCCGTTCGCCTGGTCCGGGGTACGGCTGTACGCCACCGGGGCGACCGCCCTGCGCGTCCGCGTCCGGCCCACCGGCGAGGGCACGGTCTCGCTCACGCTCGCCGACCCGACGGGCGCGCCCGTCGCCACCGTCGACTCGCTCACCCTGCGGCCGCTGAGGACCGAAGCGCTCCAGGCGGCGGCACGTTCGGCGCGCGCGGGCGGGCTGTACCGGGTGGACTGGGTGCCGGCACCTTCGGCCACGCAGGCCGCCGAGGCGGTGGAAGTGGTGCGTGTCCCGGCCGGAGTGAGCGCCGCCGAGACCCGCGCGGCCGTCGACACGGTCCTGGACGAGCTGCGGGCCCGGCTCGCCGACGACGACCTCACCCTCGTCGTCGTCACCGGCACCGACCCGGCCGGAGCCGCGGCCGGCGGCCTGGTCCGCTCCGCCCAGTCGGAGCACCCCGGCCGTATCGTGCTGATCGAGGCCGAGGCCGGGCAGCAGCCGGATGCCGACCGCCTCGCCGAGGCGGTGGCCACCGGCGAGCCGCACCTGGCCTTCCGCGACGGGACATGGCTGGTACCGCGGCTGGTTCGCGCGACCGGCGACGTGGACCCCGCCACCGACGCCGGCCTCGGCAGCGGCACGGTGCTGCTCACCGGCGCCACCGGCGCCCTCGGCCGGATCCTCGCCCGCCACCTCGTCGCCGAGCGGAACGTCCGGCACCTGCTCCTGCTCAGCCGCGGCGGCGCGACGGACGACCTCGTCACCGAACTCACCGAGCTGGGCGCCGAGGTGACGAGCGCCGCCTGTGACGTCGCCGACCGCGCCGCGCTCGCCGCCGTGCTGGACGCCGTACCGGCCGACCGGCCGCTGACCGCCGTGATCCACGCGGCCGGCGTCCTCGCCGACGGCGTGCTCACCTCCCTGACCCCGGAGCGGTTCGACACGGTGTTCCGGCCCAAGGCCGACGCCGCCTGGAACCTGCACGAGCTCACCGCGGAGCTGGACCTGTCGGCGTTCGTGCTGTTCTCCTCGTCCGCCGCCACGCTCGGCTCGCCGGGCCAGGCCAACTACGCCGCCGCCAACGCCTACCTCGACGCCCTCGCCGTACACCGCCGTGGCCTCGGCCTGCCCGCGCACTCGCTGGCCTGGGGCCTGTGGGCGCGGGCCGGCGGCATGACCGGCACCCTGGACGAGACGGACCTCACGCGCATCGCCCGCGGCGGTGTCGCCCCGCTGGAGACGGAGGAGGGTGTCGCCCTCTTCGACGCCGCCCTGCGCGGCGACGACCCCGCCGTCCTGCCGGTGCGGCTGGACCTGGCCGCGCTGCGCGCCCAGGGCGAGGGCCTGGCCCCGCTGTTCCGTGGCCTCGTGCCACCGCACCGGGCCGGCGCGGCCACCGGGCAGGCGGCGACCGGCGGCGCCGACGCCCTGCGGGACCGGCTCGCCGGCCTGCTGGAGGCGGAGCGCGAACCGTTCCTCACCGAGCTCGTGCAGAGCCACGTCGCGACCATCCTCGGCTACCGCTCCGCCCAGGACGTCGGCCGCACCCTGGCCTTCCGGGAACTCGGCTTCGACTCGCTGGCGGCCGTGGAACTGCGCAACCGGCTCTCCGCCGCCACCGGCCTCCGCCTGCCCGCCACCCTCGTGTTCGACCACCCCACGCCCGCGGAACTCGCCCGCCACCTGCTCGGCGAACTCACCGGTGCCCTCGCCGAGGCGACCGCCCGCACCGCCCCGCGGAGCGCCCCGGCCGACGAACCGATCGCCGTCATCGGCATGGCCTGCCGCTTCCCCGGCGGCATCGGCTCGCCGGAGGAGCTGTGGCGGCTGGTGGCCGAAGGACGGGACGCCATCGGCGCGTTCCCGGCCGACCGCGGCTGGGACGTGGACAACCTGTACGACCCGACACTGGACCGGCCCGGCACCAGCTACACCCGGCACGGCGCCTTCCTGTACGACGCCGCCGACTTCGACCCGGCGTTCTTCGCCATGGACGACGAGGAGGCCGAGGTCACCGACCCCCAGCAGCGGCTGCTGCTGGAGACCTCCTGGGAGGCGCTGGAGCGCGCCTCGATCGACCCCGCCGGCCTGCGCGGCTCCGACACCGGCGTGTTCGCGGGCGTGATGTACCACGACTACTTCGGCAGCTTCGGCTCCGGCAGCGTGGTCTCCGGCCGGGTCGCCTACACCCTCGGCCTGGAAGGGCCGACCCTGTCCGTCGACACGGCCTGCTCCTCCTCGCTGGTGGCGCTGCACCTGGCCGCGCAGGCGCTGCGCGACGGGGACTGCTCGCTGGCGCTGGCCGGGGGAGTGACCGTCATGGCCACCCCGGGCACCTTCGTGGAGTTCAGCCGGCACCGCGGCCTGTCCCGGGACGGCCGCTGCAAGCCGTTCGCGGACGCGGCCGACGGCACCGGCTTCGGCGAGGGTGCCGGCGTCCTGCTGCTGGAACGGCTCTCCGACGCCCGCCGTCACGGCCGGAAGATCCTCGCCGTGCTGCGCGGCACCGCCGTCAACCAGGACGGCGCCTCCAACGGCATCAGCGCCCCCAACGGACCCGCCCAGCAGCGCGTCATCCGCCGCGCCCTGCAGGCGGCCGGCGTCCAGGCGGCCGACGTCGACGTGGTCGAGGCGCACGGCACCGGCACCACCCTCGGCGACCCCATCGAGGCCCAGGCGCTGATCGCCACGTACGGCACCGAGCACACCGAGGACCGCCCGCTGTGGCTCGGCTCGGTCAAGTCCAACCTGGGCCACACCCAGGCCGCCGCCGGTGTCGCCGGGGTCATCAAGATGGTGGAGGCCATCCGCAACGAGACCCTGCCCGCCAGCCTCGGTATCGACCGGCCCTCCCGGCACGTGGAGTGGGAGGGCGGCAACGTCCGGCTGCTCACCGAGAACCGCCCCTGGCCCGACCCGGGCCGCCCGCGCCGCGCCGGCATCTCCTCCTTCGGCATCTCCGGCACCAACGCCCATGTGATCGTCGAGGCCGCGCCCGCCGAAGAGCCGGTCCAGGAGCCCGCCGCCCCGGCGACGGACACCGTGCCGTGGCTGCTCTCCGGCCACACCCCGGACGCCCTGCGCGCCCAGGCGGCCCGGCTGCTGGAGCACCTGTCGGCCGCCCCGGACACCGACCCGCACCGCCTCGCCGGCGCACTCGCCCACGCCCGCACCCGGCTCGGCCACCGGGCCGCCGTCCTCGGCCGCACACGGGACGAACTGACCGCGGGCGTCCGGGCGGTGGCGGAGGGCCGGACACCTCCGTCCGGCGTCCTCGGCACCGCGACCGACGGCAGGCTCGCCCTCCTCTTCCCCGGCCAGGGCTCGCAGCTGCCGGGCATGGGAACCCGCCTCGCGGCGGCCTTCCCCGCCTTCGCCGCCGCCCACGACGAGGTCCGCGCCCACCTCGACCCGCTGCTGGACCGGCCGCTCGCCGACGTCCTGGACTCCGCCGGGCTGCTGGAGCGCACCGAGTACACCCAGCCCGCGCTCTTCGCCGTCGAAGTGGCCCTGTACCGGCTGCTGGAGTCGTTCGGCGTCCGGCCCGACCTGCTCGCCGGGCACTCCGTCGGCGAGATCGCCGCGGCCCATGTCGCGGGCGTGCTCGACCTGAAGGCCGCCTGCACCCTCGTCGCCGCCCGGGGACGCCTGATGCAGGCCCTGCCCGAGGGCGGCGCGATGATCGCCGTACGCGCCACCGAGGACGAGGTCACGCCCCTGCTGCGCGACGGCGTCGGGATCGCCGCCGTCAACGGGCCCGCGTCCGTCGTCGTCTCCGGCCCCGCCGCAGCGGCCCGCGCCCTGGCCGCCCGCTTCGAACGCGCCAAGGAGCTGGCCGTCAGCCACGCCTTCCACTCGGCCCTGATGGAGCCGATGCTGGAGGAGTTCCGCGAGATCGCCGCATCCCTGTCGTACGGGACGCTGCGGATCCCGCTGGTGTCCACCCTCACCGGCGCCCCGGCCGCCCCCGACGAGCTGTCGACGCCCGCGTACTGGGTGCGGCACGCCCGCGAGGCCGTCCGCTTCGCCGACGCCGTCACCGCCCTGCACGAGGCCGGCGCACGGCACTTCGCGGAGGTCGGGCCGGGCAGCGCGCTGACCGCCGCGGCCGGCGCGTGCCTGCCCGACGGTACGGCCGTCGTACCGCTGCTGCGCAAGGACCGCGCGGAGACCGAGGCCCTGCTCACCGGGCTCTCCGCCCTGCACGTGCACGGCGCCGACGTGGACTGGACGGGCCTGCTGCCCCACCGCGACGGCTCGGACCTGCCGACGTACGCCTTCCAGCGCAGCCGCTACTGGATGACCGGCGACCTCGGCCTGCCGCGCCCGGCCGCCGACCACCCGTTGCTCGGCACCGCCGTCGAACTCGCCGGCGCCGACGGCACCCTGCACACCGGCCGCCTCTCCCTCGCCGACCACCCGTGGCTGGCGGACCACAGCGTCGGCGGAGTGCCGCTGCTGCCGGGCACCGCCTTCGTGGAGATGGCCCTCGCCGCCGGGGCCCGCGTCGACTGCGGCACGGTGGAGGAGCTGACCGTCACCGAACCGCTGCTCCTGCCCGAGGACGGCGCCGTCCGCCTCCAGTGCACGGTCGGCGAGCCCGACGCGACCGGCGCCCGCGCCTTCCGGGTGTACGCCGCCGCGGCCGACGACGCCCCGTGGACCACCCACGCCACCGGCGTGCTGCGGCCCGCCGAGGCAAGGCCGGGCCACGACCTCACCACCTGGCCGCCGACCGGCGCCGAACCGGTCGACCTGGCCGGAGTCTACGAGCGGCTGGCGGAGCTGGGCGCCGAGTACGGGCCCCGCTTCCAGGGCCTGCGCGCGGCCTGGCGGTACGGCGACGAGGCGTACGCCGAGGTCTCCGTCCCCACCGACACCCTCGGGTTCGGGCTGCACCCGGCGCTGTTCGACGCCGCCCTGCACACCATCGGGCTGCGCGCCGGAGCCGGGGAGCGTATGGCGCTGCCCTTCGCGTGGAGCGGTGTCGAGCTGTACACGCGGGGCGCGACCCGTCTGCGGGTGCGGATCGCGCCGGCCGGCACCGGCGCGGTGCGCATCGAGGCCGCCGACGAGACCGGTCGGCCCGTGGCGCGGGTCGCTGCGCTGTCGCTGCGCGAGGTGGACCCGGAGCGGATCGCCGCGGCCGCCGCGGGCGGACACGACGACCTGTTCGCCCTGGACTGGGTGCCGGTCGCCGTGCCCGCGGCCCCGCAGGCCGGGCGGTGGACCGTACTCGGTGCCGGCGGCGAGGAGCTGGCCGCCGCCCTGGCCGGCGAGGTCGCGGAGGTCGCCGTCACCACCGATCCGGACCGGGCCGCCGAACAGGCCCCCGACACCCTGGTCGTCGTGCACACCGGGGGCGACGGAGCACAGGCGGTCCGGGCCGGACTCCAGCGGTTGCTCGCCCTGGTGCAGGACTGGCTGGCCGACACCCGGTTCGCCGACACCACCCTGGTGGTGGTCACCCACGGCGCGACCGGACCCGCCTCCGCGGACGTCACCGACCCCGGCGCCGCCGCCGCGTGGGGCCTCGTCCGCTCCGCCCAGTCCGAACACCCGGGCCGCCTGGTCCTCGCCGACCTGGACGACTCCGACGCTTCCCGGCGCCTGCTGCCCTCCGCCGTCGCCTCCGGTGAACCCCAGCTGGCGCTCCGGGACGGCGCGGTGAGCGTGCCCCGGCTGGTGCGCGCCCCGCGCCTGGCCGGGCCTGCCCCGGCCGACTGGTCCGGCGGCGTCCTCGTCACCGGCGGCACCGGCGCCCTGGGCCGGCTGGTCGCCCGGCACCTGGTCACCGCGCACGGCGCCGAGCGGCTGGTGCTGCTCAGCCGCGGCGGCCCCGAGGCACCCGGCGCGGCCGAGCTGTGCGAGGAACTGGCCGAGCTCGGCGCGCACGTGACCATCGTCGCCTGCGACGCCGCCGACCGCGCCACCCTCGCCCACGTCCTGGACGAGCACCCCGTCTCCGCGGTCGTGCACACCGCGGGCGTCCTCGCCGACGCCGTCCTGACCTCGCTCACCCCCGAGCGGCTCGACGCGGTGCTCCGGCCGAAGCTGGACGCCGCCTGGAACCTGCACGAACTGACCCGCGAGCGGCCCCTGACGGCGTTCGTGCTGTTCTCCTCCGCGGCCGGTCTGCTCGGCAGCCCCGGCCAGTCCGGCTACGCCGCGGGCAACACCTTCCTCGACGCCCTCGCCGCCCACCGCAGGTCGCTCGGCCTGCCCGCGGTCTCGCTGGCCTGGGGCGCCTGGGCGGGCAGCGGCGGCATGGCCGACCGGCTCGGCGACACCGACGCCCGCCGCGTCGCCTCCGGCGGCGTGCTCGCCCTCGACGCGGAGGCGGGGCTCGCCCTGTTCGACACGGGCGTGGGCCGCGACGAGCCGGTCCTGCTGCCGGCCCGCCTCGATCTCGCCCCGCGCGACGCCGCCCGCGTCGCCCCGCTGCTGCGCTCCCTGGTGCGGGCACCGCGCCGGACCGGGTCCGGCGCGACGGCCGCCGCGTCGGCACTGCGCCGCGAACTCGCCGGCCTCGCCCCCGAGGAACGCACCGGACGGCTGCTGCGGCTGGTGCGGGACGAGGCCCGGACCGTGCTCGGTATCGAGGAGTTCGAGAACGAACTGCCCTTCAAGGACCTCGGGTTCGACTCGCTGACCGCCGTCGAGTTCCGCAACCGGCTCAACGAGGCCACCGGCCTCCGGCTGACCGCGACGCTCGTCTTCGACCACCCCACTCCGGCCGCGCTCGCCGACCACCTCGCCGTCGAGCTGGCCCCGCGCACCGGCGACGGCCCGCGCGACGAGGAGGACGGCGTGCGGGCCGCGCTCGCCGCCATCCCGGTGGGGCGGCTCCGCGAGGCCGGCCTGCTGGACAGCCTGCTCGAACTCGCCGGGGTGCGACCCGCGCCGCAGCCGGCGGCGGACGGCGGACCCGGCCGCGCGTCGATCGACGCGATGGACGCCGAGAGCCTGATCAGCATGGCGCTCGACGATCTCGTCGAGGACGACGACGCCCTGTGACGACGCCCGCGACAAGGAAGAGGACCATGGCCGAGTCCGAGAAGCCGGACACCAGGATGGTGGAGGCGCTGCGCGCCTCGCTGAAGGAGATCGAGCGGCTGCGGGAACGCAACCGGACCCTGACCGCGGCGGCCCGGGAACCCGTCGCGATCGTCGGCATGGCCTGCCGCTACCCGGGCGGCGTCCGGTCCCCCGAGGACCTGTGGCGCCTGGTCGCGGACGGCGGCGAGGGCATCACCGAGTTCCCCGACGACCGCGGCTGGGACCCCGGCCTGTACGACCCGGCGCCGGGCGCGCCCGGCCGCTCGTACACCCGCCAGGGCGGATTCCTGCACGACGCGGGCGACTTCGACGCCGCGTTCTTCGGCATCGGCCCGAACGAGGCCCTCGTCATGGACCCGCAGCAGCGGCTGCTCCTCGAAGGCTCCTGGGAGGCGCTGGAGAACGCCGGCATCGACCCGGTGTCGCTGCGCGGCAGCCGCACCGGCGTGTTCGCGGGCGTCATGTACCACGACTACTTCGGCAGCTTCGGCTCCGGCAGCATCGTCTCCGGCCGCGTCGCCTACACCCTCGGCCTGGAGGGCCCGACGCTCAGCGTCGACACCGCCTGCTCCTCGTCGCTCGTCACCCTGCACCTGGCCGCCCAGGCGCTCCGGCAGGGCGAGTGCACCCTGGCGCTGGCCGGGGGAGTGACGGTGATGGCCTCGCCGGGCACCTACGTGGAGTTCAGCAGGCAGGGCGCCCTCTCCCCGGACGGGCGCTGCCGGTCCTTCGCCGACGACGCGGCCGGTACCGGGTTCTCCGAGGGTCTGGGCGTCCTCGTCCTGGAACGTCTGTCGGACGCGCGGCGCAACGGTCACGAGGTGCTGGCCGTGGTCCGTGGCTCGGCCGTCAACCAGGACGGTGCGTCCAACGGCCTGACGGCACCGAACGGCCCGTCGCAGCAGCGGGTGATCCGGCAGGCGCTGGTGGCGGCCCGGCTGTCGGCCGTGGACGTGGACGCGGTGGAGGCGCACGGCACCGGTACGACGCTGGGCGACCCGATCGAGGCGCAGGCCCTGCTGGCCACCTACGGCCAGGACCGGGAGGAGCCGCTGTGGCTGGGCTCGGTCAAGTCCAACATCGGGCACACCCAGGCCGCTGCCGGGGTCGCGGGCGTCATCAAGATGGTGATGGCCATGCGCAACGGTGTGCTGCCGAAGACCCTGCACGTGGATCAGCCGTCCACGAAGGTCGACTGGGACGCCGGCCGGGTCAGCCTGCTGACGGAACATCAGCCGTGGCCCCGGACCGACCGACCGCGCCGGGCCGGCATCTCCTCCTTCGGGATCAGCGGCACCAACGCCCACACGATCATCGAGGAGGCTTCGAGGGAGGAGCCGCCGGTTGTCGAACCGGACGCCCCCGCTGTCGTATGGCCCCTGTCCGCCCGTTCCGCCCAGGCCCTCTCCGCGCAGGCCGAGCGTCTGCACGCCTTCCTCGCCGACCGGCCCGAGCCGCACCCGGCGGCCGTCGCCCGGGCCCTCGGCACCCGGCGCAGCGGCTTCGACCACCGCGCTGCCGTCACCGGTACCGACCGGGACCAGCTCCTGGACGCTCTGCACGCCCTCGCCACGGGTGCGCCCGCACCCACGGCCGCGACCGGCAGGGCGCGGCCGGGGATTCGTACGGCGTTCCTGTTCACCGGCCAGGGCGCCCAGCGCCTCGGCATGGGCCTCGAACTCCGCGCCCACTACCCGGTGTTCGCCGAGGCATTCGACGCGATCGACGCCCGGCTCGGCCTGGACCTGGCCGGGGTGCTGGCGGGCGACGACGCCGACGCGGTCCACCGCACCCAGTACGCGCAGACGGCGCTGTTCGCTTACGAGGTGGCCCTGTTCCGGCTGCTGGAGTCCTTCGGCGTACGGCCCGACGCCGTCGCCGGGCACTCCGTCGGGGAACTCGCCGCCGCGCATGTGGCGGGCGTACTCGATCTGGACGACGCCTGCACCCTGGTCGCCGCGCGCGGCCGGCTCATGCAGGCGCTGCCGGAAGGCGGCGCGATGGTCGCCGTACAGGCCACCGAGGACGAAGTACGGCCGCTGCTGGACAACCGCGTGGGGCTCGCCGCCGTCAACGGCCCGTCCTCCGTGGTGCTTTCGGGTGAGGAGGCGGCGGTGCTCGCCGCCGCGGCCGGCTTCGCGAAGACCAAGCGGCTCGCCGTCTCGCACGCCTTCCACTCACCCCTGATGGACGGCATGCTCGATGAATTCCGGGCTGTCGCCGAGAAGCTGACCTACCATCAGCCGCGCATTGCGCTGGTGTCCACCCTCACCGGCCGTCCTGCCGACGGCGAGCAGCTGTGCGACCCCGGCCACTGGGTGCGGCACGTACGGGAGACGGTCCGGTTCGCCGATGCCGTCGCCGCGCTCGGCACCACTGGCGTCGGCCGTTTCGTGGAACTCGGACCCGACGCCGTCCTGACCGGTCTCGCCCGCGAATCCGTGCCGGCCGACGGCGCCGTCCTCGTCGCCCTCGGCCGGCGCCACGGCGGCGAGCCCGCGGCCCTCATGTCCGGCCTCGCCCGCCTGCACACCGACGGCCTGACCCCCGACTGGGCGGCGCTCTTCCCCGGTACGGCCCGCGCCGAACTGCCCACCTACGCCTTCCGGCACGAGCGGTACTGGCTGAACGCGGATGTGGCTCTCACCGCCGGTCCGCTCGCCGAGCCGGTGCCGGCCGCAGCCGCCGAACCCGCCGAGCCACTGCGGCAGCGGCTGGCCGCCCGCGCGCCCGCCGAGCAGGAGGCGCTGCTGACCGATGTGGTCCGGGCCCAGACCGCCGCGATCCTCGGCCACGCGGGACCGGAGGCCGTCGAGCCCGACGCCGTCTTCCTGGAGATCGGCATGGACTCCGTCTCCGCGGCCGAACTCCGCGGCGCCCTCGGTACCGCCCTGGGGATCACCCTGCCGGCCGGTGCCGTGTTCGACCACCGCACCCCGGCCGCCCTCGCCGCCGCCCTGCGCGGACACCTGGCCGGCGGCGCGCCCGACCCGGACGGCGCCGGTGACCTGGAATCGGTCAGCGGGCTGGTGCGGCGCGCGGCGGCCGACGGACGCATGGGGCGGGCCATCGAACTGCTGCGGACCGTCGCCGACATCCTGCCCGGCTTCTCCTCCCTGCCCGAGTTCGGCGATGTCACCGACCCGGTGCGGCTGGCCGCCGGCGGTGCCGCTCCGCGGCTCGTCTGCCTGCCCTCGCCGATGGCACTCGGCGGCGCCCACCAGTACGCCCGCTTCGCCCGGCACTTCCAGGGCCGCCGGGATGTCCTGGTGCCCACGGTGCCCGGCTTCGGCCCCGGCGAGGCACTGCCCCGCACCGTGGACGCGGTGCTGGAGGTGGTCGTCGAGGGCATCCGCCGGGCCTGCCCGGACGGGCAGTCGTATGTGCTCGTCGGCTACTCCTCCGGCGGCCAGTTCGCCCACGCGGCGGCCGAGATCATGCAGAAGACGGGACAACCGGCCGCGGGTGTGGTGCTGTTGGACACCTATCTGCCCGGGGACGACGGCAAGGACGAGCTGTGGCGGCAGATGTTCGACGGCATGCTGGACCGTGAGTCGGCCCTCGGCGGCTTCGGGACCGCCCGCCTCGCCGCGATGAGCCGCTACAGCGACCTGATCCAGCACTGCCTGCCGGGCGCCCTGGCGGCACCCGTGCTGTTCGTGCGGCCCGAGCAGTCCTTCGCCACCGGCATCGGCGACGACTGGCGGGCGGCCTGGCCCGCCGAGCACGAACCCGTCGACGTACCGGGCACGCACTTCACGATTCTGGAGGATTTCGCGGACGCCACCGCCGAGGCGGTCGAGGCGTGGCTCACGGAAACGGGCGCCGCCGGCACTCCCTGAAACCCGGCGGCGCCCCGCCCCGTCCTTTTCCTCAGTCGCCGGCCTCGCGGAAATGTGCCAACCACGCCTGGATATCACAGCGGATACTGTCCGGATCGATCCCCAATTGCACGGCGATTTCATCCGCGGCCGATTCCGGCTGCCAGTCGGTGCGCTGGAGCGCCAGCCACATCGTGGTGCCGCGTGGGCCGCACCGGTGCCGCTTCCCGGTACGCCGGGACACCAGCTCCAGATATCCGTCCGGCCGGACCTGCGCGGTCAGCTCGTGGTCAGGCCTCCTGGCCATGGGACTTCCCATCTTTCGTAGATTCTTCGGACGGCTTCGAAGGTACCCGCAGACACGCCCCGGGACACGGGTGGCAACCGGCCCTTTCGAAGGGGAGCCAAATATGCCCGAGGTAGAGAAACCTCTACCTCGAACCCACCGGAGAATGCCAATGTGCCGCGGGCGCACCGTTCCTAATGTGGTCCGCAGACACCGCGCGGGAAGCGCGATATCTCATAGGGGAGCTGAGCCCGAGTGCACACTTCACAGGACCTCCGCCGGGCGGAGGCGGTACGGCTGGACGCCGTGTCGAAGACCTATGGCCGAGGAGACAGCCAGGTGGCCGCGCTCCGCGGGCTCACCATGAGCTTCGCCGACGGCACCTTCACCGCCGTGATGGGCCCGTCCGGATCGGGCAAGAGCACCTTCCTGCACTGCGCCGCGGGACTCGTCCAGCCCACCTCCGGCACGGTCACCGTCGGCGGCACCGACCTCGCCGGCCTGGACGACACCCGGCTGACCAAGCTGCGCCGCGACCGGATCGGCTTCATCTTCCAGTCCTTCAACCTGTTGCCCGCGCTGACGGTCATGCAGAACATCACGCTGCCGCTGCAACTGGCCGGGCAGCGGCCCGACAAGAGCCTGATCCGCACCGTCGTGCAGCGCGTGGGCCTGGCCGAACGGCTCGGCCACCTGCCGTCCCAGCTGTCCGGCGGCCAGCAGCAGCGCGTCGCCATCGCCCGCGCCCTGGTGACCCGCCCCGCCGTGGTCTTCGCCGACGAACCCACCGGCGCCCTCGACACCCGCACCGCCGCGTCCGTGCTCGCCCTGCTGCGCGAGTCCGTCGACACCGCGGGCCAGACCCTGGTCATGGTCACGCACGACCCGGTCGCCGCCTCCTACGCCGACCGCGTCGTCTTCCTCGCCGACGGTGCCTTCGCCGGTGAACTGCACCGGCCGACGGCCGACGCGGTCGCCGCCCGGATGACCAGGCTCGGCGCCTGGGAGGACGACACCCAGCGGCCGAGCACGCCGCAGCCCTCGGGGGGCCGGTACTGATGTGGCGCCTGGCACTGCGCACCCTGAAGTTCCGCAGGACGAGCTTCGTCGCGACCTTCCTCGCCATGTTCCTCGGCGCCGCCATCGTCATCGGCTGCGGCGGACTGATGGAGACCGGCGTCCGCATGGCGGCCGACTCCCAGCGCCTGGGGGGCGCCCCGGTCGTCGTCACCGGTGAACAGACCCACGACTCCACCGCCCTGACCGAGCGGCACCGCATCGACCCCGGCCTGGTCGGCGAGGTGGCCTCGGTCGACGGCGTCCGCACGGCCGTCGGCGACGTGTCGGTCCCGGCCACCGTCCTCAAGGACGGCAAGCCGGTGACCGGCAGGTCCGCCTCGTACGGCCACGGCTGGGCGAGCGCCCGGCTCACCCCCTATACCCTCGCCGCCGGTAAAACCCCCGTCGCCGGCGGCGAGGCCGTCCTCGACGCGGAACTCGCCGACCGCGTCGGCGCCCGCCCGGGATCCTCGGTCGACATCGTCGTCCAGGGCACCACCCGGCAGTACCGCGTCACCGGCATCGCCGAACAGCACGGGAACCACAACCCCGACGCCGCCGTGTTCTTCACCGACGACGAGGCGCGCACCCTCGCCGGCGGCCGGATCGACTCCATCGGCGTCCTGCCCGCACCCGGTACGAGCGCCGCCACCGTCGCGGACGCGGTGCGCTCGGCGGTCGGTGACCGCGCCGAGGTGCTCACCGGCGAGCAGCGGGGCCTGGCCGAACTGCCCGGCACCCTCGCCAGTAAACGCACCGTCGTCATCCTCGCCGCGGTCTTCGGCTCCTCGGTCGTCCTGATCGTCATGTTCGGCGTCGCCTCCACCCTCGGCCTGTCCCTCCAGCAGCGCGCCCGCGAGATGGCCCTGCTGCGCGCCGTCGGCTCCACCCCGAAGCAATTGCGCCGCATGATCCTCAGCGAGACGGCCGTACTGTCCGTGGGATCCGTCCTGCTCGCCCTGCTGCCCGGGTACGCCATCGGGCGGCTGCTGTTCGGCGTCCTGACCGCGAGCGGCGTGGTGTCCTCGGCGATCGTCTACCACGCCGGCTGGATCCCGATGGCCGTCGGAGCGGTCGTCACCGTGCTGGCCGCGGCCGGCGCCACCCGCTTCGCCGGACGGCGGGCCGCCCGCACCGAACCGGTCGCCGCCCTGGCCGAATCCACCGCCGGCACCCACTGGTTCAGCGTGCCCCGGCTGCTGCTCGCCCTGTTCTTCCTCGCCAACGGCATCGGCCTGGCCGTCGCCACCGCCACCGTGATGGAGGACGGCCCCACCCTCGCCAGCACCGCCGGACCCGCCTCCGTGCTGTTCTGCATCGGCCTCGCCCTGCTCGCCCCCGGCATCACCAAGGCCATGGTGGCGCTGCTCCGGATGCCGGTACGCGCCCTGTCCGGACTCTCCGGGCAGCTCGCGCTGCGCAACGCCGCCACCGCCGGCGTCCGCATGGCCGGCGCCGTCGCCCCGATCGTCCTGCTCATCGGCATCGCCACCGGAACCCTGTACATGCAGTCCACCGAGGACCACGTCTCCCGGACCTCCTACGACCGGAACATCCTCGCCGACTACGTCCTCGACTCCACGACCGGCGGATTCGCCCCGGGCGTCGTCGACAAGGTGCGTGCCACCCCCGGGGTGTCCGCGGCCTCCGAATTCGTCACCAGCCGCGGCTTCGTGGACCGCCCCGGCGGACCGGCCCAGGTCGACCTGCGCGGCGTCTCCGCCGACGGCGTGCGGCAGAGCCTCGACCTGCCCGTGGTCTCCGGCTCCCTCACCGGGCTGCGCGGCGACACCGTGGCCCTGTCCGACAAGAAGGCCCGCGCGTACGGCGTCAAGGTCGGCGACCGGCTGCCGATGCACCTCGGCGACGGCACCGCCGTACGCCCCACCGTCGTGGCCCTGTACACCGACAACCCCAAGCAGGAGTATCTGACGCTGCCCGCGACGAGCCTCGCCCCGCACACCGGCGACGGGCTGCCGCACCAGATCCTGGTGCGCACCGCCTCCGGAAGCGGCACCGACGTCCACGACCGACTCGCCGCGCTGGCCGCCCGGGTGCCCGGCACCGAACTGGACGACAGCTCCTCGCTGGCCGGCCGGAACAACCAGATCCAGCAGATCCTGGTCTCCGCCAACTACACCATCGTCGCCATGATCGTGGGCTACGCCGCGATCACCGTCGTCAACACCCTGGTGTCGGTCACCCGGAAACGCAGCGCGGAGTTCGGTCTCCAGCGGCTCACCGGCGCGACCCGCGCCCAGGTGCTCGGCATGCTGACCGTCGAGGGCGTACTGATCGGCGTCATCGCCACCGTCCTCGGCACGATCGCCTCCGCGACGACGATCGTCCCTTACAGCCTCGTCAAGAGCGACTCGTACCTGCCCTCCGGATCCATCGGCATCTACCTCGCCATCGTCGGCGGATCGCTGCTCCTGGTGTTCGGGGCCACGCTGCTGCCCTCCTGGCGCGGTATGCGCACCCCCGCCGTGGACGCGGTGAAGGCCGCGTGAGCCACCTCCCGACCGGGCCGTCCCCGCTTCCCCCGGGCGGGGGCGGCCCCTCCGAGAGCGGTGACCGGGAATGGGAACATGAGGGCATGAAGACTGTGCCGGTCACGTGGCGCGGCCGACGCGGCCGCGCCCCCCGGGACACCCAGGGGGGCGGGGCCAGCGCCCCCGGGGC